>JADLHO010000190.1 GCA_020848735.1 Planctomycetota bacterium | reverse complement strand
GGGGCGGTCGGGCCCAGCGCATCGATCGTGCGCGCGCAGAGCAGGCGCGTCGCGGACCACGAGCAGTTCGTCGTGAAGAGGATGCGCAGGAGGTCCTCGAAGAGCGTCGCCGACTGCATGAGATGGCCGGCGCGGCAGCGCGGCACCCACGCGAGGCGTTCGTGCCGGCGGCATTCGGTCCAGAACGCGCCGAGGTCCACGTCGAGCCGGAGGATGCGCCGCAGTGCGGAGCGCAGCCGCGCGAGGTTCCGGCGATCCAGAGGGGTCGACGAGATCAGCCGCACGACGACCCCGTCCTCGATCCCCGTCACCCGCACGTCGACCGCACGCGACTCATCGAGCGCGAGCACCGTGTCGAGCTGCTCCGAGTCCTCGTACCAGACGTGGGGAGCCAGGTCATACCAGCCGTGACCGTGGACCGCGGTCCGAAACGAGTACGGGGCGATCGCGCGCAGCCGCAGGGTTCGCGTGCTCATCGGCGCGGCGAGGTTAGCGAAGAGCCTCGGTCGGCGAAGCCGCAGGGGCCGATGGGCCGGAGAATCGCCGCGGGACGCGACGATCCGCGAGGCCGACGGCGATGGGAAAGTCCGGTAGCCAGCGCGCCCCCGACTCGGATACTGCACCGATGATCGAATCGGATCGCGGCGACGACCGCAGGGCAGTGCCGTTCTGCAGTGCCTACCAGAGCTGCGGCGGCTGCCGCACGCAGCACGTGCCGGCGGCGATGCGCATCGATCGGGCCCTGCAGCGTGTGCGCGGCGCGCTGAAGCGGGGACAGGCGGGCGGTCTCGAACTCGCGTTGCAGTCGCCGCCGCCCGGTGCGGAGAAGCGCAGCCGCGTCGTGTTGCGGGTGCACGGCGAGGGCAAGGCCCTGAGCTCGGGACTCCCGGCGCGCGAGCAGGGGATCGTCGCGATGGACTCCTGTCCCGCCACGAGCGAGCGTGCGATCGCGGTCGCGAAGGCGACGGTCGCGGCGGCCCGCGCCCATCAGGTGCCCGGGCTCTGCGCCATCGCGGTGCACGCCAGTGGCGATGGCGAGCGCGTGCTCGTCACGCTCGTCGCGGACTCCTCGCGCGTCGCGCACGCGCAGGACCTCGGGCGCGCGGCCCAGGCGGCGGGCGCGACGCACATCGCGGTGAACCAGACCGAGAGTCAGAAGCGCGTCCTCGGGCGGCGCTCCGTCCCCATCGCGGGTGCCTTTCCGTTCGTCGAGGTGATCTCCGGCATGCGACTCCGCGTGCCGCCGAGCTCGCCCTTCGAGCCGACGCATTGGAGCGCGGCGACCCTGGCGGCCGACCTCGTCGCCGTGGCGGGCGAACTCGCAGAGCGCAAGGCGCTGGTGCTCCGCGCGGGCAACGGCCTGACCGCACTCGCACTCGCCCGCGCCGGGGCGACGGTGGCGGCGATCGAGGATCGCCCGGAGATCGCGCACGAGGCGGAGGGCTCGGGCATCGACAACGGCTTCGGCGATGCGATCGCCTGGTCGACGGAGCACCACGTCGAGGCGCTCGCGAAGCTCTCGGGTTCGCGACCCGACCTCGTCGTCGTCGATGCGCCGAACGCCGGCACCGACCTCGCGCGCCTCGCCGCGATCGCGCGGTTGATCGCACCGCCGCGCATCGTGCTCGTCGCGCGGAGCACCGAGGCGCTCTCTCGCGACCTCGCGGGACTCGCCGATCTCGGCTACCGCGCGAACGCGGTGCGCGCGCACGAGTCGGATGCCCTCAGCGGCGACGCCACGGTGCTCGTCGCGCTCGTGCGCTGATCGACCGGGTCGGGAAGGCCCGACACCCGGCGGCGCGGGGCATCGACCCCGCGCGCGCTCAGGTCTTCGCGCCGAGGGCAGCGATCAGGCGCTGCGCGCGCGTCGCGGCCTTCGTGCCGGCGTGCTTCTCGGCGAACTTCTGCAGCGCCTTGGCCGGCACCGCATCGGAGCCCTTCTCGAAGAGCGCGCGCTCGAACTTCAGCAGCGCCTTCTCGGCAGCCCGCTCGGATTCGAGTTCATCGCTCTCGAGACGGGTGCGCAGCTCGGCACGGCGCGCGTCGAGGTCCTGCATGCCGTCGAGGTTCTTGTCGGCGTCGGCGAGCAGCTCGCTCGCGCGGGCGTAGAAGCCGCCGTCGATGAGGCGGCCGACGCGATCGAGCGAGCGCGAGGCGCGCCCACCGATCTCGTCGATCAACTTCGTTGCGGCCTCCACCAGCGCGGCGGCCTCCTCTTCGAGCACCGGCTTCAAGGCGAGCTTCTGGGCGGCCTGCATCGCGGCGGCGAACTTGCCCTTGTAGGTGTCGCGCCAGACCGGCTTCAGCTCCTTCGCCACGTCGGCGGGGCCCTTCTGGCGGATCGCGATCTGGGCCGCGATCGCTTCCTCGATCTGCTTCTTCATCGCGAGGGGATTGCCCTCGAGGATGCGACGTCCTTCGACGTCGAGCAGGACGAAGTTCGGGATGCCCTTCGCGTTCGACGCGACCACGCGCTCCGTCGTCCAATGCGACTTGCCGCCGAGCCAGCCCATCTTCATCCCGAAGGCCTCGACCTCCTCGATGCTGTGGCCTTGGACCTCGACGAAGACGACCGCGAGATCGTCACCGAAGGCTTCCTGATCCTTGAGGGACATCGGCACGGATGCCCCGACACACGGGCCTCAATTGACGCCCCAGAACTCCACGAGCACCGGCTTGCCGCGGAGCTCCGAGAGGTTCTGGAGGCCGTCGAGCTGGAGGCCTGCCGCCTGGAAGCGGTGATCCTCGGGCTGACCCGACGCCGCGGTCTGCTGCGCCGAGACGAGCGCGCTCGTCAGGGCGATGGACACGAGAAGAGAACTGGTTCGCATGTGAGTGACTCCGGAATCGCGAGCCGGGGCGCGCGAGGGCTGCGGATGCTAGTCGGATCCCGTGGCCGTCGCACGGACCCTGGAAACTCGCGGCAGTACCGGTTTGGTATCGGCCGGACGGCGCGGTCGACCCCAGCAGCGCACGCTTGTCCGGGACTGCCTGGACGGCCACGCTCCCGGCACGCCCCGCATGACCCACCGCCAGAAACGCCGTATCGCCCTCGTCTCGACCGGCGGCACGATCGAGAAGACCTACGACGAATTGCAGGGGGTGCTGCAGAACGAGCTCAGCAACCTGGACGTGCTCCTCGCCTCGCTGCGCCTCGAAGGGGTCGAGCTGATCCGCGTGCCGCTGATGAACAAGGACAGCCTCGACATGACCCCGGCCGACCACACGCTCATCGCGCAGACCGTCGGCAGCATGGCCGTCGCGCACGACGGCGTGGTCGTGGTGCACGGCACCGACCGGCTCGCGGTGACGGGCGACCGCATCGTCGAGCTGCTGGGGACACCTCGCGTGCCCGTGGTGCTGACCGGGGCCATGCGCCCCTACGTGATGCGCAACACGGACGCGCCCCAGAACATGACCGAGGCGCTGCTCGCGGTGCAGGTGATGTCGCCGGGGGTCTATGTCGCGATGCACAACCGCGTGCTGCGCTTCCCGGGCGTCGTGAAGGACCGCGCGCACATGACCTTCGTCATGGCGCACGAGCTCGTCGAGGGCTGAGCGCCGGGACGACGCTCAGGGCGCGGTCGGGCCGACGACCGCCATCGCCGCGAGGTCGCGCTCGACGCCGGTCTGCAGCGCCTTCGCGAGCCGTTTGCGGTCGTCGTCGCGCACGGGTTCACGACCGAAGCGCACGTGGGCCTCGATCCACGGCAACCGCAGCACGCCGAGCGCGTGCGGCAGGAAGGTCATGGTTCCCCACCAGCAGACGGCGAGACTCGCGGCGGGGCAGCCCGGCGGTGTCGCATAGCGGATGGCCGCGTGGCGCACGGGTAATCGCGCTTCGGCGGCCGGCGCGAGGAGAGCGGGGCGGAACGGCAACACGGACGCGCCGCTGCTGCTCGTGCCTTCGGGGAAGAAGAGCACGTCGTGGCCGCGCCGCACCTCGTCGTGCAGACGTGCGGCGACGAGCGGCAGGGCACGCTTGTCCTCGCGCACGACGAACTGGATGCCGATGGCACGGGCGAGCCAGCCGAGCACCGGCCAGCTCGCGACGTCGGACTTGGAGAGGATCGAGACCGGGAGCAGCGAGGCGAAGACGGGCACGTCGAGATACGAGAGGTGGTTCGCGACGAGGAGGCCACCACCACCGCCGATCTCGCCATCCACCTGCACGCGCACGCAGAGGATGCGGAGGACGCTGCGCGACCAGCGATGCAGCACGCGATCGCGCAGGCGGTCACGCCGCTTCTTCGAGGGCCACACGGCGGCACAGGTCACGAACGCGGCGAACCAGAGCAACGTCGCGAGGGCCAACCGGCCCACGCGCAGGGTCGTCCGCAATGCCGCCATGGGAGGCGACATCGTGCCGGATCGGGGTCAGGCGAAGAAGAGCGTGCGTTGACGGAGGCTGAGCCCGGCCACGTCGAGCACGATGAGGAAGTCGGTCGTGCCGAACTCGCGGTCGAGCGCGGGCCCACCGCAAACCTTGGCGCCGTGGCGCAGATACGTGCTGAACAACTGCGGCAGGCGGAATGCGCCCAGCTCGGCGACGCTCGGCTCGTCGGCCGGCAAATCGAACCCTGGGCGCACGCGGGCGCGGAGGGTCGGATCTTCGTGCCCCTGGTCCCGCAGCCATCGCGCAGCCACGACCGCCGTCCGGGCGTCCGTCCCCGTCAATGAACAGCAGCCGAACAGATAACGCTTCTGCCGGTGCTGCAGATACGCCGCGAGCCCCCGCCAGAGGGCGAGGAGCGCGATGCCGCGGCGATGGTGCTTCGCGATGCAGGCGCGCCCGAGTTCGACCGCGTCGGCGAGGATCGACGACGGCAGGTCTCCGAGCACGAACTCCCCATCGCAGTAGAAGCCGGCTCCGGAGTGGGCCATCGCGGCGGTCTGGATGCGATAGGTCCCGACCACGCTCTCCGACTCGCGGTCGACGAGGAGGAGGTGATCGAACTGGGCATCGAAGCGATCCTCGTCGCGACCGATCCGATGGGCGCCCGCGAGCCCTTCGCCGAGTTCGGCGCAGAACACGGCGTAGCGCAGCTCCTGCGCCGCCCGCACCTGCTCCTCGGTCGCGGCGAGCCGGACCTCGTAGTCGCCCGCGACGACTCTCATCGGCGTGGACGAAGCGGAGCGGGAGAGGGTGGGCACGGCAAGCGAGGCGTCCATACGAGGCCCTCCTGGGTTCGTTCCGGTGAGGAGCTGCGGGACCACGGCGAACGGGCCGATGCCGGGCACGCATTGATCGCGGATTTTCTTACCGGGCTCCGCGAGCGGTTCGTAAAGGCGCGGCCAGAGTTCGTCATGCGAGCCCTTTCCATCTCCACCGCGGCAGCCGGGGTCTGGCTGCCGTGGGCCCTGTTCCTCGGGACTTTCGCCAGCGAAGACCTCACGTGCCTGGCGGCCGGGGCGCTCGTCACCGAAGGGAAGCTCGGCTTCTGGACCGCGAGCACGGCGTGTGCGCTCGGGATCTTCGTCTCCGATCTCGGTCTCTATGCGCTGGGACGCGCCTGCGCGTTCGGGACGCTGCGCTCGCCATGGCTGCGCAAGCGCCTGCCCCCGCTCGGCGGCGGCCGACTCGAAGGCGCGTTCCGTGATCACGGTGCAAGGCTCCTGTTCACCTCGCGCTTCCTGCCGGGCACTCGCCTGCCCCTCTATCTGGCGGCAGGAGCCATCCGCTATCCGGCGTTCCGTTTCGGAATGGTGCTCGCGGCTGCGGCCGTGGTCTGGACCCCGGCCATCGTCGGCGCGGCCGCAGGAGCGGGGGCGGCCGCGGGCTCACTCCTCGAGGATTACGCCCGGCTCGCATGGCTCGCTCTCCCCATCGCCCTGGTCTGCGGATGGCTCGCCGCTCGGGTCGTGCCTCTGCTCTTCACCTGGCGTGGCAGGCGCCACCTGCGAGCCCGCCTCACGCGGCTGCTGCGCTGGGAGTACTGGCCGCGGACGCCGGTCTATGCGCCCGTCGCGATCGTACTGCTGGTCGAGGCACTGCGACGCCGCACGTGGCTCGCGTTCACGGCCTGCAATCCGGGAATCCCGCTGGGCGGTCTCGCACTCGAGTCGAAGGGCGAGATCCTCGACCAGCTCTCCGCAGGTCACAGCCGTGGTATCGGGGTCGCCCCGTACGCACGGCTCCGGCGCGAAACGCCTCTCGCCGATCGGGTCGGCGTGGTCGAGCGCTGGTTGGAGCGCGGCCCCGTGGTGCTGAAGCCGGACTCGGGCGAGCGAGGACAAGGGGTCGCCGTCGTCCGTGATGTGGATCACGCTCGCCGCTGGCTCGAGTCCTGCCCCTTCGATGGCATCGTGCAGCGATGGATCGGCGGCGAGGAATACGGCGTCGTGTGGCGGCGCCTGCCGGGCGGTGGAAGTGAGATCCGCTCGATCGCCCGCAAGGTGCCACCGGCGTTGACCGGCGACGGGGTCCATTCGCTCCACGACCTCATCCTCGCGGACGCACGGACCGCGCCGATGGCGGCGTTCCACCTGGCGCGACAATCCGCTCGACTCGACGACGTGCCGGCCGCCGGCGAGCGCGTCACCCTCGGCGAGCTCGGCACGCATTGCCGCGGCGCGACCTTCCTCGACGCGCGAGGGCTCCGCACCGCGGCCCTCGTCGGCGCGTTCGACGAATGGCTGCGCGACACCGCAGGCCTCGATTTCGGTCGCTTCGACGTGCGGGCTCCGTCCGACGAGGCGTTCTCCCGTGGGGAGTCCATCGCGGTGCTCGAGTTCAACGGCGTCACCGGCGAACCGGCGCACGTCTACCAGCCGGGCTATGCGTGGATCCGGGGACTCGTCGACCTCTGCTCGCATTGGCGTGCGGCCTGCGCGACCGGTGCCTCGAACATCGCGCGCGGGCATCGCTCCGCCTCGTTGCGCGCCGTTCTCAGGCTCCTCCTGGATCTGCGGCGGCGGGCGCGCTTCGAGGCACCCGCGGCGGCGGCGATCGCAGAAGTCGGGACCGCCACGGCGCCTCGTTCGTAAGGCCGCGCCGATCCGTTCCTCGAGCGCCATGACCCGACTCCACCGCCTCACCCTCGTCGTCCGCCTGCTGGTCGCGGGCATCCTCCTGCAGACCCTGTACTTCAAGTTCACCGGCGCGCCCGAGTCGGTCGCGATCTTCTCGCGCATGGGCATGGAGCCCTGGGGGCGCTACGCGACGGGAATCGCGGAGCTGTTCGCGGCCGTGCTCCTCCTGCTGAGGCCCACGCAGTTCGTGGCGCTCGGCGCGTTCTCGGCCACGGGCGTGATCACCGGGGCGATCTTCTCCCATCTGTTCGTGCTCGGGATCGAGGTCGAGGGCGACGGCGGGCTGCTCTTCGCGCTGGCGCTCCTCGTGTTCCTCGGCGCGGGATTCGTGCTCGCCGTGCATCGCGAGGGACTGTGGTGGTGGCGCGAGCAGGCGAGGTCGTGGATCGCATCGCGCCGCCGGGAGCGCGCATGAGCGCACCGGGTTCCTCGGCGACGAACGACGCCTCGCTCGCGCCTCTCGCCGGCCGCGGTGACGAACTGCGCGCCGTGCTCGCCGCCGTCATGCCGCTGGTCGAACGCGCGCTCGCGCGCGAGGGGCAGCCATGCGATCCCGCGACGCTCGACCCGCGCGAGCTGCGCGCGCGCCTGGGTCTCGCCCTCGGTGAGCTGCCGACCCCGCTCCACGAGGTCCTCGCGCAGCTCGATGCGATCCTCGCCGCGACGCCATCGAGCTCGAGCTGGCGCTTCGTCAATCAGCTCTTCGGCGGCCGTGAGCCCGTCGCCGTCGCTGCCGAGCTGCTCGCGAGCGTCGGCAACGTGTCGATGTACACGTTCAAGGCCGCCGGGGCCCAGGTGCTCGTCGAGGACGAGCTGACACGCCACATGGCCAACAAGCTCGGCATGCCCACGGCCGAGGGCAGCTTCGCGCCCGGAGGCTCGCTCGCGAACCTCGTCGCGCTGCTGCTGGCGCGCGACGCCGCACTGCCCACGGCGCGCGACGCGGGCATGCGCACCGGTGCCGTCGCCATCTACGCGTCGTCGGAGTCGCACTATTCCGTTCCCAAGTCCGCGGCGATCCTCGGGCTCGGGCGCACGGCGCTCCGACGCATCGAGGTCGACGACGCCGGCCGCATGCGTGTCGATCGCCTGCAGGATCGCCTGCTCGCCGACGTGCGGGCCGGGGTGCGGCCCCTCGCCATCGTCGCCACGTCGGGAACCACCGTGCGCGCGGCCTTCGACCCGCTCCGCGAGCTCTCAGCCCTCGCGAGGAAGCATGGCGCCTGGCTTCACGTCGACGGCGCGTTGGGCGCCTCGTTCGTGCAGAGCCGGGCCCACGCCCACCGCGTCGACGGCATCGACCTGGCCGACTCGGTCTCGTGGAACCCGCACAAGCTGATGGGCGTGCCCCTGCAATCCTCGCTGCTGCTCGTGCGTCACCGGGGCGCATTGGCCGCGAGTCTCGACCAGGCCGCCGACTACCTCTTCCAGACCCACGCCGCCGAGTACGACCCGGGCCACCGCTCGCTCCAATGCGGGCGCCGCAACGATGCCCTCAAGCTCTGGGCGGCGTGGAAGCACCTCGGCGATGCCGGCTGGGACGCACGTATCGAACGGCAGATGGCGCTGGCCCGCTTCGCCGCGGAGCGCGTCGCGGCCGACCCCGGCTTCGAACTCCTCGAGCCGCCGGCCGCCGTGAACGTCTGCTTCTGCGTGCGCGGGGTCGACAGCGCGGCCGTCTGCGACCGCCTCTATCGCTCCGGGCGACTCTCGATCGGACACGGTCAGGTCGGCGAGCGCCGCGCGTTGCGTCTCGTCTGCGTGAACCCCGATCTCGGCGAGGCCGGCATCGAGCGGATCCTCGACGAGATCCGCGACGCCGTGCGCACCTGAGCGCGTTGGACGGCGTCGTCGATCAATCGGGGTCGTAGGCGAGATTCGGCCCCAGCCAGCGCTCGATCACGCGGACCGACTCGCCCTTGCGACGCGCATACGCCTCGACCTGATCGCGGTCGATGCGACCGACCGCGAAGTAGCGCGAGTCCGGATGCGCGAGGTAGATGCCGCTCACGCTCGCCGCGGGTGTCATCGCGTAGTGCTCCGTGAGTTCGATGCCGACCTCCTGCGCGCGGAGGAGTTCGAAGAGCCGCGGCTTCTCGCTGTGGTCGGGGCACGCGGGATAGCCGAATGCCGGCCGGATGCTGCGGTACTCCTCGCGGGCGAGTTCCTCCCCCGTGGCATGCGACGGGTCGGGGAAGCCCCATTCGGCGCGCACGATCTGGTGCAGGCGCTCCGCGAAGGCCTCGGCGAACCGATCGGCCAGTGCCTTCACCATGATCGACGAGTAGTCGTCGTGCGCGTCCTGGTGGGCACGCGCGATCTCCTCGGCGCCGAGGCCGGCGGTGACGGCGAACGCGCCGACGTGATCGACGAGGCCGGATTCGAAGGGCGCCACGAAGTCCGCGAGCGACAGCGTGGGACGATCCGGGTCGGGCGTCCGCTGCTGGCGCAGCATGGGGAAGCGCGCGACCTCGTGCGTCCGGGTCTCGTCGGTCCAGAGCACGATGTCGTCGCCGATCGAATTGGCGGGCCAGAAGCCGAAGACCCCGCGGGCCTGGAGCGCGCCGTCGTCGATCAGACGCCGCAGCATCTCCTGCGCGTTGTCGAAGAGCTCGCGGGCCGCAGCACCCTGCTCCGGGTGATCGAAGACCTTCGGCACGCGGCCCTTGATCCCCCACGCGGAGAAGAAGAAGGTCCAATCGATGTACGGGACGAGCTCGGCGAGAGGCATCGATTCGACGACGCGGCGGCCGAGGAACGACGGACGGCGGATGTCGGCGTGTGACCAATCGAGCGTGAGTCGCCGCGCGGTGGCCTTGGAGTAGGGCATGAGCGGCTCCTCGACGCGGCGACGATGCAGGTCGCGCAGCTCCTCCTGGAGCCGCCGGTTCTCGACGTCGTAGGGTCCCTTCCGTTCGCGATCGAGCAGGCTGCCCGCCACCTGCGCGACGCGCGAGGCGTCCTTCACGTGGACGGTGCTCTGCGCATAGGCCACGGCGATCTTGACCGCCGTGTGCTGCTTGCTGGTCGTCGCGCCGCCGATCAGCAGCGGCTGGTGCATGCCGCGGCGCTGCATCTCCTTGGCGACGTGGACCATCTCGTCGAGCGACGGCGTGATCAGCCCGCTCAGCCCGACGATGTCCGCGCCCTTCTCCTGGGCGACGTCGAGGATCCGCTCGGCGGGGACCATCACACCGAGGTCGACGACCTCGTAGCCGTTGCAGCCGAGCACGATGCCCACGATGTTCTTCCCGATGTCGTGCACGTCGCCCTTCACCGTGGCGAGCACGACGCGACCCGCCGAGTGCGCCTGGCCGGCGGCGCCCTGCTCCATGTGCGGGGTGAGGACGGCGACCGCCTTCTTCATCGCACGGGCGCTCTTCACGACCTGCGGCAGGAACATCTTGCCTGCGCCGAAGAGGTCACCGACGACCTTCATGCCGTCCATGAGCGGACCTTCGATCACATCGAGCGGCCGCGGGTACTTCAGTCGTGCCTCCTCCGTGTCGGCCTCGATGAAGTCGACCACGCCGTGCACGAGTGCGTGGACGAGGCGCTCCTCGACCGTCCCCCACCGCCAGGACAGCTCGGTCTCGCGCTTCTTGCCGCCGCCCTGCACGCGGTTCGCGAAGGCGATCAGGCGTTCGGTGGCCTCCGGATGGCGATCGAGGATCACGTCCTCGGCCAGCGTGCGCAGCTCGGGTTCCACGTCGTCGTAGGTCCCGAGCATGCCGGCGTTGACGATGCCCATGTCCATCCCCGCGCGGATCGCGTGGTAGAGGAACACGGTGTGCATCGCCTCGCGGACGACGTCGTTGCCGCGGAATGCGAACGAGAGGTTGCTCACCCCGCCGGAGACCTTGGCGAACGGACAGGTCGCCTTGATCACGCTGGTCGCCTCGATGAACGCGAGGGCGAACTTCGCGTGCTCCTCGATGCCGGTCGCGACGGCGAGGATGTTGGGGTCGAAGACGATGTCCTGCGGCGGGAAGCCGACCCGCTCGGTGAGCAGGCGATACGCGCGCTGGCAGATCGCGATCTTGCGCTCTGCGGTCTCGGCCTGGCCGTGTTCGTCGAACGCCATCACCACGACGCCGGCGCCGTGGTCGCGGACGATGCGTGCCTTCTTCAGGAAGTCGGCCTCACCTTCCTTCAGGCTGATCGAGTTGACGATCGCCTTGCCCTGCACGCACTCCAACCCGGCCTCGATGACCGACCACTTGGAGCTGTCGATCATGATCGGGATGCGGGCCACCTCGGGCTCCGTCGCGATCAGGTCGAGGAAGGTCCGCATCGCCTTCTCCGAGTCGAGCATCCCCTCGTCCAGGTTGACGTCGAGGATGTTGGCGCCGCTGCGCACCTGCTCGAGTGCGACGGCGAGCGCCGCCTGGTAGTCGGCAGCGAGGATGAGCTTGGCGAACTTCTTCGAGCCGGTGACGTTCGTGCGCTCGCCGACCATCACGAAGGACGTCTCGGGGCGCAGCGTCAATCGCTCGAGGCCGGAGAAGTGGGCGAGCCCGTCCTCGGCCGCACGAGCGCGCGGACGCGCCCCCTCGACGGCGCGCGCGATCGCGCGCACGTGATCGGGGGTCGTGCCGCAACAACCGCCGATGACGTTCACGAAGCCCGCGTCGGCGAACTCGCGCAGGAGACTCGCCGTGGTGTCGGGCGCCTCGTCGTACTCGCCGAACGCGTTCGGCAGGCCGGCGTTCGGATAGCAGCTGACCCAGGTGGTCGCGAGGCGCGCGAGTTCCTCGAGATAGGGGCGCATCTCCGCCGCCCCGAGCGCGCAGTTGATGCCCACGGTCAGCGGATCCGCGTGCGCGATCGAGGTCCAGAACGCATCGATGGTCTGCCCGGAGAGCGTTCGCCCGCTGCGATCGGTGATCGTCACCGAGACCATCAGGGGCACGTCCACGCGTCGGTCCTCCACGACGTCGCGCCACGCGAGGATGCCGGCCTTGGCGTTGAGGGTGTCGAAGATCGTCTCGAGCAGGATGAAGTCGACGCCGCCCTCGACCAGCGCTTCGATCTGCTCGCGGTAGGCCGCGCGCAGCTCCGGGAAGCGGATCGCGCGGAACGTCGGATCGTTCACGTCGGGCGAGATCGACAGCGTGCGGCTCGTCGGTCCGACCGCGCCGGCGACGAAGCGCGGCCGGGAGGGATCGCGCGCCGTCCAGCGATCGGCGCACTCGCGGGCGATGCGCGCTGCCGCGAGGTTGATGTCGCGCACGGCGTGCTCCAACCGGTAGTCCGCCTGCGACACGCTGGTCGCATTGAACGTGTTGGTTTCGATGACGTCGGCACCCGCCGCGAGGTACTCGTCGTGGATCCCGCGCACGACCTCCGGCTTCGTGAGCACGAGCACGTCGTTGTTGCCCCGCAGATCGTGCGCATGCGACGCGAACCGCTCGCCGCGGTAGTCCGCCTCGGCGAGTCGATGCCGTTGGATCATCGTCCCCATCGCGCCGTCCATCACGACGACGCGCTCGGCGAGGATCGCTTCGAGGCGCGCGCGGGCCGTGGATGGCGCGACGTGGGCTTGGACGTTGGTCGTCATGCGGTTGCCGTGTTCTTCGGACGGTGAGCGGAAGCGATGAAGGTCGCGGGCAGGTCGTGAGCCGCGGCTTCGGGTTCGTGGATCTCGACGGCGACGTCGTCGAGTCCCGCCGCGCGGAGCCAGCGCGTGATGCGCTCGGGTGAGAAGCCCTCCCAGAGCACGCCCAGCTCGCTGCGCATCCAGGATCGGTCGGGTCGGCGCTCGTCGTCGTCGGCGACGAAGTCGACGATCACCACGCGCCCCCCGGGTCGGACGACGCGCGCCATCTCGCAAACGGCCTCGCCGGGCGAAGCGACGTAGTGGAGGACCATGTGGGCGAGCGCCGCATCGACCTCGGCGTCGGCCAGCGGGAGCGCGGTCGCATCCCCGTGGCGCAGCTCGACGTCATGCATCGCGAGCGCACCCAGCTTGTCCTTCGCCGTCGCGAGCATCCGGGGCGAGGAGTCGACCGCGATCACGTGCACACCCGCGCGCGCGAGTTCGAGCGCGAGGATCCCCGTGCCGGTGCCGATGTCGGCCACGCGCATGCCTCGCGGCACGAGCTTCCCGATCGCGCGCGCGCGCTGCACGTCGTCGTGGAACACGCTGCGCAGTCGATCCCAGCCCGGACCGAGTTCGTCGAACCACGCGCGGCTCTTCAGCGCGCGCTCCTCGAGCAGGCGCTCGAGCTGCTGGGAGTCGCGTGCGGCCAGCGGGTCGTCGGCGAGCGCGGCCCGCGCGAGTTCCCAGGCCTGGGTCCACGGGCCGTCGGCGCGTGGCTCGAAGCGCGAGTAGCTGTAGGTGCCCTCGCGCCGCTCGCGGAGCACGCCCGCCTCACGGAGCACGGCGAGGTGCCGGGAGACGGTCGACTGCGGCAGCTCGAGCACCCGCACCAGATCCAGGACCGCGAGCTCCTCCTCGGCGAGGAGCGCGAGGATGCGGAGTCGGGTCGGGTCCCCGAGCGTGCGCAGGACGCGGTGAAGGGCTTCGACGGTCACGAGGGCGCGGGATTCTATCTCTAAATCCGCATGGACGGATGCAGAACTTCAGCGCGTGGTCTGACCGCGATGGGATCGAGCTTGCGGCGCGCGAGGACCGCCTCGAGGCTCGCGCGCCGGATGACGCACACGCCGAGGCGGAAATGACGCGGGGCGGCGCCTTTCAGCGCCGCCCCGGGCGTCTCGACCAGCGGATGGAGGCGAGGGGAGTCGAACCCCTGACCTCAGCATTGCGAACGCTGCGCTCTACCAACTGAGCTACGCCCCCGAGGTCGGTCGGGCCGGGGATGCTAGCCACGTCGCCAGCGAATGGAAGGGGCCGCTCAGGAAAAGCCCGGCTCTCCGCGCGCGCCCGCGGTGGCCATGGCCGGTTCGGTGCGCGCGTCCTCGCGCGGCGGTTCCGGCGTCCGGTTCGCGTTCGCTGCATCCCCCACGCTCGGGCTCGTCGCTGTCCGGGTGGCCGCCCGCATGCTCTCGAGCAGGCGGTTCATCTCGTCGGCGATCTCCCCGAGGTAGTCGCCGTCGCGGAGCTTCACGCGGAACGCGGTGTCGCCGGCCCGGATCCGTTCGAGCGACTTGCAGAGCCGATAGGCCGGGCCCGCGACGTGGTGCGAGAAGCGCAGGCCGCGGATCACGATCACGAGGGAGCAGACGACGCAGAAGCCGAGGACCGACCAGAGCAGCGGCGAGAGGCTCGGCAACGCGACGTCGACGAGCGTCGCCTCCTCCACGAGGCGCTGGCAGTAGTAGGCGACCACCGCCGTCGTCAACGCGAGCGCCGCCGTGGGCGCGAGGACGACCGCGGCGACGATGCGCTTCTGCACCGGTCGATTGACGATCAGGATCCTGCGCCGTTCCCGCGCCTGTTCGGTCATCGCTGAGAGCCTTCCGTGGTACGCGTTCGCATGCGTCGCAGACGCCATCGACCGAACGGCCGCGGCGGGTGAAGCGCCGGGAATCGCGCTGCGGCATGCCGTTGGGATCGGCCCACCGTCTCGGATTCGGGTCGACACCGGAGGCGGGCACAAGTCGCGGTCTACAAGGCGCCGAAAGACGCTGACGGACTCACAGCGAGATCGAGTTCGGTCACATGGAGCGCATCACCACGACGGAGGCCGCCTCGCGGCTCGGCATCGACCAAGCGAGCCTCGCTCGCCTTCTGCAACAGCATCGGAACGTGATTCCGGGACTGGACGCGCAGGAGCCGGACAAGCTGCCGGTCGAGGTCGTCAACTTCCTGGCGCAGCTGATGCGCAATCAAGGCAAGCCCGGCGCTGCGAACAAGCAGCTGGCGACCGTCATCGCGGTCACCTCGGGCAAGGGCGGCGTCGGCAAGACGTCGGTCAGCGTGAACATCGCGACCGAACTCTCGCTGCGCGGTCACCGCACGGTCCTGGTCGACGTCGACCTCGGCCTCGCGAACGCCCACATCCTCGCGGGGAAGGCGCCGGGCAAGACGCTCTTCGACTGGCTCGCCGGCCGCGCGGAGTTCCCGGAGATCGTCGTCGACGGCCCCGGTGGCATGAAGATGATCTCCGGCGGCAGTGGCGTGAAGGAGCTCGCCGACCTCGACGACGGCGGCCGCACGCGCCTGGTCGAGGCGATCATGGCGCTCCGTCCGCACTGCGACGTCGTCATCCTGGACACGGGCGCCGGCATCAGCAGCGGCGTCACCGACTTCGTCGCGGCGGCGGATCACACGATCGTCGTCACGACGAGCAACTTCGCGGCGATCGCCGACGCCTACGGCATCGTGAAGGTGTTGGTGCAGGGCGGCTACCGCAAGCCGATGCACATGGTCGTGAACCGCGTCCGCTCGCCCGAGGAGGCGGAGCAGGTGTTCAAGAAGCTGCAGGGTTGCACGCAGCGTTTCTTGAACAACGAGCTCAACTGGCTCGGACTCCTGCCGGAGGATCACTCGGTGGAAGGAGCCGTGCTCCAACGGACTCCCTTCTGCGAGGCGTATCCCGCGAGCGTCGTGACCAAGTACCTGAAGAAGGTGGTCGCGGCCCTCGAGAGATACCTGCCGAAGCGATCCTGATCGCGTCGGCGGTGGCTGCGCCCGCGGTCGGGATCCGTGCACACGACCCAAACGGGCCGCCGAGCTGAATCAGAGGGAAGAAGGATGAATCGTTTCACGGATCACGATTCCGGCAACGGGCATGTCGGCCGCAACTTCGCGGACGAGCACGAAGATGACCTCCATGACGACCAGGGCGAAGGCTTTGGCCGTCAGGCGAACAAGGGCATCCTCGCCGAGCGGGTCGCCGAAGAGCTGAACGTGCCTCGCCGGACGGCGGCACGCGTGCTCGACGCGGTCCTCGACTCGGTGCGGGACCTGCTCCGCACGCGCGGCAAGGTCGCGGTGAAGGGCTTCGGCACCTTCGAGCGCAAGGTGCGCAAGGGCCGCGCCTACAAGCACCCGCTGACGGGCAAGAGCATCGACGTCGCCGACAAGGAGACGATCCTGTTCAAGCCCAGCGACCAGCTCATCGAGGACAGCCGCGCGGACGCGGCTCCTCCCCAGCGCAAGAAGCCGGTCGGTCGCACCGAGGACATCCTGTTCAAGGGCTGATCCGCCGGCGTCCGGCGGACCGGGTTCCGATCGATCGCAGGTGCGTGGACCGGGCTCGGGTCCGGCTATCCTGAATCCGTGGCCAAGGACTCCCATCCACGCCGGCTGCGCTGCGCGTGCGTGCAATTCGACGTCCGCCGCGGTGAGGTCGAACAGAATCTCGCCACGGCCGAGGCGTTGCTCCGCCGGGCAGCCGACGAAGGTGCTCGCCTCGCCGTGCTCCCGGAGATGTGGACGAGTTCGTTCGTCCCCGAGCGCGACGACGCGGTGCTGCGCGAGTCATCGCGCGCCGAGGTACGGCTCCTGGAGCTCTCCGCCGAACTCGACCTGATGGTCGTCGGCTCCGCGCCGCACGTCGACGCCGGGCAGGTCTTCAACCGCGCCCAGCTCTTCGACGCCGGGCGCGTGCTCGGGGAGTACCGCAAGATCCACCTCTTCTCGCCGATCGGCGAGCATCGCCAGCACGTCGCGGGCTCGGAGCCGCTCGTCGTCGACACGCGCTTCGGCAGGGTGTCGGTCGCGATCTGCTACGACATCCGTTTCCCCGAACTCGTGCGCTACTTCTTCCACCGCCAGGCCGAGCTGCTGCTCGTGCCCGCGCAGTGGCCGGAGGCGCGGTCCGACCACTGGCGTTGTCTGGTCAAGGCGCGTGCGATCGAGAACCAGCTCTTCGTCGTCGGCTGCAATCGGATCGGCGTGGAGCAGTCGACGCGCAACGACGACCAGCTCGTCTTCCCGGGTGACAGCCGCGTCGTCGACCCGATGGGCAACGTGGTCGCGTCCGGAGCGGGAGAGTGCGCGCCGATCCTCGCCGACCTCGAGATGCGGCGCGTGCGGCTGATGCGGCGCATCCTCCCGATCGCGAAGGACCGCCGACCCGAGGTCTACGTCCGGATCTGGAAGAACGCCTGGTGAGTACGGCTCACGCGAAGGCCTTGAGTCGATCCATCGCGTCCGGCCCCTGCAGTCGTTCGATCGCCGCCTTCTGGAGCTGGCGCACGCGCTCTGCGGTCACGCCGAGGTCCTTCGCGATCTCCGCGAGGGTCTCGGGTTCGCGTCCACCGAGGCCATAGCGCCGCACGAGGATCATGCGCTCGCGCTCCGGCAGGCGATCGAGCGCCGTGTGGATCTCCGCGCCCAGATCGCCTTCCTGGATCGACTCGAAGACCGGCACGAGCGATGCGTCCGCGAGCGACTGCGCGAGCGACGTCGCGTCGTCACCCATGCCCACGGGAGCGTCGAGGCTCACGGCGAAGCGACGCACCGCGAGGATCTCCTCGATCCGTTCGACGGGGAGCCCGAGCTCGGCCGAGATGCGGGAAACGTCGGGCAGCGACCCTCCCTCGCTGAGGTGGCGCTCCTGGACGCGCTTGATCTTCCGGAAGGTCTTCTGCACCCAGATGGGGATGCGGACCGTGCGCGACGCGTTGTAGAGGGTCTTGAGGATCGCCTGCTGGATCCAGTAGATCGCGTAGGTCTTGAAGCGCACTTCGCGGCGCCAGTCGAAGCCCTCGACCGCCTGGAAGAGGGAGGCTGCGCCCTCCTGGAGCAGATCCCCTTCGTCGACGCCGAGGTCGCGGTAGCGGCGCACGGGCGCGAAGACGAGGTAGAGGGCACCCTCCACGTAGAGGTTGCGCAGCCGCTCGAGGTCGCCGATGCACCGCGCGAGGTGTTCCATCCCGCCCTTGCGCGCGCGGCGCGTCGGCGACGGCAGCGCATGGATCGGGCGGAGTACGAGTTCGTCGAGCTTGGAACCGGCGAAGCCCGCGCCCTGCAGGGCGTCGCGGACCCGCGCCTTCAGGAAGTCGTAGCGCCGGGCCATCCGGAACTCGCCCGCGCGATCCAGGCGCGGGACGTTCCTGACCGGCGCCTCGAAGAGGCCCGACCAGGTGACCTGCGACGACGTGATGCTCGCCAGCACCGGCGAAGGCGGGATCTCGATGAGCGTCTGCTCGCGGCGGAACTGCCGCACGACCTTCGCGACGCGCCGCTCCCACTGGGGAACCGGGACGTCGAGCAGCCGGTCGATCTCTTCCAGGTCGACGGCGGGCGGCGGGCTGCTGCGGGAGCGGGAGGGCTTGAGGCGGAGTCCGAGTGCCATGGCACGACGGTCTGGGAGGGGGGGTCCCGGACGACGGCGGCTTCTACGCGGCCGAGGCGGGAGAGGATGCCGGGGGATTCCGAAAACCGCACTGATTACGTGCTCTTTTCGCTCCGAACTCCGGGATCGGCCTCGAGAGGGAGGCGCGGAGCCCGGGTCGCCCGGGCTCTCAGTCCCTGCCGCGCCGGGCGCCCAGGAGCAGGGCCAGGAGGAGCAGCAGCCCGGCACCGCCGCCGATCCAGAGCAGGAGCGTGTCCCCGCGCTCCTCGAGGGGATCGATCCCTTCGGGCGCATCCCATCCCACCGCGGGACCGACCGCCGCCCGGCCGGTGCCCTGCGCGGCCGCGGCGACCACCTCGCGCTCCCCCTCCACCGGGACCGGCACCGAGCCGTCGTCCGCCGGCTTCGGGGTGACCTTGCCCGGCTGTGCCACGCCCGCCGCGGACTCCACGCCCCCCCCCGCCGGCTTCTGCGGCGTGGGCAGGGCGGGCCCCACCAGCAGCTGTCCGATCGCGGGCCCCTGGAACTGCCCGAGGGCGGTCCCGAGTCGCGGGTCGCTCAGCTTGGCGATGATCGAGGCGCTGAGCTGGTATTTCCCGTGCGCCGCAGCGGCATCGACGCTCAGGGGGATGCGGACGATCGCGTAGTTCTCGTAGACCGGCTTGCCGCGGAAGGCGCCCTCCTCGGTGCCGATCGACGGCTCGCCGAGCGCCCAGACCCCGAGCTGTGCCGGTGCCTGCGCGGGCGAGTAGCGCAGCTCGAGATCGGGCGCACCCGCGAGCACCGCGCCCTCCCGCAGCGCCAGGGTGATGACCAGCGTGCCCGTCCCCCCCGGTGGGATGCGCGCCGGCTCGATCGATGTCACCGGCAGCATGAAGCGGTCGAGGCCACCGATGATGCCCGGCTGACCCCCGGCCTCCTTGCCGGCGAGTTCCGCCTTCGTCCGCTCCTCGTCGGTCACGCTACCGTCGGCACCGTCTTCCTTGACCTGCTGCGCGCGGACCGCGTCATCGCCTTCCTGGGCGCGGAGGGCGGTGGCAGGCATCGCCGCGAGGAAGGCGAGCAGGAGCGCAGGGGCGGAGCAGGTGTGGAGCGACATGGAACTGGGTGCGCGGGCTCGAAGAGCGGGGTGCGAGGTCATATTACAGCGCCCCCACGCGTGTCGGACCGATCGGCGCTTCGACGCCGATCGCGAGCGGGTCTTCCCTTCCCGCCCGCCGAGGACTACGCCGCGACCTGCCGACGATGAGTGCCGAGCCCTCGACCGAGTCCCTTTCCGCCGCCTTGCGGCGCGTCCCCGATCCCGATCGCGGCGGTGACATCGTCGCGAGCGGCGCCGTGCGCGAGCTGCGGCTGGAGGGCGGCAAGGCCCGTTTCCTCCTCGCGCTCGTGAAGCCCAGCGGCGAGACGGCCCAGGCCACGCTCGCCGCAGCGGAACGCGCGGTCATGGCGGTTCCCGGGGTCGCCGAAGTCTCGGCGCGCATCGTTCAGGCCGCGCCGCAGAGCGCGGGCCTGCCCGGCAAGCAGCCGATCCCGGGCGCCCGGCACGTCGTCGCCGTCTCGTCGGGGACGGGTGGCGTGGGCAAGTCCACCGTCTGCGTGAATCTCGCCGCGGCGATGCAGCTCGAGGGCGCGCGCGTCGGGATCCTCGACGGCGACATCTACGGGCCGAACATCCCGCTCATGCTCGGCGTCACGGGGAAGCCCGAGGGGAGCGCGGAGCGCCTCTTCCCCTTCGTGGCGCACGGGATGCAGGTGATGAGCATGGGCATGCTCGTCCCCGAGGATCAGCCGATGATCTGGCGCGGGCCGATGCTCAACAAGGCCGTGCAGCAGTTCATGTTCCAGGTGGACTGGCACGACCTCGACTGGCTCTTCGTCGACATGCCCCCCGGCACGGGGGACGTCCAGCTCACCTTGACGCAGAACACGGACATCACCGGCGCGGTCGTCGTGACCACGCCGCAGGACGTCGCCGTGCTCGACGTCCGCAAGGCCGTCCGCATGTTCGAGCGCATCGACGTGCCGGTGCTGGGCGTGGTCGAGAACATGTCCTGGTTCCAGCCGCCGGGCAGCCAGGAGCGCTACGCGCTCTTCGGCAGCGGCGGCGGTGAACGCATCGCGCGCGAATTCCGCATCCCGTTGCTGGGGCAGATCCCGATCGGCATCCCGGTCCGCGAAGGCGGTGACCGCGGCAAGCCGATCACCTTGACCGATCCCCACGGCGAGATCGCACAGGCCTTCCGCGTGGCCGCTCGACGCATGGTCGAACGCGTCCACGCGCTGGAGACAGCAACCCCATGAACGCCAGCAACAACCCGAACGCCAGCAACAACCCCAGTCCCGCGATCGCCCGCAAGGACGGTCCCTTCACCTCCGCCTCGACGATGGCCGAAGTCCTGCGCCGCGACGCCTCGCTGCGCATGGTGCTGATGCGCTTCCACATCGGCGGCTGCTCGCACTGCGGCTTCGATCAGAACGACTCGATCGAGCGCGTCGCGACGGACAACGGCGTGCCGGTCGCCGAGCTGCTCGGTGCGTTGAACGCATCGGTTCGCTGAGAGCCCGAGAGAGTGTCCGTCGTACGGGCTCTCAGATGCTTGCTGGTGGCCGCATCCGCGGCCACGCAGAGGTCGAGAGACAGATTGTCTCTCGACCTCCGACGGGACGGCGCACCGCGGCAGCGCACGGGCAGGGGGCCGCGCGCATCGCCGGCCCACGTGGACGCCTCGAAGCTTGAACGCCCGGGGCGTCGGCCGACAATTCGCCGCCTTCCCCCCACACACTCCAACTTGGGATCCAGCACGCCGATGGGCAACGTCAAGAACCTGACCGACAGCGACTTCGATTCGACGATCAGCGGCTCCAAGCTCCCGGTGCTCGTCGACTTCTCGGCGACCTGGTGCGGTCCGTGCAAGGCTCTGGCACCGACCATCGATGCGGTTGCCGGCGACTACAAGGGCCGGCTCGAGGTCTACAAGGTCGACATCGATCAGGCCGAGCACGCCTCCACGCGCTTCGGGATCGCGAGCGTTCCGACCTGCGTGTTCCTCCGCGACGGCAAGGAAGTCGACCGCTTCGTCGGCGCCCTCGACGTCCGTTCGATCAAGCAGCGGGTCGAGCGCGTCCTGGCGGTCTGAACCGCGCGAGGCCGACGAGCAGGGCAAGCGCGGCCGCGATCCCCACGATCCGCAGCGCGAGCCTCGGACGGGGCGCGACGACGAGGAGCGGGGCGGCGAGTTCGGGCGTGTGCCCGCGGACCCGCAGGACCAGTTCCCCCAACTCCTCGGGAACGAACTCGAGCTCGCCGCGCGCATCGCTGAGCCCGAGTCGGCGCGCCGTGGGACCGCCCGCGTCGAGGCTGATCTCGAGCGCCGGGAGGGCCTGACCGGCCGCATCCTTGACCACGATCCGCACCACCTCACCGCGCTCCACCACGGAGGGGATCGGCTCGATCGACTGGAACACGCAGGCGGCGAGGATCGCGAGCATGACTTGCACGACGGACAGCAGCGGAGACGGATCGCGCCGCGCGCACCGCGTGGACGTCGTCGACCTCGGCCGTCGACCCTTCGCCGAAGTCCACCGCGCGATGCTCGAACTCCACGAGAGCATCCGGCGCGGGGAGAGCGACGGCAAGGTCTGGTTCGTCGAGCACGACGACGTCTTCACCGCAGGTCGCGCGACCCCTCCCGAGGAGATCCGCGACGGGATCGTCCCGATCGAGCGCGGCGGCCGCATCACCTGGCATGGGCCGGGCCAACTCGTCGTCTATCCGATCGTCCGCCTGCCCCGGCGCGACGCGGGTGCCTGGCTCCGCGCCCTCGAGCGCTTCGGCTGCGCGGTCTGCGGCGCATTCGCGCTCACGGCCGAGGCCTCGGTCGACGGCACCGGGGTCTTCGTCGCCGGCCGCAAGCTCGCATCGATCGGCGTCGCGTTGAAGAGCTGGATCAACCTGCACGGCATCGCGATCAACGTCGACGTCGCCGAGGATGCGTTCGCCGCGATCCGCCCCTGCGGTCTCGCGCCGTCGATCATGTCGGACCTCTCGCGCGCGACCGGACGCCGCATCTCGCTCGACGAGTGCAAGGCCGCCGCGCGGGCAGCGCTCCCTCCCCTGCTCGACGGCGGAATCGCCTGACCGCGCGGCTACGATCGGCGGACTCATGAGCGGCAGGATCGAGCTCGATCGCGACGGACGGACCCTGCTGGTCAGCTTCCCGTACGACAAGTACCTCGTCGACGAGGTCAAGGCTCTCCCCGGCCGACGCTGGGATCCGGGTCGCAAGGCCTGGACCTTCCCGCTCGACAAGGCCGAAGCGGTGATCACGTCCCTGATGCGGCACGGCTTCTACATCGACTCCGATGTCACCGCCGTGCTCGCCGGCACCCAGGCCACGTCCCCGGCGCCGGTCGCGGCGAACGACGCGGTGGCGGAGGTCCAGACGAAGCGGGACAAGCGCGCGCGACCCGGAGCGGTGGCCTCCGCCGCGGCGCCGGCCCAGGACCTGCCGGGCGGCGAATGGCGGGTCGCCCAGCTCAACGAGCGCGTCCGCGCCGCGCTCGCGCAGGCCTTCCCCGAGCGGGTCAAGGTGATCGGCGAGATCAGCAACCTCGACAAGAACCGCGAGCGCAAGCACCTGTTCTTCTCGCTCGTCGAGAAGGAACCCGGCGGCGGCAAGATCCTCGCGAACGTCGACGTCGCCCTCTTCGAGCGCACGGCACAACGGCTCATCCCGGCACTGGAGCGCGCCGGACTCACGCTGCGCGACGGAATCGAGATCCTCGTCGAGGCGAAGATCGACCTCTACCCGCAGACCGGGCGCTACCAGCTCATCATCGAGGACATCAAACCGGAGTTCACCCTGGGACAGCTCGCGCTCTCGCGTGAGCAGATCCTCCGTGAGCTCCGCGCAGCCGGCCTCGAGCGGCGCAACCTCGAACTGCCGATGCCGGTGCCCGCGATGCGCATCGGCGTCCTGACGAGCCCCGACTCCGACGGCTGGAACGACTTCCTCCAGGAGATCCGCGCGTCCCGCATCGCGTTTGCGATCGAGATCGTGCCGGTGCGCGTGCAGGGCGAAGAGCTGAAGCCGACGATGCTCCGCGGCCTGAAGTGGTTCGCGCGACACGCGGACCGCTTCGACGTCCTCTGCATCGTGCGCGGCGGCGGCTCGCGAACCGACCTCGCCTGGTTCGACGACAAGGACGTCGCCTTCGCGGTCGCCAGACACCCGCTGAAGATCCTGATCGGCATCGGCCACGAGCGCGATCGCAGCGTGCTCGACGAGATCGCCCAGCCGCTCAAGACACCGACCGCCGTCGCCGCACACCTGATCGAGCGATGGCGCGCCACGCTCGACGAGCTGCACGACACCACCCGCCTGCTCGCCGACGCCGCGCGGCGCGTCCTCCGCACGGAGCACACGGCGCTCGCGACGCGCGCGCACAAGCTGATGCGCGCGGTGAACGTCCGCCTCCTCGCCGAGCGTCACGGCCTCGACAGCGCGACCCGACGGGTCGTGCGCGGCACGCAGTCCCTGCTGCGCGACCGCGACCGCGCGCTCGTCGAGCGCACCCAGCGGATGCGACTCGCGGTGCTCGCCACCTTGCGCGACGCCGACCACCGCATCGAGCGCGCCCTGGAGCGCCTGCGCACGAGCAGTGCCCACCGGATCGAACGCGCGACGACCTGGCTGGATGCCTGCAGCACCCGCCAACGCCTGCTCGACCCCGCGCGCGTGCTGCAACGCGGCTACGCGATGCTGCGCGACGCGAGGAACGGTCGCGTCGTGACCGATGCGGCGCGACTCAGCCCCGGACTCGACGTCGCCGTCCGCCTCCGCGACGGTGAAGCGCTCGCGCGCATCACGTCCGTCACCGCCCTCCCCAAGACGAGTTGAACCCATGGCCGCAGCGAAGAAGAAGAGCGAGTCCGGTGGCTACACCGAGGCCGCAGCCGAGCTGGAGACGATCCTCGACGAGATCGAGAACGGCACCGCCGACATCGACGTCCTGGGCGAGAAGGTCGAACGTGCCGCCGCGCTGATCCGGCAGTGCCGCGAGACGCTCGCAGGCACCGAACTCCGCGTGAAGAAGGTCGTCGAAGAGCTCGAATCGGCGGACGCGGCGTCCGACGACGACGGCAACGACGACGAGTGAATCGATCGCGTCCCGCATCATGGACTACCAGCAGATCGTCCTGCTCTACGGCGTGCTCCTCGTGAGCCTCGTCGTGCACGAAGCCTCGCACGCGCTGTTCGCGTACTGGGGCGGCGACCGCACGGCCTACGTCGGCGGGCAGGTCTCGCTGAACCCGATCCCGCACATCCAGCGCGAGCCCTTCGGCACGGTGATCCTGCCCCTGCTCGTGCTGTTCATGAGCGAGGGCACGATGATCCTCGGCTACGCGCACATCCCGGTCGATCCGCTCTGGGCGGCCCGCTTCCCCAAGCGCGCCGCGTTGATGTCCGCGGCCGGACCGCTGGCGAACTTCGCGATCTGCGCCGTGGCGTTCCTCGGCCTCAAGGCGCTGTGCTGGGCCGGATGGGCCGATGCGTGGCCCGCGGGCAGCGGGCTGCTCGGCCCCTTCGTCACACCGGTCGATCCGACGAACGACTACGTCTTCGCCGCGGCGCGCATCGCGTCGGCGTTCCTGACGCTCAACCTGCTGCTGGGCATCTTCAACCTCTTCCCGCTGCCGCCGCTCGACGGCGCCGGCGTGCTCGGCGGGTTGTTCTCCCGCAGCCTCGGCGCCTTCTACGGCTACCTGCAGTCCCAGCCGATCCTGATGCTCGTCGGCATGGTCGCGACCTGGCAGCTCGTGCCGTACGTCTTCACCCCGGTCGCGATCCGCGTGCTCGACTGGATCTGAGTCGCGCCCGGGTGATCCGGGCCCGACCGCGCGGCCCGCGCGGGGATGGTCGCGACCATCCCCGCCGCAGGCGGCTCAGGTGCCGAAGACCATCGTCCCGCCGTTCGCGGTGAGGACACCGAGCGAGTTGACGCCGTTGGCGACCACGCCGCCCTGGGACTCGAGCACCGCACCGAGCAGCGCCGACGAGTTGGGGATCGTGAACGAGGTGATCGCCTGGCTGCCGCTGACCGGCATGCCGATCGCCTGGAAGGGCGAGACGAGCAGCGTGCACCCGGGCATGCCGACCGGCCCGAGATCCACCGACTGCCGCACCGCGCCGAAGAGCACGAAGCCGGCGACGGAACCCGCCGGGAGCGTGCTCACCTCGAGGTTGATGGTGGTGCCGAGACGCGGCAACGCGCTCGCGCCGTACGCGACCGGCGAACCGGCGGACGGGTTCGAGATGTCGCTCGCACCCGGGTCGGGGACACCGCCACCCACCGAGTAGCCGACGAGGCCATCGGCCGCCGACACGGCACCGTATGCGAGCACGAACTCACCGCTCGGATAGAGCTGGATCTGCATCGTGTTGGCGCCGGTGTTCGAGTACTCGGGCACGCCCGCCCAGGTGATGACCGCCCTGCCCGGCAGCGCGTCGAAGTAGACGCCGCCGCCGTTGCCCGGGTGCAGGTCGTCCCAGAGCGCCGCGATCCGCGCGGGGTTCGCGAGGTGCTCGGCAGGCGACTCCGTGTAGTCGGAGCCGGCGTGCGCGTTGGCGACGAGCCCGATCCAACCGTTCGAGTCCACGTCGATCGCGGTCGTCGAGCCGCCACCCGCGAGCGGGAAGGCGAAGCCGAGGGCGCGGTTGCGCGAGATCACGTCGTCACCCAGGCTCAGGTTGCCTGCGTAGCCGGCGAAGAAGCTCGCGCCGCTCGTCGACACGTTCCAGCCGCCGCTGCCGTTCGGCGTGAAGCGCCGCGCGCTGTTCGCGAGGTCGAAAGTCCCGAACACCTCGTAGAAGGTCCGCGGGAGCACCGGCTGACCCTGCGGGACGCATCCCGCCCCGAACGGCGTGAAGCGTGCGCGCGGCGAGCTCGAGCTCCCGACGACGCCGACCGCGCAGAGCGCATAGGAGGCGTCGACCGCCGTCGTGCCCACGTGGGCATCCTCGGCCACGAGGGTCGCGAGCACCTCGATGGTCCACACACCCGTCGCCGGGCTCTGGACGAACACGCACTCGACGGTGTCGACCGTGTTCGCCACGCCGCCGGCCGCCGACCAGTTGCCGGCACTCAGGCCGTTGTTGCCCCAATAGACGGTGCCGTTCGGCGCCGTGACCTTGAGGGAGAGATCGTTCTTGCGCGCGAGCGCCGAAGCCGGATTGCCCGCCGGATCGACGTAGGTCATGCAGATCTTCAGCTCGGGTTCACCGGCCGGCACGGTCACGGTGTGCGTCCGCGTCTGTCCCTGCGTGACGATGTCGTCCTCCGCGACGATGAACGTGTTGCCCTGGGCATCCCACATGTCGGCGAGGTTCGGGAAGCCCCAGCCGCAGTGCTCGCGGCGGTTGTTCGTGCTCGACGACGTGAACGCGTACTGCCGCGCATTCACGATCTGCAGCGCCTTCAGCGTCTGTGCGAGCGGACGGTTCTGGAACCGCGTCCCCCCGGGCACCGGCAACGCGTTGCCGAACACGCCATCGGTGTACATCTGGATCGCGAGCGCGTTGTGGCCGGCGCAGATCGGCGTCGCACCCGAGGTGCCCCCGAAGGCCGGCTGCCAGTTGTTGGCCGAGTAGCCCGCGGCGCCGGTCTGATCCGAGCAGAGGATCGAGTCGTAGTAGGCGCAGAGATCGGGCTTGATGCGGCCATCCGCGGCCGGACCGGTCGAGCCACCGCCCGCGGCCCACGAGTCGTCCGCGGCGTTCGAGTTGTCGAAGTGCGCGACGCCGCCGATCGAGATCACGTTCTTCGCCCAGGCCTGCGGCCGCGAGTCCTGGTTGCCCGCGTTGGACTGGCTCTGCGTCCACGGGATCCGGTGGTCGAAGACGATGTCGTCGGCATCCGCCGAGATCGACGTGTACGCCGTGGTCCGCGCATCGCCCCAGGACGCGGTCGTGAACATGCACTCGTGGGTGTTCACGACGACCCCGAGGACCGCGTTGCGGGAGGCCGTGGCGCTCGCGTAGTTCGTGTAGAAGCCGCGAGCGTCCGGCGCCATGCCGCGCCCGAGCGGATTGCTCGTCCCGTTGCCGAAGACGATGCCGGCCGTCGAGTGGCCATGGGCATCGGCGGCACCGCCGCTCATCACGTTCGTCATCGGCGTGGTGAAGTCGGTGTGCGTCGCCTCGACGCCTTCGTAGACGTGCCCCCGCACGCCCTGACCGGTGTAGCCGGCCTGCGTCTCGAGGTAGTTCGCGCCGCCCTGGATGCGGGCGTTGTTCATGTCCTGCTCGGGTGCCGTCCAGCGATCGATCCAGAGCACCTCGTCGAGACGCGCGGCCGCGAGGAGCTGCGCGGTGTCGAGTTCGACGGTGAAGAGCAGACTGCCCTCCTGCGCATCGACGACGCGCCCGCCGAGCGCGGTGATCTTCCGCGCGAGCGCGGGCTTGTCGGCGCGCTTGTCGACGACCACGCAGTGGTACTTCTGCGTCGGCAGCGCGCGACCGGCGGCGAGCTCCATGCGCAACGCCGGCTCGAGACGCCACGCCGGCTCGTACGCACCGATCCACCGCGTGTCGGGGAGCGCGGCGATCTTCGCGGCGACCGCTGCCGTCGTGCGCACCACGTAGGCGTGATGCGGGAGATAGCCGTGCACCTCGGCGCCGAGCGCACGGATCGCGCCGCGGCCGGCCTCGGTCGGTGCGCTGCGGAACTGCACGACGAAGAGCCCGACGTCGCCGCGCGCGGCGAGCAGCTCGGGAACCGGCGGCATGCCGAGCAGGGGATCGAAGATCCCGTACTTGAGCGCGAGCTGCGTGGCGTCGCCTGGTTGCGCGAGCACCTGCGGGGCCGCGCCCGGCTTCTGGGCGGAGAGCGTTGCAGCCAGGAGCGCGAACGACGCGCCGGCGAGATCGAGTCTGATCTTCATGAGCACTGTTCCGAGAGCACGGAGTGGAGGGAGAGCGTGCCGCCGCCTGGACATGCGACGGCGCGCGGAGGATAGCCATCGCTCGCGTCGACCCGTCACGGCTGTCGGCGACACGGTCCCCGATCCGGGACGCTCGCGGACTTCCGCCGCTGCGGATCCCCGTTGCGCTCGCTCAGCCGCCTCGGGCCGACCCGACGAGCGTACGCCACTCCGCCGCGATCACCGCGAGGACGCGCGCATTCGTCGCGCGGTCCTTCACCGCGATGCGGAAGCCCTGCGCGCCGAGCGTGTTGCCCATCGATGCGACGTCGCGGAGGAAGACCCCGCGCGCCTCGCAGGCATCGAGCAGGGCACGGACCGGAGGGCCCTCGGCCGGCGCGAACGCGAGCAGGAAGTTCGTGCACGAGGGGACGACCGCGACGCCGGGCATCGCCTCGCCGAGACCGAGCGCGAGCTCCTCGCGGAGGTCCGCGGTCTCGCGCCAACGCGCCGCGTAGTACGCGCCATCCTCGAGCGCGCGCACCGCGGCGAGCTGGGCCGGCAGTCCGACCACCCACGGCGGCGTGATCCGCGCGAGTGCGCCGAGCTCGTCCCGCGGTCCGACGAGATAGCCGACGCGCAGCCCGCTCATCGCATACGCCTTCGACATCGACTTGCACACGAACACGTTCGTCGACTCCGCCGCGAAGCGCTCCAGCGACTCCCCGGGGTCGGCGTAGTCGACGTAGGTCTCGTCGATCCAGACGCGCGTCGCCCGCGGCGCCGCGCGGAGCAGGTCCTCGAGCTCGCCGCGCGGCACGTGCCGTCCCGTCGGGCTGTTCGGATGGACGAGGACGACGAGGCGCGGCGCGCTGCGCAGCACGGCTGCCAGCCGCGCCGGCTCGAGCGCGAAGCCCCGCGCCCGCTCGAGCGCCAGGCGCTCGAGACGACACCCGATGACCTCGCCGAGCACGTGCGCGTACTCGCCGTAGCTCGGATCGAGCACCACGGCGCGATCGTCGTGGCCCACGAATTCCCGGAGCGCGCGGAAGATCAGGTCGCTCGAACCGGCGCCGAGCAACACGTTCGACTCGGGAACGCCGCGGGCCTCGGCGATCGCGGCCGCGAGACCTTCGCCGTGCGTCGGCGGACTGGTGCGCGCGAGCCACGCGAGGTTCTCGCGCAGCGCCGCGACGACGCCGGGAGCCGGGTCGAACCACGCGTCGAGGACGTCGGCACCGATCACCTGGTCGCGTCGCTCGAGACGATCGAAGCGTTCGCCGATGGCGGTGAAGAAGGCGCCACCGTGTTCGCACGGCTTGGTCATGCCGCGAGTATCCGCCGCCGCAGGGTGCGCCGCAGCCGGATTGACGCCTCCCCGGCGCCGCGTACCGTCGGCGCGCGTCATGCGTCGATCGCCGCTGCTGCTCCTCTCGATCGTCGCAGCACTCGGATTGATCACGACCGCGATCCTCGCGCTGCGGCGCGAATCGCCGGCGACGCCGCCGCCGATCGACGACCCCGCGCCGTCGTCGGGGACGGCGCCGGCGGCGCGGAGCTCCTCCGTCCCGAGCCGGACGGGTGCGCCAGAGGGACGCGAGGGCCCGACGCCCGAGGACATCGGGCCACGGCCCGCGATGCGGGCGGTCGACGAGCTCCCGCCGGCCGCCGCGGATCCGTACGGCACGATCGCGGTCTCTCTCGAACTCACCGAGGAGCAACTCGAGCGCTTCCGATCGGTGACCCTCGTGTTCCGCGAAGCCCGCGAGCCGCGCGCGGATGGGACCGGGGCAGCCGCCCCCCGCACGTGGATGCGTCCCGTGAAGCTGCTCTCGTCGGAGCCGACGTTGCGGTTCGTCGAGGAGCGCGTGCCGTTCTGCGACGAGGGCTATCTGGTCAGCGCCTTCCTGCCCGGATTCGACGGCGGCGAGGTGCACGTCGCCTGCAACGCGACGCACCCACGCGGCGAGGTGCGGCTCACGGCCGAGCCGGGTTCGATCGCGCGACTGCGCCTCGTCGATCCGAGCGGCAATCCCCTGTCGGGCGAGCGCGTCCGCCTGCGACCGACGGGACGCCCCGAAGGCCGCGCCCAGCGTGATGCGGTCAGCGACGTGCTGGGACTCGTGGTGTTCGAGGGACTCCCGCGCGGCACGTGGGAGATCGTCGTCGACGACGTGGTACAGGAGCGCGTCGTCGCGCCGCAGGCCGGGCTCGAGCCGCGAGAGGTCGTCCTGCGACGCGGCCAGACGCTGTCGGTCGAGGTCCTGGACCCGGCGGGCCATGGCCTCGCCGACCTGCAGGTCGAGGCGGAAGCGATCGGGGTCGCCCTCGCCGAACCGCGCCGCGCCCGCAGCGACGCCGCGGGTCGGGCCGAGATCGTGAACCTCGCTCCCGGCCGCTGGCTCGTGCGCGCGCGCTCGGCCGGGCACCGCGGAGGGGAGGAGATCGTCGTGATCGGCAGCGACGGGCCACCGCCGCTCCTGCGCCTGCGCCTCACTCCCCTGCGGTGAGCCGCGCGCGGACCTCAGTCCGTGCCGTCCGCGGGGATGCGCTGCTCGAAGTCCTTCCAGATGCGCGCGTCCTTCCGGCAATCGTAGGTCCGGCAGACGGCCGGCCGCTTCTCGTAGACGCCGCACGCACGCGTCGCGGGGTCACAGTGCACGCAGTAGCCGTCCTCGCGCTGGCGGATGTGGTAGGGAGCCCCGTAGCTCCACTTCACGACACCCTCGTCGAGGTCCTGGAAGGAGAGCGCGAAGCCGAGCGTGCAGCAGCGCGCCTTGCACAGCGGCAGCCGCGCCTCGCAGTCGATCTGCGGCAGATCCACCAGGGCGTACTTGTCCTCGGTGGGATCGGCCAGGACGCGGACGTGGCCCTCCTCGGTCATCCGCGCCGCCTCGCGCTCGGCGACGCGTTGGCGGCGGTCCTCGAAGGCGCGGAGGTCGAGCGTGCCGGAGGCGACGAGCTCCTCGATCAACGCGAGAACGCGCGCGCTCATGCCGACGAGGTCGAGCTTCGACTGCATGCCGAGCACGTGCACGAAGCGCAGCGCGCGCTCGAGCTCGTCGCGCGCGACGCGCTCCGCCGCGCCGGGACTCGAAGGGCCGTGATCCGCGGGTTCGTCGGTCATGCGCGTGTCGGACGTGTGGGTTTCGCGGCGCTCGGGAACGAGCGGCGATCGCGATGCGATCCGTGGGGCGCGGGAGTATAGTCCGCGCCCCATCGGACCCGCTCCCATCGAGACGACGGCGTTGTTGCGCATCCGACCCGAACAGCTCGCGGTATTCGAGGCGCGCTCGATGCGCCTCTATGTCGATCGGGTGATCGACCACGTGGACGCCCAGTTCCCGGAGACCTGCGCCTCGCTGGGGCCCGCCGCGATCCGCGCGCGGGTCGTCGCGAGCATCGAGCGCGGCCGGCAACGCGGCTTCGCCTCCGAGCGAGACCTCTGTCTCTTCGTCGATCTCGGCTTCATGCTCGGACCGCAGTTCGATGTCGATCCGGCGCTGCCCTGGGCCTCGGCCACGATCGAGAACGACCTCCTCCCTGACCCCAGCGACCGCATGGACGAGCTCTACGAGCGCGCGCTCGAGCACCTGCGCGCCGCACCCGCCACGCCCGGGAGGCGCGACCCGAGATGACGAACGGCAAGAAGGGCGCGGACTCCGGCTTCGCCAAGGACAAGAACGCGGGCTCCGCGAAGCAGCCGTGCAAGAAGCAGGCGGCGGACAAGAAGCTCGCCAAGAGCCTCGAAGCCACCTGGGACAAGGCCGACGCCTACTGCGGCGATCCCGTCAACCTCCTCGGCACGGCGAAGAACTTCACGGCACAGGTCGAGGGCAAGGCGAAGATCGAGGTGCCAAAGGACGGCGTCGTCGCGAACCTGAAGGCCCAGGGCAAGGACTCGTTCAAGCTGCCCTGGAAGGTCGCGGAGCTCCCCTTCAAGGGCAAGTCGCCGCCGGCCCACGTCGCCGCCACCGGCACGCTCACGGCCGACGGCATCACGGCCAAGACGAAGCAGGCACTCGCGGTGAAGCGCGTGCCCGACAAGACCCCCGAGGCGGTGAACTTCAAGCGGAGCTCGGGGATCTACGGCTGGGACGCCTCGTTCCGCATCGGCATCGACGGCACGAAGCTCCTCGTTCGCCAGACGCTGCAGCTGAAGAAGGCCTGGCTCGGCAAGTGGGTCAGCTTCGACGCGAAGGCGGACAAGCTCGCACAGGGCTGGGGCTTCGTGAAGAAGGTCGGGACGGACTGGAAGTACTGGAACACGACCGACACCAAGTGGCAGAAGCTGCCGCGGGACATCGGGAAGTACACGGTCACGAGCCTCGTGTTCGTGAAGAACGGCAAGAGCTACGTCGGCCGCGACGACGCGACGCAGACCTGGCCCGAGTCCTTCGCCGAGCCCAAGAACTTCACGAAGAAGAAGAAGGCCTGGCTCGACAACATCCACAGCGTGTGGCACGGCAAGTTCAGGCTGCACCGCACGGATTGCGGCAGCAAGGCGGCGAACTGCTGCACGTGGGACATCGACGTCAAGGTCGACTGGAGCGACGCGGCCGGCGACAAGCTCGTCTACGCGGTCTGGTCGTCGGAGTGGGAACGCTCCGATGCCTCGGACTGGTACCTGTCCGAAGACCGCCTCGGCGTCGCCGCCCACGAATGCGGCCACCTGCTCGGTGCCTATGACGAGTACACCGGCGGTGCGATCGACCCCGCGAGCAAGAAGATCGAGGACGACTCGATCATGGGTCAGAACCTGACGAAGGGCTTCCCGCGCCATTTCGATGGCCTGCGCGACGAAGCCGCCAAGAAGATCAACGCGTGGATCGGCCGCAGTTGGAAGTTCGAGGTGAAGTCGAAGTGACCCAGAACCCGCGAGGACGACGCACGTGAGCACGCTGCGCAACCGCACCGAGAACGCCTTGCGGAACCTGGCGGGTGGCGACCCGAGCGCCCTCTTCGCCTTCGAACGCGATCAGACCATCGGGGAGCCGATGCTCTGGCGCGAGACGATCGCGTTCGAACGCGGGAAGCTGCAGACCTGCCGTCGGCGGCGCAGCGCCGTCGACGCGGGGGGCGCCCCCATCGGCGTCTGGTCCTGTCCCGCCGAGGAATGGCGCGCCCAGGCCATCGCGAAGGCGCTCGTCGACGGCCAGTTCTGGACCCTCGAGAGCAGCGCGGAGCTGATGCCGGGCCAGGATCTCGTGCACTGGTCCTGCCTGACCGCCGGCGGCCTCTTCGAGATCGTCGTCACGAGCGGTTCGCCGCTGCTCCGCGCCCTCGCCCCGCTCGAACTCGAGCTCCGCCGCCTCGCCAACGACCTCGAGGCCAGCGCGCGCGGAGCCGCGGTCCAGTGCTCGCTCGAACTCGCGCGTGGGCCGGTCCCGCGTGCGCGCCTCGCCCTGACGAACCCGGGCGACCGCCCCTGCGTGATCTGGAATCCGCTCGCGGGCAACACCACGGACTTCGACTTCCTCCGCGTGGAGGTCGCGAACCTGCCGCCCGCGGTCGAGGACGAGAGCGGGCCCGGACTCGAGTTCGTCCCCGTGCCGGAACTGCCGCGCACGAGCGACCTCCCCGAGCCCTGGGACGACCCCTACCTGCTGCTCGCTCCGCGTCAGACCCTCCAGATCCCGATCGAGACGATCGTCCCCCTGCTCGGCCGCGATCCGGCCAACCCGGGGAAGGGTTCGTTCCTCGTGCGCGGGGTCTATTCGGCCTACGGCTCGCCGGAGCAGGTCGGCGGAGTGCCGCTGCTCAACGGCCGCGCGTTCTCGAACGAAGTCCAGGTGGACGCGTGAGCCGCGCTTCGCGACCGCGCCGCGTCGTCGCCAGCCTCGTCCTTCTCTGCGCCTGCAACGACCCGCCTGCGACGGAGCCCGACACCATGACCGATCCGAAGGACCGCTTCGCTCGTGCGGCCGGCGTCGAAGCGCGCGAGGTCGTCGACTTCGCGGACCTCGCCGTCGACTCCCGACACCTGCAGCTCGGGGTCGTGCCCCAGACCGAGGGTCCCGCGTGCCTCGCGGTCGGCAGCGCATCCAAGACGCCGGTCGTGCTCGGTGACGCCGACCGCGCGGAAGTCCTCGCGCTGCTGGACCTCCGCGGGGCGGGGTTCACCCTCGCGCTCTCGTCGTCCCCGATCGTCGCGCCGACGCCCCCGGTGAAGGCGGCCGCTCCGGCGGCCCTCGTCCGCCTGAAACAGACGCTGGGTTCGGGCGAGGACCGCCACACGCTCGTGCTCTGCTCGCTCGACGCCGATCCCCGCGTGCTCTGGACCGAGCGGTCGCGTTCGCTCACCGCGGGTCGCGGCGGCTTCGACTCCTTCGAGCTCGCGTTCGAGGGCGGCGGCGGCGCGCCCCTGGGTCTCGCAGTCCTGCAGAGCACCGTGCCGGGCCGCTCGAACGCATCGCGACAACCCGGCCCACCGCTGCGGCTGCACTTCGCCTGGCGCGAGGACCGCTACGTGCGCCGCGATTGAACCGGCCCGGGACGGCCGCATGAATCGCGCTTGAACCACTTTCGGCGACGCGACAGACTCCGTCGCCGGAACGCCAGGACTGGGATGCACGCATGAAACAACCGAACCTGCGACGTGCCGTCTTCACCGCACTCGCGCCGTTGGCTCTGCTCGCCGCGTGCGGCGGAGCCCCGATCCTCGAAGTCACGTCCGACCCGACCAACGCGACGATCTACGTCAACGGCCAACGTCAGGGCCAGGCACCCGTGAAGGTGATCCTGCCCTTCGACCAGGGCGAGCGCGTCTGGGTGCAGGCCGTCCACCCGGATGGGCTGCAGGCGGGCGAACAGACCTACACCGAAGACACTCTCCCGAGCGACGGGAGGTACCACTTCCGCCTGAGGTGATCATGAACTGGCTCGCTCGGACCATTCTCTCCGTCTCGACCTGCGCGCTCGCCGCGTGCGGTTCGATCCCCACCAAGACCTTCCACATCGAGGCCATCAACTTCGAAGGTGAAGACGTGCCGTGCCTCGTCGAAGTCGACGACAAGTTCGACGACGCGCGCACCGCGGCCCGCTACACGCCCTGCGACGTCACGGTCGCCTTCACGAAGGATCAGATGACCGTGCGCGTCTACCCGACGCGTCGTGACGAGCAGGGTCAGGTCATCCCGCCGGAGCCGAACGCTCGCGGCAAGTACTACGAGCAGTCGCGCCTGCTCCAGATGATCGACCCGACGAAGCACGTGTTCGTGCTGCGCGAGAACCAGCGCGTCCAGAACTGATCGACGGGTCGAGGGACTGCGCGCGCGGCGCGCGGTCCTCGCGGGTCGCGGCCGGTGCGGGGGAGACTCGCAGTCCCCCGCCGGCGAAGGGCGCGCCGCTCAATCCTTCGGCAGATCCGCGCCGAACTGCTCGTGAGGCCGCACGACGCCGCGGAAGCCCACGCAGTCCTGCATGCGTCGATCGCGAGGCGACAGGTCGACCCGGAAGGTCGCACCGCGCGCCGCCTCGCGCAGGTCACCGAGCCGGTAACCGAAGCCGCCGCCGGCCACCACGCCCTGCGTCACGTCGTCGACGGAATCGGCGAGCCACTCGGCGGCGTTGCCGACGAGGAACGCGACCTCGACACGGCGCGAACCGACGCGCAGCGGTTGCGCGTCCGCGCGCACCTCCAGCGGCTGCTCGCGCGCCTCGACGCCGCCCGCCGACCAGTCGTCGCCCCAGGGGAAGCCCTGCTTGCTGCCCTCGCCCTTCGCGGCGAGCCACCACTCGGCGTGCGTCGGCAGCGTGCGCCCACTCGCTCGGAGGCAATCGATCGCCGCCTCACGCGGGATGCGCACGGCCGGGAAGGCGAGACGGCTCGACCAGTCGCGTGATCGCAGCTCGCTCAGCACCGCCTCCGAGACGTTCGAGGACGCGCCCTCGTCCAGCCAGCGCTTGAACGCCGCGCGGTCCGTCTCCCACCGATCGATGTAGAAGGCACGCACGGTCTCGTCGCGCGCGGCGAGACCCTCGAGCTCGATCCGGATCGAAGCGCCGAGCACCGGTGCCATGTCGCGCGTCGCGCCGATCAGCGCCGGGGTCTTGGCGAGACCGCGCTGCGCATAGGCGAGACAGGCCGCGCGACCGCCGAGGGCCTCGGGCAGTCGCTTCGCCGCCTCGATCGCCGCCTGGAACTCGCGAACGGCGTCTTCGAGCTCGAGCGTGACCGCCGCCCGCTGATACGCGCCCTGGAGCCCCGAGATGACCTGGCGCACCACGCCGAAATCGGCGGGTTCGGGTCGGTCGCCGCGCGGGGTCTTGTCGAGCGCAGTCTTGGCCGCGACGAGCCGCGCGGCGGCGATCGAGGTCAACGCCTGCTCGAGTCCGGCCGTGAGCTGGGACCACTCGGTCCGCAGGTCGTCGAAGCGCCGGAGGGTCGCCTGGATGCGCGGGTCCTCCGCAGCGCCTGCCGCCGCGGCCTCGCGGGCGATGCGCTCGCGCTCGGCGGCGATCGCATCGCGTGCGCCCAACCACGCCTCGAGGGTGGCGAGCTCGGGAGGCTGCGACGCCGCGAGCGTGGCGATGGCGGACTCCGTGCGGTCCATCGACGCGACCCACTGCTCGATGGCCGCATGCTCGGCAGGCGGCACGACCGCGGCGACATCGATGCCGAGCGCGACGGCGTTCTGCTGCGCCATGGCGAGCTCGGCCATCAGCGCCTTCGTCTTCGCGAGCGCCCCGGCGCCGTGCTCGGTCTTGCACTCGGTCCAGAGCGCAGTCAACGCTGCCGTGACGCCGCTCCCGACCTTGCCCGCCGCGAGCGCCGTGGTGCGGAGCGTCGCGGTCCAGTTGCGGAATTCCTCGGTCTTCGCCGACTGCAGCGCCGCATCGATGTCCTGGTTGACGCGCTTCTGCCACGCGACGACCTCCGCGAACGGCGAGCGCAGCTCCGGCACGCCGGGCAGGTTCTGCTCGAGATCGCGCGCCGCCTGGACGTCGCGGTTGAGATCGCCGGCCGAAGCGCGCAGCGTGGCGAACTCGGGCGCCGACTCACGCTGCAGGTCCTCGACGAGCAGGTTGCTCGCCGTCGACACCGACTTCGGGCCGTTCGCGACGAAGTCCGCGCGCAGCGTCGCGAGCTGGCGCTCGTAGCGCTTGGCGGCGCAGGCCAGACGCAGGCGCCGCGCGTCGTCGCGCAGCGTGCTCCACTCCTCGCCGACCGGGATCGCCGCGACGAACGCATCGACCTCCCCGAGCAGGGCCTGCGCATCCTCGTTCGCGTCGAGTCGCGCACGCAGTGTCTGCAACGCGGTCTCCCGCGCCATGCGCGCTTCGCGCGGCTGCAGCTCGTTGATGCGGTTGCCGATCTCGCGGGCCGTGGCCAACGCGTCGGCGCGCAGTCGCTCGAACCCTTCGCCCTTCTTCGAGTCGATCTCGCTTTGCAGCTTGCGCACGTCTTCGTCGAGCGCGCCCAGCGATCGGGTGTCGGCCGCGACCTGCACCGCCGCCTCGATGCGCTTCAGCTCTTCGCGCTTCGTCGCGAGCGAGGCGAGGTCTTCGGCGGTGGGTCCGTTCGGCGTGCCGGTGCCAGGACCGTCGACCGGATCCACCGGCTTCGACGCGAACATCGCGGCGAGCTTCGGCCAGCCCTGCTGGACCCCGAGCGCCGCAGCGCCGACCGCGAGCACGGCGACGATCCAGCCGACCTTGATGCGCGAACGCCGCACGACCGCGCGACCGGCGGCGACCGCCTCGAGGTCGGTCAGGAGTTCGTCGTAGGTGCGGTACCGCTCCTCGCGGTCCAGCATCGTCAGCCGGCGGATGACCTCGCTCAGGGGGCCCGGGATCGCATCCGGGAGGATCTTCGACGGATCGAGGTTGCGGACCTCGTTCTTCGTGCGGATCAACTCGAGCAGCGACGAACCCTTCGCGGGTGGCTCGCCGGTGAGCAGGAAGAAGAAGGTCGCGCCGAGCGACCACATGTCCGAGCGGAAGTCGAGCTCTTCGCCGCGACACTGCTCGGGGCTCATGTACATCGGCGTGCCGATGATCCCGCCCATCGTCAACGAGAGGGACGCGTCCTGCTGCGCGAACTTCGAGATGCCGAAGTCCGTGACCTTGAGGGTGCCGTTCTCGTCGAGCAGGAAGTTGTCCGGCTTGACGTCGCGATGGACCATCCCCATCCGCGCCGCATCGGAGAGGGCGAGCGCCGCTTCGCGCAGGTAGCGGATCGCGTCGTCGGCGCTGATGCGACCTTCAGGCTGGCGCTCGGCGTACTCGCGCAGACTGCCGCCCGGCAGCAGCTCCAGCACGAGATAGGGCACGCCGCGCTCGTTGCCGACCTGATAGATCTGCACGACGTGCTGCGTGCGGAACTTGCCGACGGCCTTCGCCTCGCGCTGGAAGCGCTTGAGGGACTCCGCATCGCCCGCGAACTCGGGGCGGATCGTCTTCACCGCGACGTCGCGATCGAGATCGATCTGCCGCGCGCGGTACACGGTTCCCATCCCGCCTGCGCCGAGACGCTTCTCGATGCGGCAGCCGCCGAGGATGGTGCCCACCAGCGGATCGACCTCCTCACCGGGAGCATCCGCGTGGCCACCCTCGCGGCGCAGCGTGCGATCGGCCTCGCCTTCGCCGGGGCGACGCATGGTGCGGTCGATCGCCTCGCCTTCGCCGGGGCGACGCATGGTGCGGTCGATCGCCTCGCCCTCGCCGGGGCGACGCATCGTCTGATCGATCTCGCCGCTCTCGCCGGGGCGACGCATCGTGCGATCGATCCCGTCTGGCGTCGCCGGCGGCGCGCCCTTGACCTTCGCGGGCTTCGCCGCATCGGGCCGTCGGAGCGAGGTGCGATCTGCCGCCTGGCCCGCGTCGTCGCGCGGCGGCGCCGGGTTCCGCGGCAAGGTCCGATCCGCGTCGGGCGGAGCAGGCTCCTTGCTCCGTGCCATGGTGCGATCGACGCCGTCGTCCTTCGCCTTCGCGGCTCCGGGCGGACTGTCCTCGCCGCCGTCGGTGCGTCGAACGATGGTCTCGTCGGGACGCGCCTGGTCTGAGCCGTCGTGGTCCGAGGGGCCCTGCTCGTGCGGTTTCCTCATGTCAGATCGCCGATCTCGCGAGCATCGGCCCCCGTGGCTGCCGCGCGCGTGCGCACGCCGCGCGCGTCAGCGCAGAGCCGACTTGACGCTGTCGTTCTGGAACACCGTGACGCGATCGATCTCGGCGCTGCCGATCACGAGATCGGGCAGGTCACCACCGACGACATCCGCGAGCACGGCCGAGGTTGCACCGTACACGCCGGGGAAGGTCACGCGCGACTTCTCTCCGCCGCTCCGATCGCCGATCACGACCTGGAAGCTCATCGCGCTCAGCGACGTGACGAGCAGGTCGGGATAGCCGTCGAGGTCCAGGTCGTCCGTCAGGAGGGCGGTCGGACCCGGGGCGGTCGGGATCTCCACCGACCGGAAGCCCGAGGCCTCCTCCGCGACGAGGATCCGGAGCGAGTCGTCGAGGGAGCTGCTGACCGCGAGGTCCGCGCGGCCGTCGCGGTTGAAGTCGGCCGTCCGCAGGTAGGTCGGACCTTCGCCGACGGGGAAGCTCGCGGCCTGGCTGAGCGTGCCGTCGGAGGCGACGTCGAAGATGTCGACGCGGCTCTCGAGGGCGAGGGAGACGGCGACCTCGACCGCGGCGTCCGCGTCGAAGTTGCCGAGCACGACCCCGAACGGGCCGCCCTGGACCGCGGTCCCGACGGGCGCCGCGAACTGGAAGCGACCCGGAGCGCCGGGCACGACCGCGACGCGGTTCTCGCCCAGGAACGCGACCACCACGTCGCCGAGCCCGTCGCCCGTCGCGTCGCCGAAGGCGATCCCGGCGGCGACCGTGCCCGGGGCGAGCATCGCGCTGGCCGCCGCGGGGACGGGCGCGAACTGGAAGGAACCGGCGGAGGACTCGTTGGCGAGCAGCTTCACGCCGTCGACGAGCGCGACCAGGAGCTCGCTGCGCTCGTCACCGTCGACGTCCGCGACGACGAGGTTGCTGAAGCCCTGGCCGAGATCGACCGAAGCCGGCTCCGCGAGCACCGGACCCGTCGGCTGGCGCGAGGGCGTCAGGAACGAGACCAGGTTCGACGAGGCACCCGCGGTGGCGATGTCGATCTCCCCGTCGCCGTCGAAGTCGGCCGCCGCGACCATGTGCGGTTGCCACGCGCCCTCGGGCGCCACGGTCCGCTCGCAGTGCAGGAACTCGGCCGTGCCGCGGTAGAAGTTCATCGCGGCGATCTCGGTGGAGACGAGCCCGAGGTCCGCGCGTCCGTCGCCGATGATGTCCGCGATGATCGGGCGGTAGGGGAAGCCGGTCGCCGGGAGCTGGTACTCCGCGTCGGAGAGGCCCTCGTCCGTGCCGGCGAAGATGCTGACCGCGCTCTTGTTGAGCAGGCAGACGGCGAACTCGTCGAATCCATCGCCGTCGAGATCGGCGATCGTGGAGTTCGCGGGCTTGCCCTCGACGGACAGGGAGCGGAAGACGCCGAAGCCACCCTTGCCCTGGTCGGTGATGAAATCGACCTGCAGGCTGTCGAAGCACGAGATCGCGAGATCGATCCGCAGGTCCTCGTTCACGTCGCCGACCGACATCGCCACCGGCGTGCGTGCGACGTCGACGATCGCGACGCCGCCGCCGATCTCCGAGGGCGAGCCGAAGCGGATGATGACGCGATCGTTGTCGGTATCGCAGATCGCGATGTCCTGGAACGTGTCGTGGTTCACGTCGGCGATCGTGAGGCCCGCGGTGCGCGTCCCGCGCGGGATCGGCACCGAGGTCGGTGCGCCGAAGGTCGCATCGCCCTGGCCTTCGAAGACGAGCACGTCCGAGCGCGACAGATGCGTGACGACGAGGTCGTCGACGCCGTCGCCCGTGTAGTCCCCGATGGCGGCGCCGGTCGGGAGCTCCTGCACGCCGATCGCCTGGATCTGCGAGAACGTCGCGGCGCCATCGTTGACGAAGACCGTCGCGACGTTCGCCTCGGCGCTCACGGCGACGAGATCCAGGTCGTAGTCGGCGTCGAGGTCCTCGGCGAGGATGGCGAGCGGCTTGCCCTGCACCGGGAGCGCCTGCGCGTCGGCATAGCTGTCCTCACCCGTGCGCAGACGCACGACGAGCCGACCCGTGAGGTCGAGTGCGGCGAGATCGGTGTCCCCGTCCTGGTCGAAGTCGCCGATGGCGACGTCGACGGAGGACTGCACGCTCAGGGGCAAGGCGCCGCGCGCGCGGAAGACGACGTTGGAGATCGCGGGATCGATGTCACCGACGCGGCCGGCACGATGATCGGCACATGCGGCGACGACGAGGCAGGGCACCGCGACGAGGAGCGAACGCATCAAAGGGGGAGTCTCCGTGAGAGAGCGACCGCCCCATGCTAGCCCGCCGCCGGGCGAATCGCGCGTCGCGACGTGCGAGGGTCCTCGGTCGGGACGAGGCGACCGTGGCAGCGGGACTACGGACTTCAATGCCCGGTCCCGCTACCTTCCTCACCCTCGGGCTCCACTCTCCTCGGCTCCCTCGGCCGGACCTGCGCATGTCGCGACGCACCACGTTCTCCGTCCTCTCGCTGACCCTCGCCCTGTGCGCGTGCAGCTCCATCGACAGGATCTCCGCCAATGCGGCGTTCATGCAGACCAGCGTCGACGGGCACGTCGCCCTCGGTCCCTCGACCGGCCCGGTCTCGCTCGACGACCGCAAGAACTATCTCAGCGAGGACCTGGGCGTCGAGCAGTCGAGCCCCGGGATCATGCTCGGCGCGAACGCGACGACCGACATCGGTCGGTTCGGCGCCTCGGTCTTCTGGTTCGAGGACACCGGCAGCGGGACGCTGACCCAGCCCTTCGGCGATCTGCCGGCCGGCACGGCCGTCGACAGCGAGTTCGACTTCCGCAACCTCAAGACCTACTGGGTCTACGACCTCCTCGAGCTCGACGGCTTCCGTCTCGCACCGGGCGTCGCGGTGAACTTCATCGACACGCAGACGAAGGCACGCTCGTCGGCCGTGTCGGGCAACTTCGAGGAGGCCGAGGTCTTCGCACCGATCCCACTGCTCTACGTCGACAGCGAACTCGAGCTCGGCCTGTTCCGCATCCAGGCGCAGGCCGGCGGCATCAAGATCGATCTCGGCGACGGCGAAGGCGTCTACTGGGATCTCGATGGCCGGGTGGGCTTCGCACCGGTCGAGAACGTCGACATCTTTGCCGGCTTCCGCTACCTGACCGTCGATGCCAACGGCGACGCACGCTCGCGGGATGCGCAGGTCGACCTCCGCGTCTCCGGTTGGTTCCTCGGCGGCGAGATCCGCTTCTGAGCACCGACGCCGTCAGGTGACGGTGTCGCCCATCGCCGACGGCAGGCTCAACGTCGTCGTCCGCACGAGCACGCCGTCCGCCGCGGCGCCGAGTCCGAGCTCACGAGCGTCGCTCGCGAGCCATTCGGCATGCAGCGTGCGCAGCTCCCCGCAGAGATGGCGGTTGCAGGTGTCCGACCTGAGCTCGCGCGGCAGCGCGCAGCCGTCCTCGGCCTGGAAGAGGCACGCCCCGACGTAGGCGTGCGAGGGCGCGAAGCTCCGGTACTGCGCGAAGAGCTCCTCCTCCGTCCGCGAAGGCTCCGCGGCGAGGATGCGCGCGAGACTCGCCTCGTCCAGGTAGGCGTGATTGCCGCCGGAACGACAACAGCGACCGCGGCAGAGTCCACACGCCGCGCGCTGCAGGGCGAGCGGCGGTTCCCCGGGCTCGGTCGCGGGGCTCGCCGCCGCCACCGGCACGGAGCGGGCCGCGACGACGATGCCGCGCAATCGCTCGAGGAAGAGCTCGATCCGATCCGGCGCGACGGCCTCGACCCCGAGCTCGTTCGCCGGCAGCACGCCGATCAGGAATCCCGTGCCGGCGCGCTCCGCCTCGGCAGCCCGGTCACGGAATGCGTCGCGCAACCCGGCGAGCACGCGGTCGCGCTCCGCGGCGAGCTGCTCCGCGCGATGCTTCGCCTCGCGTCGGTTCACGGCGTGAAGCCGACCCAACACGCCGTGCGTGCGGCAGTCGGGCGCCTCGCACACCGGGCTGAGGCGACGACGCAGCTCCGAGATCGGCGCGTCGCAGTGGATGCAACGCGCCGGCCCGGGACCGAGCGAACGACCGACCGCCGGATCGAACATCTCAGCGCGGCGCGGCGCGGCCGGCGCCTGGTCCTCAGGATCCGGTCGCGGTCGCGAGGTCGTACGACACCGGCACCTGCGACGCCTTCTTGTGGGCAGCGTCCCACATGATGTACTTCATCTCGATCTTCGTGTACGAGAGGCTGAAGGACTCGGTGGGAGCGTCACCGCCGGTCGAGATCGAGTAGCCGCTGATCATCGTGTTGGTCAGGATGTACTCGACGATGTTCTCGGCCTGGTCCTTGCCGGTCTTCGTGATGTGGATCGTGACCGTCTTCCCTTCGCCGCGCAGGGCCTCCTGGAAGATGTAGGGGCTCGAGTCCTCCATCTGCTTCGTCAGGGTGACTTCGCTGAGGCTCGGCAGCGACGCCTCGCGGTCGGTGGAACGACCGACCGGCATCGAGATCGCGCGGCCGACGCCGAACTGGAGCGAGCCGCACTCGATCCAGTGTTCGTGGCCCTTCGCGGTGACGTTGCCCTTGATCTCGTCCTTGGCGCCGATCTGAACGTAGATGGCCATTGATTCGCTTCTCCTCGGTTCGCGGTTACGGGTTGGGTTGAGTTGACGCTGGTTCGATCCGAGGCCGGTCGCGCCGCGAAGCGAAACCTCCCGGATGGATCTCGTTTCAGACGATCATGAGAGCTCGTAGCGGAACGTGCCGTTCTCGCCGACCGTCGCGACGGCGCGCGACACCGTGCCGCCATCCGCCATGCGGCCGAGGAACTCGGCGGCGAGCTGAGGCAGCAGCGTGCGCGAGAGGATGTGGTCGACGTTGCGCGCTCCCGACTCGACCTCGGTGCAGCGGTCGAGCACGCTCTGCACGAACTCCGGCGTCCACTGGAACGACGCGGCGTAGTTCGCGGCGATCCGCTTCTGCACCTTGCGGAGCTTGAGCTCGATGATGCCGCGCATCACGTCGTCGGTGAGCGGGTAGTAGGGCAGCACCTGGCAACGCCCGAGGAAGGCCGGCTTGAACGTCTTCAGCAGCTCGGGATGCATCGCCGAGACGAAGCCGTCGGCGTCGGGGCGCGTCTCCTTGTCCGCGCACAGCGACATCACCGCCTCGGTTCCCGCGTTGGTGGTCATGATGATCACCGTATTGCGGAAGTCGATGTCGCGGCCCTCGCCGTCCTTCAGCGTGCCCTTGTCGAACACCTGATAGAAGATCTCCTGCACGCCCGGGTGCGCCTTCTCGAGTTCATCGAGGAGCACGACGGAGTACGGCTTGCGACGCACGGCCTCGGTGAGCACACCGCCCTCGCCGTACCCGACGTAGCCCGGCGGCGAGCCCATGAGGAGCGACACTTTGTGCTCCTCCTTGAACTCGCTCATGTTGATGACGGTCATGTTCTGCTCGCCGCCGTAGAGCTCTTCGGCGAGGGCGATCGCGGTCTCGGTCTTGCCGACACCGCTGGTGCCCGCGAGCAGGAACACGCCGATCGGGCGGCGAGGATCGCTGAGGTTGGCCCGGCTGATGCGGATGCTCTGCGCGATCGCCTCGAGCGCATGGCTCTGACCGATGACGCGCTGCTCCAGGCGATCGCGGAGATTGAGCACCGAGCGGATCTGATCGGCCAACATCCGGCCGGCCGGGATGCCGGTCCAGTTGGAGATGACCTCGGCGATCGCCTGGCCGGTGACGTGCGGGTGCACGAGCGGCTCCTCGCCCTGGATCTGCTTGAGCTCGGCGCCGATGCGATCGAGCGACGCGCGGGCGGCGGCCCGCTCCTCCTGGCTCAGGGCGACCGGCTTCGGCGCCGGCTTGGCGGGCGCCGCGGCCGCGGGCGCAGCGGAGGCCGACGCTGCCGCCTTCTGGGCGTCGGGCGTGGGCGTCAGTCGCGCGAGCACGTCGCCCTCGAGCTTGTCGCGCAGTCCGCGCAGCTCGTCGACGAGACGCTTCTCGTCGGCCCAACGCGCCTCGAGTCGAGCGAGCCGATCGTGGATCGCCGCGGTCTCGTTCTCGATCTCGGCGAGTCGCTTGCCGTGGTTGTCGCGCACGGCGTGTTCGCGACGCAGGACCGTGGCCTCGGTCTCGAGGCGCGCGAGCGAACGCTTGCAGTCCTCGATCGCCGCCGGCGTCGCGGCCTGGCTCAGCGCGACGCGCGCGCACGCCGTGTCGAGGAGGCTCACCGCCTTGTCGGGGAGCTGGCGCCCCGAGAGGTAGCGGGCCGAGAGGCGCACGGACTCCTGCAGCGACTCGTCGAGCACGCGCACGCCGTGGTGCTTCTCCATCACCTTCGCGAGCCCGCGCATGATCTCGATGGCGACGGCCTCGGAGGGCTCCTCGACCTTGACCACCTGGAAACGCCGCGCGAGCGCCGCGTCCTTCTCGAAGTACTTCTTGTACTCCGCCCAGGTCGTCGCGGCGATCGTGCGGAGCTCACCGCGCGCGAGCGCAGGCTTGAGCAGGTTCGCCGCGTCGTTCTGACCGGCCGCGCCGCCGGCCCCGATCATCGTGTGGGCCTCGTCGATGAAGAGGATGATCGGCTGGGGTGAGCCCTTGACCTCGTCGATGACGCCCTTGAGGCGCGACTCGAACTCGCCCTTCACGCCGGCGCCTGCCTGCAGCAGCGCCAGATCGAGCGAGCGCACCGCGACGTTGCGCAACGCCGGCGGCACATCGCCCTGGGTGATGCGCAGCGCGAAGCCCTCGGCGACCGCCGTCTTCCCCACGCCGGGCTCGCCGGTGAGGATCGGGTTGTTCTGGCGACGGCGCGTGAGGATGTCGATGACCTGGCGGATCTCGTCGTCACGGCCGAGCACCGGATCGATGCCACCCGAGCGTGCGCGCTCGGTGAGGTCGACCGTGAACTGATCGAGGTTCGGAGTCTTGCCGGAGCCGCCGGGGCGCCCGGTTCCCGCCGCGCCGGCCGCGGGCGCGACCTTCGCCGAGCCGGCGATCGCCTCGCTCGACGTGGCCGCGAGCTGGGCGTACTCGAGCTTCAGCGTCTCCGCGACGACCTTCTCGAACTCCCGCGACGCGTCCTTCGCCTGCCGCGCGAGCGCCTCGGTCGAGAGCAGCGCGATCAGGAGCTGGCCGGAACCGGTCTCCGAGGCCTCGTGGTCGAGCGAGGCGACGAGCCAGGCCTCACGCGCGAGATCGACGACGTTCGGCGAGAGCGCCGGCGGTCGCGAGTTGCCCGTCTTCAGCCGGTCGAGGGCGCGCGTCAGATCCTGCGAGAGCTTCGCGAGGTCGACGTCGAAGCGCCGCAACATCGTCTCCATCGTCGAGCCGGGCACCTCGAGCAGCTTCAGCAGCCAGTGCTCGATCTCGACGTTGTAGTGCGTGCGCGACAGGCAGAGCCCGGCCGCGCCTTCGAGGGCGCGACGGGCCTCGGCGTTGAGGCGGCCGACGAGCGACTTCAGGTTGACGGAGACCATGTCGTGACAGCGACGGAGAGCGACGGCACCGCACGGGGAGGCGCGATCGTGACGACGGGAGACGCACGAGCCGAGACGAGCGGCGCGGGATCATCCGGGGCCCGCCCCCGCTTGTCCAACGTCGGCACCGGATGGCGCCCGAAGACCATGGCCGCTCACGTCGATCGACACGACGGCGACCCGGCTCCCGGCGCGCCGCGGGTCGCTCTCGATCCAGGTGTTGCGGCCGAGCCTCGATCCGACGCCCTCGCCACGCCGCATCAGCCGCGTACCCGGCGACTGTGAAGCGGCGAGCTCGAGACGCAGATCGAAGTCGAACTCGGTGCCGAGATGGAACTGCGTGAACGACACGAGCGCCGCGTGCTCGTCACCACCCGGGCGCAGGCGTTCGTGGTCTGCGAGCGAGAGCGGCCCGAGGTGCAGGCGCACCTTCGACTGGACGTCCCAGGTCCTGGCGCCGAGCGTCGCACCGCGGCCGAGTTGCACCGGGAGACCCGGCGCCTCGCGCGCGTGAGGCAGGCGACACCGCTCGTCGGCGGGGATCGTCAGCCAACGGCCGACGAACTCCTCGGCGCGCGCCGGCACCCCGAACAGATCGGCGACGGCGCGTGCGAGACCCTCGGCCGTGCGCACGCGGCGCCCCAGATGACCGCCTTCGTAGAGCAGCGAGTCATCGGGGACCGGCAGACGTCCTGCGAGTCCCGCCGAGCCGAGCCCGACGAGACTGCGAAGGGCGCGCGTCACGACATCGTCGCGTCCGTGCTCACGGCGCTCCCGCTCCGCACCGAAGGGAAAGCGGTACTTGGTCCACGCCCGGTAGAACAGCGAGAGGACGCGGTGCTGGAAGAGATCGAGCCAATCGCGCAGGGTCGGGTCACGCAGCTGCAGCCGCTCGATCGCAGCCGCCGTGTAGTGCTGCGGCAACACACCGACGGGGCCGACGAATCCGAGGAACGCGACGTCGAGCTCGGCCGCGGGCGAGTCCTCCTCACGCCGCCGCGCTCCCAGCAGCTCGGCGTGGGCATGCACGAGCGACGGGCGTGTGCGTAGCCGCACGCACTCGGTATCGGGCGCGTTGTCCTCGCCGACGCCGCGCGGCACGTCACCGCCGGCGGCGTGCCGCTCGTAGAGGCGCACCGCCTGGAAGAAGTCGAACGCCCCGGGGCGTGCGAGCAGCTCCGCGATCAGAGGATCGGTCCGCTTCCCGCTCGTGCCGGCCATCGACGCAATTCGCCTTCTCGCCCATTGGTGCGCAGCACCGTCTGGACGAACGAGTTCACGGAACAATAGAGCCCGAGGAATGCCTCGAGCACGCTCGCGAAGAGGAAGAGGCCGTGGTCGGCGAAGCGTTGCTCGTCGAGATGGAGCACGACCTCCGTGCCGCGGCAGAAGGCCGCCTGGACTCCGCTCGGCTCGCGACTCTGCACGCGCATCGTGACGAGCCGGCGTTCGACCTTCCGGACCGAGTCGATGATCGATCGGCTCGACTCGCTCCGGACGCCGTCGTAGAGGCGCAGGATCTCGCGCAGGGCCTGCGTGCCTTCGTCGTCACCCGAGAGCGAGAGGTAGTTGAGAGCGAGGTGGGACACGAGCCGCCACTGCGCCCCGGCACCGCGCTCGGGACGCAGCGTCGCCGTCGGCGCCGTGAGGCAACGCACCCGCTTGACCGGCGCGACGCCGCCGACCAGCGCCATGCGCGGCTGATCGCCACCGAACGGCAACGACGCCGGCAGATCGCGGTTGAGGCAGGTCGTCTCGACCATCATCACCGCATCGCTCGCCGGGAGCGGTTCGAGCCGACCGTCGACGAGACGGAGGTGGACCTCCGTGCCACGGTCCGTGCGCGTGCCGAGGGTCTCCGCGGGGCGTCGCACGGCGTGGTACCACGGCGCACCACCCGCGTCGTGCATCCCGCCGTGGTCGATGCCGTAGTAGGCCTTGCATTCGGTCTGGGCGCCGCTGCTCGACGCCAACGACACCTTGTCGATCGAGTAGATCTCGACCGCCTGCGGCCGCCTGGCATCGGGCACCACCCGGACCTCCGGTTCCCGCTGGGTGAGGCGGATCGGCTCGGCACGCTTCGCGAACAGGTTGACGATCGGCGTGCAGCCCAGCGCGAAGGTCGACGGACCGACGTTCTTCTGCAGATCGACCGAGCTGCGCCGGAGGAAGACGTAGAGCGTGAGCTCGTTCTGGGTCTTCTCGCCGAGCGCACGGTCGAGCCCTTCGAACTCGACGAAGAGGAACTTGCTCGGGAAGGCGAAGTACTCGGTCAGCAGCCGATAACCGGGGAACGAGCGCTTCGGGTAGGGCAGCAGGCCCTCGTCGATGCCGAAGCCCACCGGATGGATGCACGTCTTCGGCAGCACGCGCGGCCGGCGGTCGTTGGGCGAGCTCGCCACCGCCAGCTCCACGACGTCATTGAGCAGCAGCTCGTAGAGCGCCTGCGCGTGCTGGATCTGCCCGGCGAGGAAGAAGCGCAGCCGACCGGGAAGCACACCGGCCATCGGCAGCTTGTCGACCGTCGTGCGCAGGGTGAGTCGCAGCACGGCGACCGAGGTCGAGGAGTGCGCGGTGCGCGGCGCCTCGAACGGCGCGGGTGCGAGCTGCGCCTGCACCACCGCGAGCGGCACGAGCGTGGTCGGATAGCAGGTGCGGTAGCGACACGGCTCGCCATGGGCGCGGTCGGTCTCGACGGTGGTTCCTTCGGGCACCGTCTGCGCCTCCGTGAGATCCGGTGCCGGCTCGAGCTGCACGATCGCCATCGACGGGATCGGCGCGAGGTAGTGCGGGTAGAGCACCCCGAGCAACGCATCGGTGAGCTCGGGGAACTCGTCGTCGAGCTTGTGGCGGATGCGCGCGTTGAGGAACGCCGCGGACTCGATCAGGCGTGCGACGTGCGGATCCTCCACCGTGTCGCTGCCGAGGCGCATGCGCCCCGCGACCTTCGGGTGGGCCTTCGCGAACTCCGCACCCATGCGGCGGAGGAACGCGAGTTCGCGGTTGTAGTACGCGAGCAGATCCTCGGTCATCGCCGCCGCCTCATTCGAATCGCCGGCTCACCGGCTCGAGCTGGAAGTTGAAGATCGCCGTCTCCGGACCGGTCTCGACCCGCAGCGTGGCCTCGATCCGGAAGCGCAGCGTGCGATCCTGCGGATCGCTGTTGTCGGTCGGCGTGATCACGACGCTCTGGAATCGCGGGTCGTGCTTCCGGATCGCGGCGGCGATCTGCGCGAGGAACGCGTTGCGCCGCTCGTTCGACGCGAGGTTCGCGCCGGTCACGTCGACGATGCCGTAGTCGAGCACCGACCGATCGAGTTCGGTGAACTCCTTCGGCCAGGACAACGCACGCTGCCGCGTGTTCAGGAGGTCCTGGAGGTCGCGACGCACCGTCTCCTTGATCTGCCGCGCCTGCGTGCGGAAGGACTGCCGCGACTCGGTCGTCGTGTCGGGGTCGTCGTCGATCAGCGCCGCGAGCAACGGCAGCCGGATGTTCAGATCGTCGTCGTCGGGCATCGGTCGTCGGCTCAGGCGTCGAAGGTGATCTCGCCGATCTGCGGCAGCGTGAGGGTCTCCTCGCCGACGAGGAAGGTCCGCAGACCGACGCCGCGGACCGGCTCGGTCTCCGACCACTCGGTCGTGCGGCCGAGCTGGGCGGCGCGGTTCTGTGGGGCCGGCGCATAGATCGCCGGCAGATAGACGTCGCCCTCCGGCCCCTCGCGCACCTCCATCGCCACGCGCCGCCAGAGGAGGTCGCGCGCACGCTCGAGCGGACGCAGCTCCAGCCGCACGACGCGGGACATCGGGATCCAGAAGTACTTGCCCGTGCTCGTCAGCACCTCGAAGAACGACGCGGTCGCGTCGTCGCAGTCGCGGAAGTCGTCGAAGCGCTGGCCGTTGCAGACGCCGCGCAGCGGCGAACGCATGGCCTCGGCCGACGCAAGGCACTGCGCCGCGGCGGCGAGGTCACCCTCGCGCGTCGCGATCAACGCACGCAGGTGCAGCTGCAGGGCCTCGTCGGGCGCCGCGAGGAACTCCGGCACGCGACCCTCGCCGAAACTCTGCTGCCGCCACTGCTCGGCACGGATGAGCTGCCGCACGAGCGCACAGGTCGGCACGGCACCGGGCAGCACCTTCGCAACGGCGTCGAGCTGGACGTCCGCGCGCTCGAAGTTGCCGACGATGCACAGCAGATCGGCGAGGAAGGAGCGGCGATCCGGATCCGCGGGATGCGCCCTCACTTCGGCGTTCATGGCCTCGATGGCCTCGTCGAGCTTGCCTTCCTTGAAGAGCAGATGTGCGTTCATGGGGATCCGATTCAGACGCTGCGACTCGCGAACAGCTCGGTGACGAGCTTGACGGACGATGTCAGCTGGTCGAGCTGATAGTGAGGCCGGAGGTGGACGATGGTCTGGTAGATGCCCGGCCGCCCCGGCGCCTCGCGCACTTCGACGCGCGCCTCGCGCAGCGGGTACTTGGCCTGGACCTCCGCCGACGCGCCCTCTCCCGAGGTCGCGTAGTCGACGAGCCAGTTGTTCAGCAGCGACTCGATCTCCTCCGCGCGCGTGAAGCTGCCCAGCTTGTCGCGGGCGATCACCTTCACGTAGTGCGCGAAGCGCGACACGCAGAACATGTACTGCAGCATCGACGAGAGCTTCTCGTTGATCTCGAACGTGGTGCGCGCGGCCCGGGCCGCGACCTGACCCGTGTAGGCGTGGATCGACTGATTGCCGTAGAAGGCGGCGTAGGGCGTGCCGTGGCAGTGCGTCAGCGGGATGAACCCGAGCTCGCCGATCTCCTTCTCCTGCTCGGAGGTCAACTGGACCTCCACGGCGCTCTTCGGCACGACACCCTTCGCATCGGTCCGGAACGACTCCGTGGGCAGGTTCGTCACCAGTCCTGCGCTGTCGGAGTCGCGTTCGACGCCGCGGATCGCAGCGAGCCAACCGCACTGCGTGAACGCCCGGATCAGCACCTCGCCGAACGCCCAGACCGCGGAACCCCAGAGGTAGCCGCTCCCGTCCGGTGCGGACACGTCCTCGCGGTAGACGAAGCCGTCGGCGCGCAGGGAGTCGTCGCGGTACGGGAGACGCAGCAGGACGCGGGGGAGCGTGAGACCGATGAAGCGGGAGTCGTCGAGCTTGCGGAGCGAGTTCCACGCCGCGTACTCGGCGGATGCGAAGTTGCGGGAGAGGTCGATCGAGCGCTCGAGCTCGCGGAAGCTGTCGATTCCGAACAGCGACGGGTGCGCGCTCGCGATGAACGGCGCGAAGGCCGCCGCCGCGACCTGGCCGATGCCTCGCAGGGCGCCGACGTCGTCCTCGGGGTGATCCTGGCTGCGACGGTGGCGGATCCGGTAATCGCCGATCAGCACGCCGAAGGGCTCGCCGCCCGGGGTGCCGAACTCCGCGCTGTAGACCCGGCGGAAGAGCTGGCTCTGTTCCGCCTCGATCGAGCGCTCCATGTCGCGCACGAGTTCCTTCCACGTCACGTCGAGGAGGCGGATCTTGATCCGGTCCTCGGCATCGTCGATGCGTTCGGCGAGGCGACGCAGCCCGCGCCAGGCGCTCTCGAGCGCCTGGAAGCGTGGGTGGTGCAGCACGACGTCGAGCTGCCGGCCGATGCGTTCGTCGATCTCGGCGATCGCATAGCCGAGCAGACCGAGCACGCGGCTGCGGTCGGGGAGCGGCTCCTTCGCGCTCAGGCCGAGCCAACGGACCAGCAGACGCCAGTCGCGATCGACGTCGGACGTCCCCCCCGCCGAGGCACTGTCGATCGACTCGTTCGGATCGAGGAGGCGGGAGAGCATGGGGTGCCATGGGTCGCGGGCCGCGACGCCGAGGGCGCAGGCCTTCGGCATCGCGGCGCGCCGCGCAACGGACCCTCGCACGGCGAGGGTCGCGCGCTCAGCCCTTCTTCGGGATGCGCGCGACGAGGCGCATCGACGTCGTGAGCTCCTCCATCTGGAGCCACGGCCGCAGGTAGGCGACCGCGTTGTAGGAGCCCGGCGCGCCGGCGATCTCCTTGACCTCGACGCGGGCCTCCGCGAGCGGGTACTTGGCCTTCATCTCCTGGCCGGACTGCGCATTCGCGTTGACGTAGTTCTGGATCCAGTTGTTGAGCCAGGTCTCGCAGTCCGAGGCCTCCATGAAGGAGCCGATCTTGTCGCGCGCCATGACCTTCAGGTAATGCGCGAAACGCGACGTGGCCATGATGTACGGCAGCCGCGCGGAGATCGACGCGTTCGCGGTCGCATCCGGGTTGTCGTACTTCTTCGGCTTCTGGGTCGTCTGCGCGCCGAAGAACACGGCGTAGTCCGTGTTCTTGTAGTGGCAGAGCGGCAGGAACCCGCACTTGGAGAGCTCCGCCTCCCGGCGGTCGGTGATCGCGATCTCGGTCGGGCACTTCGTGTCCGTCGCGCCGTCGTCCGCGGTGAACGTGTGGGTCGGCAGGCCTTCGACCTTGCCGCCGCCTTCGGCGCCGCGGATCGCGGTGCACCAGCCGTACTGCGAGTAGGCGTTCGTCAGCGTCGTGCCCATCACGTACGCCGCGTTCATCCAGCAGTACTCGTCGTGACCGAGCCCGCCCGTCGACGCCGGGTCGACCTCCTCGTAGCCGAACTCCTCGATCGGCTTGGTCGCAGCTCCGTAGGGCAGACGGGCCAGCGCACGGGGCATCGTCAGCGTGACGAAGCGCGAGTCCTCGGAGTCACGGAACGAGCGCCACTTCGTGTACTCCTGCGACTCGAAGATCTTCTCGAGGTCGCGGGGCTTGCTGAGCTCCTCCCACGAGTCGAAGCCGAAGAACGAGGCGCCGGGCGAGGTGATGAAGGGGCAGAACGCACCGGCGGCGACGTTCGACATGCTCGAGAGCAGCTCGATGTCGTCGGGGTGGTTCGTGATCTCGAAGTCGCCGATGAGCGCGCCGTACGGCTCGCCGCCCGGCGTGCCGAACTCGTTCTCGTAGAGCTTCTTCCAGGTCTCGCTCTGGTCGAACTCGACGGCCTTCGACAGGTCCTTGAAGAGGTCCTTCTTCTTCACGTTGAGCATGCGGATCTTCAATCCGGTGCCCGTCTCGCTGTTCATCACGAGGTGGTGGAGACCGCGCCACGAGCCCTCGAGCTTGCGGAACGGCTCCGAGTGCATCACCGCGGCGAGCTGCTTGGAGATCACCGCATCGATGCCCGCGATCGCCTCGCGGAAGGTGACCGTGAGGTTCTTGCTCCAGGTCACCGTGCCCTTCATCGCCTCCTCGGCGAGGGTCTGCATCAGCTCCTGGGCGCGCGAACGCTCGGTCTGCTTCGTCGCCGAGATCGCCTGGTCGAGCAGGCTGCCGGCCGCCGCCGCGTTCGTGGTCTGCGCGGCCGCCTGGCCGGCCTTCTGCGTGCTGGGGTCCGTCATCTCAGGAACCTCCCCCCGCCGGCTTGTCGGCATCGCCGCCGAGGCCGAGGTCCTTCTTCAGGACGTCCATGTCCTCGGGCTTCTGCAGCACGCGCTCGAGGATCTTCTCGAGGTCCTCCGAGCGATCGACCTTCGCCATCAGGTCGTTGAGCTTCGCGCGCGTCTCCATCAGCTTCTTCAGCGGATCGATCTGCGCGGCGACCTTGGCCGGGGCGAAGTCGTCCATGTTCTGGAACTTGAGCTTCACCGCCATCTCGCTCCCGTCGCCCGTGATCGTGTTCGCGACCTTGAAGTTCAACTCGGGGGCGGTCTTCGCCATCACCTCGTTGAAGTTGTCGCGATCGATCTGCGTGAACTTCCGGTCCTTCAGCGGCTTGAGCGGGGCCTCGGGGTTGCCGGAGAAGTCGCCCATGACGCCCACGACGAACGGCAGCTCGCGTTGGACTTGAGCGCCTCCGGTCTCGACGTCGTACGTGATGTGCACGCGCGGCTTGCGCACGCGCTTCAGCTTGTCATGGATGCTTGCCATCGGGACCTGCGGTCTGGATTGATGCTGAGGCTCGAAGTGCCCCGAGCCGCGACGTTGCACGGCGCGACGCGGAGCGGGACGGGACGGAAGAACGCGATCACTCCGCCGGCGGGTTGATGAGCACGCCGGTGAGCTGGCCGAACGTGGAGCGGGCGCCCTCGTCCGGAATGAGTTCGGCGAGCAGTTCCGGCAGCGGCATGCGCCCCCACCGGATGGTCCGCTCGATGAGGAAGGCGATCGGCGAGTGCGGCTCGGCGCGGCGGAAGTACTCGGCGACGGTGCCCAGGAGCCGGAACGCGTCCTCGCGCGACCGGAGCGGGCCGCTCGACGCGCCGCCAGCGGCGGGTGCTTCGGCGCCGCGCGACGTCCCCGACGGCGCGGCTTCGGCCGCAGCGGCTGCCGCGTCTTGGGCCGGGAGCACGTCGCGGGCGACGTGACGCACCATGGTGGCCGCGTTCTCGATCGCGCCGCGGATGGCGGAGAGCGGCGGCGCCTGCGAACCGCAGCGGGCGTCGAGTGCCTTGCCGAGTGCCGCCAGTGCCGCGAGCGCGGCATCGATGTCCGCGACGAGCTCCACGAAGAAGGCCGGAGGCGTCTCGCGCACCGCCGCCTGCACCTGATCCATCGAGGTCGCACCGGCCGCGATGCGATCCGCCTTCTTGTCGGGCTGGCGCTCGAGCTCGATCGCCTGGGCGCAGTTCCACGCCGCCACCGGCGACGCACTCGAGCCCTGGGTGATCGGGATCCGGGAGATCGGCGCGCAGAGCGTGCCTTCGGCGCCGGCACCGTTGAGCCCGGTCAGCGGCGCGATGCGCGTCTCGAGGCCATCTTCGTCGGGTCTCGGGTAGAGGCCGTCCCAGCAGGTCTCGACGAGACCCTTCGCGACCAGGAAGCCGTCGCGGAGACCCGCGAAGCCGTGCGTGCGCGCGAGCGCCTCGATCAGCCAGGCGACGAGCTCCAGGTCCTTCGACTGCCCGCCCAGCGCTTCGGTCGCGAGGCCGAGGATCGGCCGCCACGCGTTCGCCTCGGCAGGACCGATGACCGACTCGAATTCTCCCTGCCGCTCCGCGGCGCGCGCGGCGCTGCGCACGTCCTTGATGCGGTAGTAGATCGGCGAGGCGCTCTGATCCTGCCGCAGGTCGATACCGGCGGCTTGCTCCCCCGGAATCGGGCGGAGCAGGGATTCCAAGTCCAGAACGGCGGCGGATCCCATGGACGATGAGCGAGCGAGGAGGCGCAGCGACGCGAGAGCTACGGGCTGCGGACCACCGGGAGAGCGCGTGACCGTAGGGACGGGCTCCGGTCTCCGCAAGGCGCGACTCGCGGAGCCGCGCGGCCTCGAGCTGCTCAGGTCCGCGCCCGGGCACTCGCGAGCGCACCGCGCATGGAATCGGCCAGCGTCGCCATCGCGTCGGTCGCCGGCTCGGCCTCGCCGGCGAAGCGCGGGGGCCCGATGCAGAAGTCGCTGCGCCCGAGGTTCGCCTGGCCGCGCGCGGAATTGAGCCACTGCGCGTCCTCGGCGCGCAGCGGGGCGCGGAAGAACACGCAGAAGGCCGACTCGTCCGCGTCGATGGCCGCGCGCGGGAAGAACACGGTCGGGACCTCGGTCGGCGGGCAGAGCCGCGTCCCCACCAGCGCGGACCACCAGGCATGGACCTGCGGCAGGCCCGGCAGGTCGCCGACGAGCGGCAGGCGGATCGGCGCGTGCCCGCGTTCGTTGCTCAGGCGATGCAGCGAGGTCAGGACGCGCACGAGGCCCTCGTTCGGCTCGTCGGGCCAGAGCACGCCGGTCCAGGTCTCCCAGCGGATCCGCTCGAGCGACTCGTGCGCCTCGCTGCGGATCGGGATCTCACGGCCGCGCATGCCGGCGAGGAACGACTCGCCGTCGCGGAACTCGCCGCGCTGCTCGTAGCAGTCCTCGAGCCGCGACCAGACCTCCCTCAGGCCGCGGAACCCCTCGGCGAACGAGTTCGCGAGCGGCTTCCGCCGGCGCTCGAGGAAGACGGCGAAGGGAAAGGGTCGCTCGCCGCCGGTGTCACTGCTCGGCCACACGCTGCCCATCACCGGTTCGTCGGCGCCCTCGCCGATGACGAAGCGCGCGGGCCAGGGGAAGCGGGTCACACCGGACTGACTCGCGCGCATCGAGAACGCGGCGTCGAGCCACTCGCGCAGCGCGCGGGCGTTGCCCTTGTTCGCACCGACGCGGAGGTAGTCCTTCGCCAGGGGCAGCTTGCCGTAGAGCTGCACGGCCTGGTTCTCCCGCAGGAAGCGCTCGAAGATCGCCACGCGCGTCACCAGCCCTTCGGGTAGCCGGGGTGGATGGGGACCTCGCGCTCGAACTCGAGCGTGAAGCGCGCCGTCAGCGAGCGCGGGCCGAGTTCGGGGACGAGCACGTCCCAGACCTTCACACCGTCCTCCCGGGCGTCACCGCTCGTGACCGCGGTCCCGTAGGCCCAGACGAGCAGCAGCGGTGCGATGCAGGACTGCACCT
>JADLHO010000189.1 GCA_020848735.1 Planctomycetota bacterium | reverse complement strand
CGTGGGAGCACTCGGTCAGGAGTTCCACGTCCAGTTCCTGCTGCTCGACCCGCCCGCGAACGCGCTGGGCCTCGTCACCACCCGCGGAGTGACGACCCGGGTCGGCATCATGCTCTGATCGCGCGTTGGTTTTCCGCGTGCCGTCGCGCGACCATCGCACGTCCCACCCCGACCGCCGCCGCCCGCGCGCTGCGATGCGCGCATCCGCGGCGCCCGGGCCAAGGGGTCGTCCCCGTGCTCCGCATGACGAAGACCGTGCTCGCTCTCGCCGTGATCGCGCTTGCCGTCGCGCTGCTGGTCGCGATCGGACGCGGGCCCGGCACGAGCGTGGACGAGCCGGCCGAAGGCCTGCAGACCCCGGCCGCCGCCGAAGCGCGTGCCGCGCGGATCGAACCGCGGAGCGTGGAACGTCGCGAGGTGATCGCCGAAGCCGCGGAGGCGGCACCCTCGAGCGTTGCATCGCCGACCCTCCGCGGACAGGTGGTCGACGAGCAGGGTGGGGCGCTGGCGGGTGTCGAGGTCGTGCTCGGCCGCCGGATCCCGGGCGGCGAGTTCGACGACCCCGCGACGTTCCTGCGCCACCGATCCTTCGGCGTCCCTCTGCGCCTCGCGCCGAACCGGATCCAGCGAACCGACGGCGAAGGCGCGTTCCGCTTCGAGGACGCGCCGGCCGAGCCGGACTCCGTGATCGCGGCCTGGGCCTTCGATCGCGGTGCCAGGTTCGCGGAGCTTCCGCCGGACGCGCGCACGGACATCGTCATCGTCCTGGCCGATCACGCGCAGATCCTGGGCCGCGTCGTCGACGAGACCGGCTTCGGAGTGCCACACGAGTCCGTGAGCTGCCATCCCGCGGATGGCGGAGGGACGAGCAGCACGACGCGCACCGACGCCGACGGTCGATTCCGCACGATCGCGATGCCGCCCGGGAGGTACCGCGTGACGGTCCGGACGCCGCAGCACTTCGATGCGGCGATGGAGGTCGCGCTGGATCGTCACGACGTCCGCGTGGAGGTCAGGCTGAAGTCGCTCCCGATGCTCTCGATGCTCCTCGTGGATGCCGACGAGCTGCCGTGGAGCGGCACACGCATCCGGACGATCTGCGGCATCGATCCGACGGAGCTCGAGGTCCACGCCACGCGGCTCTCGTGCGCACGACGCGCCGACGTCGCCGACGCCCCGGGCCGTGTGACCAGGCTCGAGTTCGAGAGCACGACCGGCAGCTGCCGCGGCCCGATCCGTGATCCGTCCGAGCTCGCGTTCCTCTCGGTCTGGTGGCGAGAAGCACGCCTCGCGGGGGTGCCGATCCCGAGCCTCGATGTGGGGCGAATCGTCGTCGCTCTCCGCCCCCCCGCGCTCGCGTCGATCCGCGTGCGCCTCGCGTTCGAGCCCCATCCCGATGGACCGGTGCGCACGGCGCTCGCGCTCGATCGACCGTCGCGCGACTGGGCCGCGGTGTTGGACAACGAGCTGCGGACGACGATCGAGGGCTTCGAGACCACCCTCACCGTTCCGGCGAGTGACGGCGCGACCCTCTGGTGGCTCACGGCGACCGCACCGGGCCACGCGGTCAGCGACGTGCCCTTCACGTTGCCCGCCGGCACCGAGCCGACGCTCGTCGACATCGTGCTGCGCCGCGCGGCGCGCACACTCGAGGGTCTCGTGGTGGCGGCGGATGGCACTCCGGTCGTGAACGCTTCGATCGTCGCGATCGCCGCCGACGGCAGCTTCGTCGCGCGCCGCGAGTCCGTCAGCGCGCGGAGCGACCACAACGGTGCATTCAGGATCCCATCCCTCCCGATGCGATCGCTGCGGCTGCTCGTCGAGCGCAACGCGCAGCAGGTCGCGGTTCACGACGTGCCCGAGGACCTCGTCGAGCCGGTCCGCATCGTGCTGCAGCCTGCAACCAGGCTCTTCGTCGAATCCCCGTTCGACGGCATGGCCCAGTTCGTCGTCCTCGACGCGGCCGGTCGCACGCTCCTCGACGACCGCATCCAAGGTGCCGTGCGGCCGGGCAGCGGCATGCCGCTCTTCTTCGCGGGACGGCCATCGCGCGTGATCGGATACGCCACCGCGTCGCCGACGCCGTTCGCGCAAGGCGACTGCCTGTCCGATGCGACGACCGTGACCCTGTCGGCGATTCCAGCCACTGGCCGCTGAGTCTCCACGGGTTGCCGGCCTGCCCGAAGCGGGGAAGCCATCGCGGACTTCCGGTCTTCCCGACCGACTCCGCGACCTCTGCGCATAGCATCGCGGCCTCGCACGCCTCCTTCCGCGCCGCGGAACCATGGGACTCCTGGGCTGCTTCACCTTCATTGCGATCCTCGCCCTCGCCGTCGGCGCGATCATGGGCATGATCGCGAAGGCGCGCACGACCGAGTTGAGGCACCGCCTCGATCGGCTCGAGAGGAAGCTCGAGGCCCTCCGCACCGCCGGGCAAGGCAAGCCCGCGCAGCCGCCCGAGTCGGTACCTCCTCGGGAGGAGACCCCACCGTTGCGGACCATCGAGCCGGCACCCGCACCGACACCGGTCACGCGGCGCGACGTCGAGACCCCTCCGACCGCGATCCCGCCTTCCACGGTGTCGATCAGCCCAGGGACGCCGAAGACCCACTCCGCCGCGCCGGGCGAACTGACCGGAGTCGAGCGGATGCTCGGACTGCGATGGCTCACCTGGATCGGCATCGGCCTGCTGTTCCTGGGTATCGCGTTCTTCCTGAAGTACGCCTACGACCGCGACTGGCTCGGCAAGCTCTTCGGGCCGCGGCTGCGCATCGCGACCGCGACCCTCGCCGCGCTCGGTCTCGCGACATCCGGCTGGCGCAGTCTGCGGAACGGCATGCAGGCGCTCGGTCAGGGCCTGCTCGGCGGTGGGCAGGCGCTGCTCTACCTGACGATCTTCGCCGCGTTCCAACCGGCCGCGTTGATCGTCGACGAACCGTTGCTCGGCCCGTCTGCCGCCTTCGCGCTGATGGCACTCGTCACGACCCTGGGGCTCGTGGTCGCCGTGCGCGTCGATGCGATCGCGATGGCGTTCCTCGCGGTGCTCGGTGGCCTCGCGACGCCGGTCCTGGTCGGCGGCGGCAACGACGCGCGCGATGCGCTGTGCGGATACCTGCTCGTGCTCGACCTCGGCGTCGTGCTCGTGGCGTCGTGGCGTCGCTGGCGCGCGCTCGACCTCCTGGCTCTCGTGGGGACCGCCGTCCTGTTCAGCGCCTGGCTCGCGGAGTGGCATCACGCCCACCCACAGCCGGATGCCACGCTGCTGTGGCTCCTCGCGTTCCATCTGGTGTTCGTGCTGTTGCCGTTCGTGCACCACTGGCAGCGCCGCACGCCGGTACCGGTCGATCGCTTCGCGCTGGTGCTCGCCAACCTGGGTTGGACGCTCGCGACGGCGATCTTCCTGCTGCACGCCGCGGCCCCCGGCCTGCTCGCGGTCGCACAGTTCGGCGGTGCCGCGCTGTATGTCGCGCTCGGCCTCGCGACGGTGCGCCGCCTCGGCGACGACCATCTCACCCGGGACGGCTGCTTCGCCCTCGCGGTGTTGCTGCTGACGCTCGGCCTGTTCCAGGCGCTGCCGGCGAACGCGACCTCGACGGCGTGGTTCGCGGAGGCATCCGCACTGCTGTGGCTCGGTCATCGCTTCGCCCACGTGCCCACGCGTCTCGCGGCGCTGGCGATGCTGGCGATCGCCGTGCTGCGCACGCTCGCCGTGCATCTGCCGCAACGCGATCCGACGGCCGCACTGCTGTGGAATCCGTGGTGCGTCACGCTGCTCGTCGCGAGTCTCGGGCTCGCGTCGTTCGCGGCGATCCATCGCCGCGCCGCGACCACCGACGCCGACCGCGCGTTCGCCAGCGCGTGCGGGATCGGCGCGGCGCTGTGGGCCTTGTTCGTCGGCGGCCTCGAGATCCTGCGTCACTCCGAGGGTCACGTCGATGACTGGCACCGCGTGACCCCCGCGCTCGCGATCGCCTGGCTGCAATTGCTCGGCACGTTGGCGTTCCTGCTCGTCGCCGTCCGGCGCGCGCGAGCCGCCGCGTTCCACGCCGCGTTCGCACCGTGGGTGGCCGCCGTGATCGCCGTCGGCGCGTCCTACGAGCGCTATGCGGTCGATGCCTGGCCCGCCCTGAACGGCAGCTGCCTCACGGGTCTTGGGGCCATCGGCTTGCTGATGCTCGCCGCGTCTTGGTCGCAACGGGTGACGACCGCCGCGCCGCTGGCACCCGGCCTGTTCGGCACCACCCAGCTTGCCGTGACGACGTTGGCGACCGTGGAAGCCGCCGTGTGGCTGCAGCGCGGCGATCCGGCGTCACCGCAGCCGACCATGGCACAGGTGCTGGGCTGGGTCTGGCTGTCGCTCGCGATCGGTGGCGGCCTGCTCGCCCGTGCGCGCACGAGCCAACGCATGTTGCTCCTCGCCGCGATCCCGCTGGGCTGTGCGGCGATGGCGGCCGTGTGGCTCTACGGCACGCCATCGCCACCGCATCGATTGGTCGGCAATCAGCGGTTCCTGTTCGCGGCGATGGTGAGTGCGACCATCGCGGCGTGGCGTCCGTTGATGCAACGCGTCGGCCCGCGCTCCGCGGCCGACGTGATGGCAGCGTTCGCACTCGGCCTTCAGCTCTTCTACTCCTGCTCCGAGGCGGTGGCATGGACCGAGCAGACGCGACAGGGCGCGGCGCGCGTCGCGTGGCTGGTGTGGTTGTTCGGCGCGATCGCGGTCGCCGGTGCGGCCGGCGGCGGATGGCGCGCCCGCATGACCGGCAACCCGGCGCTGCGTGCCGTGGCCCTCGCAGCCCTGTGTGCGGCCGGCATCCTGCCGTTGGGCGTGTACCTCACCCGCTGGGACGCGGAGTGGATGTTCGTCAACCTGCGCGCCGGCCTGATCGGCGCGGCGATCGCGACCGCGCTGCGGTGGTCCAAGCACGACGAACGGTGGCGCGGCGTGCGGTGGTTCGCGTTCGGCATCGCGCTCGTCGCGCTCACCGCCGAACCCCCGGTCTGGTTGCTCGACCGCATCGCGGATCCCGCCGAGGCGCGCCGCATGGCGCTGTTCGCGGTGACGGTGGTCTGGATCGCCACGGCACTCGTGCTGCTGGTGACGGGCCTGCACCGCGACCGGCGCCCGGTGCGCATCGTCGCCCTGGCGCTGTTCGCGATGACCGCGGCCAAGGTGCTGCTGCTCGACATGTCGGGGGCCCAGCAGCTGTACCGCATCCTCGCGTTCGTGCTGGTCGGGCTGGTGTTCGTCGGTGCGTCGTGGCTCTACCACCGCGTCGCGCGGCGGCTCACCGGCCCCTCTTGAGCGAGGACGTGGATCGACCGCGACGCGCGCCCGCGCCGGGTCGGCCCCGCTCAGAACGCGACGGCCACGCCGACCGCGAACACCACGCGCAGCGCCTCGCCGTCGTTCCAGTCCCGCGTGGCGTCACCGAGGGCGAGCACGTGCACGCCGAGCGTCGCCTCGAAGGAGCCGTCGGCACCGCCGATCGGCGCGGCGAGCACGAGGCCGACGTCGAGGTAGCCGAAGCGCGTGTCGCGGCCGTCCGTGGGGCTCTCGTAGTAGTCGTCGAGACCGAGTCCCACGGCGACGGGCAGGGCGAGGGTGATCGGCCAGGCGGCGTCCTCGTCGCCGAGCGCGAAGGCCGGCTCGATGCCGAGCTCCAGATACGTGCCGCGAGCCACACCGAGGTCGCTCTGACCGACGAGCTCGCGCGCCACGAGGACGCGCGGCTGCAATCCGGCGAAGCCGTCGGCGAGGAGCTCGGAGTCGTCGTAGCCGACCGCGAACGTCAACTCCTCGATCGCCGACCACGCGCCGGACGGACTCGCATAGCGAGCCCATTGCAGGGCGACGTCGAAGCGCTCGCCGAGACCCAGCGCCAGCCCGGCATAGAGATCGGCCTCGTACCACGAGTCGCCCGCGTCGTGCCCGGTGGGACCGCGCTGGATGGAGTTCCACTGACCGAAGCTCAGGGCCAGCGAACGCAAGGTGTCCGCCTCGTCCTCGGTGGCGAACAGCGTGGCCTCGAGCTCGAGCGAGGGCTGCACGATGAGCTCGCGGTCCTCCTGGAGGATGCCGCGGAAGACGTACGCGCTGGGCAGGTCGACGGCGACCACGCCGTGCACGAGCGGAGGTTCCTGGGCGTCCTGCGCCGGCAAGGTCCCGATCCACGGGAACAGCGCGAGGCACGCGAGCGAGAGCTGCCGCGCCATGAGCCTCTGGTCGACGCTCCGACGGATCGCGATGGACCCGGGCCGGCAGTCCCCGCCCAGACGGGCGGATCCCCGCCGGCCCCGCTCGCCCGGCCGACGCGGTAAGAAGCTGCCCCATGAACCGCAATAGCCTCGGGCTCGTCCGCGCGCTCGCTCTCGCCTTCGCGCTCGCCTGCTCCACGCTCGCCGCGCAGGGCGCGTCGTTCACCGTGCTCGGCGCGCCGTGCAGCGTCCCGGGTGAAGCGATCCCCGCGATCGGGGCGCGCGGGTTGCCGCGCATCGGCGCGAGCTTCGACGTCACGTATTCCGGACCCAACCGGACCTTCAGCTCCGCGCAGCAGATCGTGCGCCCCTGGCTGATCACCGGCCTCTCTCTGCTGCCGGCTCCGGTCGCGATTCCGACCGCAATCCTCCCCCAGCAGCCGGCGAACTGCCTCGTCTGGCCGAACCCGGATCTCGTGCTCGAGATGCCGGTCGATGCGAGTGGCCAGGCCTTCCAGAACGCCGTCACCCTCGTGATCCCCAACCAGGGCGCCCTCGTGGGCGCGACCTGGTACCACCAGTGGTTCGCGCTCTTCGAGCAATGCGGCTTCGCCGGCTGCAACTACGGCTGGGCGATCGTGTCGGAGGCGGCGATCGTGGTCGCGGGCACCTGAGGCCGGGCGCGCGGATTCGCCCGGCGCACGCGCGCGGCGTATCCTCCCCGCCCCCCTTTCACCCGTCGGACCCGTCTCCGCGCACTGCCCTGTACCTCACCATCCTCTCCATCGTCATCGGCCTGTGCGTCGGCGTCGGCTCCGTGCTGCTCGACGCCGGCTGGTTCTTCGGGCCCTTCTTCGGCTTCGTCGCCTTCGTCGCGACCTGGTTCGTCGGCGGCCGGATGCTCCGCAAGCGCCTCGAGCCGGCGATGCAGCAGGTGCAACGCCAGATGGAAGCCGGGATGGTGCAGCCCGCGATCGCCACGCTGCGCAGCCTGCTCCCCTTGGGCCGCTGGGTGCCGCTCCTCACCGGCAACCTCCACGCGCACATCGGCTTCCTCCTCTACCACTCCAACAACCGCGAGGAAGCGCTCGCGAGCCTGGAGCGCGCGGGCCGACGTTCGGGCGACGCCCAACTGCTCCTCGCGAGCCTCCGCTACCGCGACGGCAAGAAGGACGAGGCCTTCGCGATCTTCGCCGCGGCACTGCCCTTCAACCGCAAGCACGTGCTCCTGCACAACGTCTACGCCTGGCTGCTCAACCGCGAGAACCGCCGGACCGACGCGATGGCCGTGCTCAACCGCCTCCTCGCCAAGCAGGCCAACGACGCCAGCTCCGACAACCTGCTGCGCCTCCAGAACGACCAGAAGATGAACATGAAGTCCTTCGGCGTGCCCTGGTTCGCCCTGGGCTTCGAACACCCTCCCGCGAGCATGGGTGAGCTCCGGACGGCGAGGAAGGGCTTCCGCACGCCGCCGAAGCGGAAGGGCTGAGAAGGACCGGAAGGGAAGCTCGGGGCGAAGACACCGCCGCGTCCTCGGTTCGACGGACCTCGAGAGCGGGCTCCTCGAGATCAGGCCGACGGCTGCGAGGCGTCCGGTTCCGGCGGGCCCAGGTCGCCGCTTCACGGCGCAGCGGGGCCACATGGGCAGAGCCACGGCGAAGCCGCGACTGCGTGCCGCGCGCCGCGCAGCCTAGTTCGGCTTGTAATGCACGACGTTGCCCTTGTTCCTGCCCGTCGTCGTCTCGGACTTCAATTGGCCACTGGAGTCACGCCACATCTTGCCTTGGGTGCCCCGGTTGTTCTGCCACTGGTGCTCCCCAGTGTCATCGGGCGGGGAAATGATGCAGCACTCGTCCGGGACGAGCACAGTCTGTCCTTCCGCGGTGCGGAACAACCACTCCAGGTAGCCGCCGCCGGGGATCGGGACGATGACCGAGGTCCACGTGGCGCCCGACTCGATCGGGTCGCCGTTGGGTTTGGTCAATTCGTAGGTGCCGGTGAGGGGCGCCTGCGCCGCGGCAGGGACGGCAAAGGCGACGAGCGCCAATGCGAGGAATGCGAGTCTTGCCATCCCGGGATCCTAGCCCGATTGAGTGGTGGCTGTGCAGGCAGTGCGTCGCCCCTGACCGCAGCCCTGTCAGGCGCGGGCCGTCCCCGCCCCCGCGCTGACCACCACGACCCGCTCGGGATCGAGGTGCAGACGCGCCACGCGCTGGACCTCTTCGCGCGTCACCGCGCGCACGAGCTCCGGGTAGCGCTGGAGCCAGTCGGGGCCGAGTCCGTAGCGCTTGCTGCGCACGGCGAAGCCGACGAGGTTGCTGTTGCGCTCGAGGCCGAAGACCCAGCTTCCGGTCAGATAGTCCTGCACGTCGCGCAGCTCGTCGGCGCTGGGCAGGGTGTCGCGGATCGCGTGGATCTCGGCGAGGAAGCCGTCGATCGCGCGCTGGCGGTGCTCGGGTGAGGTGCCGATGTAGGCGTAGAAGAGGCTCGGCTCGAGGCCGGCACCGCTCGTGATCGACGCGTGCACGGAGTAGCAGAGGCCCTGCTCGTCGCGGAGCTTCTTGCCGATGCGCGAGGTGAAACCCGGGCCGCTGCCGAGCACGTGGTCCATCACGGCGAGCGCGACGAAGTCGGGATCGCTCCGGCGGATGCCGGGGTGGCCGAGCATCACGTGGACCTGCTCGCGGTCCATCGGGAGGTGGATGTCGCGGCGCGCGCCGGGCATGACGACCGGCGGCACCTCGTGGCGCTCGGGCCGCTCGCCGCGGAACGCGCGGAAGGTCTTGGCGAGGAGATCGAGGGTCTCCTCGGTCTCCATCGGTCCGGCGGCGGCGACGATCGTGTCGTGCGGCACGAACCACTTGCGATGGAAGCGGACGAGGTCGGCCGCGCGGTAGGCCGCGATCGCGGAGCGACTGCCGTAGTGCGGGCGCCCGAGCGGATGCTCCCCGTAGGCCTCCGCGCGGAAGCGCTTGCGCGCCACGCTGCGCGGATCCGCGTCCTCGGCGTCGATCTCCGCGGCGATCTCGCCCTGCACGCGGCGGACCTCGCGCGGATCGAAGCGCGGCTCGAGCACGACCTCGTGCAGGAGTCGCACCGCCTTCTGCGCCTCCTCCGCCGGACAGTGGATCGTGGCTCCGCCGCCGCTGCACTCGAGCGCGGCGCCGAGGGCCTCGATGGACTCCGCGAGTTCGACGGCATCGCGCTGCCGCGTGCCTTCCTCGAGGAGGCTGCCCGTGAGATAGGCGAGGCCGTGCTCGCGCGGGCCCTCCTCCACCTGGCCGCTGCGCAGGGCGACGGTCGCGGCGAAGGTCGGCACGCCGCGGCTGCGCACGGCGATGCAGGTGATGCCGTTGGCGAGCGTCCGCTCGGCGATCTCGAGTTCGACCGCCTTCATCGCTTGCCTCGTCGCCTGGCCTGGACCTGTCCCTTGGCCTTGCCCTTGGCCTTCGCCTTGCGTTTCCCGCGCAGCTCGCCCTTCGCCGCGGCGGCGACGCGCGCGCGTTGCGGCTTCGCGGCCGCCGTCGCGATCTTGCGGGCGCGCCGCACGGTCGGCCGCGCGATCGGCTGGTCGGCAGGCACCGACCAGACCGCGGTCCAGCCCTCGGCCGGGAAGAGCCTCGCCGCCGTGTCGCGCAGCGCGCGGCGATCGATGGCGTCGTAGCTGGGCAGCACGGCGTCGACGAGCCGCCAGCCGGCGGCCGACAGCGTCTCGTAGCGCCCGAGCTTGATCGCGAAGTCGAGCACCGTCTCGTCCTCGAAGAGGAACGACGAGCGGATGTGGATGCGGGCGCGGCGCAGTTCGGCCTGCGTCACGCCGTCCTCGATGAGCTTCTGCACCTCCTCGCGGATCACCGCCTCGACGCGCTGGGGATCGACCCCGGGCCTCAGCTCCGCGACGACCCAGAAGAGCCCCGGATCGAGCCGCGTCTCGTTCTGTGCGGAGACCTGCGTGGCGAGCTCGTCCTCCAGGACCAGGCGACGGTGCAACCGCGACGATCGCGCGAGGGCGAGCACGTGTGCGATGACGTCGAGCGCGTAGTCGTCACGCTCGCCGACGCGACACGTGCGACACGCCAGCGCGACCCTCGAGAGCGTGCCGGGCGCGCGGACGATGCCGCGCCGCTCGCCGCGGAAGGGCGGCTCCGCGATCACGATCCCGCGCTCCTCCACCGGGGCGATGCCGTCGAAGAGCGCGCGCACCTTCTTCTCGGCGGCCTTGGCGTCGATGTCGCCGACCACCGCGAGGAAGGCGCGGTTCGGGCCGTAGTGGCGGCGGTAGAACGCGCGCATCGTCTCGTGGGAGACGCGCTCCAGGTCCTCGCGCCAGCCGATGATCGGCCGGTGGTAGGGATGCACCTGGAAGGTCAGCGCCTCGGTGGACTGCCAGAGCTGGTTCCAGGGATCGTCCTGACCCATCGCCAGTTCCTCGAGGACGACCTGCTTCTCCGCGGCGAACTCCGCGGGATCCAGCGCGCACGAGGTCATGCGATTCGCCTCGATCTCGAGCGCGGTCTCCCAGCGGTCGGACGCGAGCGCGAAGTGGTAGGCCGTGCAGTCCTGGTCGGTGAACGCGTTGTTGCTCCCGCCGAGCTTGCTCGTGAGCAGATCGATCTCGCCCTTCGCGTAGCGGTCGGTGCCCTTGAACATCATGTGCTCGAGGAAGTGCGCGAGACCGGACTCGCCCGTCCGTTCGTCGCGCGAACCGACCCGGTAGAACAGCGCGGTCGCGACGACGGGCAGGCCGCGCCGTTCGACGAGGACCGCCTTCAGTCCGTTGTCGAGCACGATCTCGCGGGCGTTGGGGATCGCGAGGCTCGGCGCCGCGCCCGCGTCGTCGCTCGCCGAGGTCTTGCCGTCGGGATCCGTCGCTTCAGGACTCACTCGTCGCTCCCTTCGTGCGGTGCTCCATCGCCGCCTTCGCGCGTGATCGACATCAGCGCCGCGACCTCGTCGCGGTGCAGGAAGCGCCAGCGCCCGGAACCGAGTCCGTGCAACGTGAGCGGCCCGATCCGCACTCGCTTCAGCGAGATCACGGGGTGCTCGAGCTGCGCGAAGATGCGGCGGATCTCGCGGTTGCGGCCTTCCTTGATCGACACCTTGAGGTACGTGCGGTCGCGTCCACGGCGTTCGATCGCGATGCGCGCGCCGCTCGTGCGGCCCTCCGAGAGCCACACGCCGCCGCGCGCCTTCTTCAACTTCTCGTCGTCGACCCGTCCGCTGACGAGGACCGCGTAGGTCTTCGCGAGGCCGTAGCGCGGATGTGCCACGTGCTGGGCGAAGTCGCCGTCGTTGGTCACCAGGATCAGGCCCTGCGACTCCGTGTCGAGACGGCCGACGGTGTAGACGCGCCCCCGCACCTGCGGCAGGTAGTCGACGACGCGCCGCCGCTGCTCGTTCGTCGCATTCGTGCAGACGACGTCCTTCGGCTTGTTGAAGAGGATGTAGACCTTGCGCTCGACCTGGACGCGCGAGCCATCGACGCGCACGTCGTCGGCATCCGGGTCGACGCGCGTCCCGAGCTGCGTCGTGGGCTCGCCGTTCACCGTGACGCGTCCGCCGACGATGTACTCGTCCGCCGCGCGTCGGCTGCAGACGCCCGACGACGCGAGGAAGCGATTGAGACGGAGCTTGCCATCGCTCTCCGCCGCCGGCGCCGCGATGGGCGTCACCTTGATCGCACGCCTGGCCTTCGGACCGCGCGACTTGCCCGGACCACGCCGGTCCGCGTCCCGCTTGCCGGGCCCACCGGCCTTGCCCCGCCGGGTGCCGAAGCCATCGCCGCGCAGATCGGGCTTGTCGCGCAGACGCACCTGTCCGCGCAGCTTGGGCGGCCTGCCGCCCGGGGCCCGGCGCTCGGCGGGCTTGCGCACCGCGGGCTTGCGGCCATCCGGTTTGCCGGCGCTGCGGTTGCCGGAGCTGCGGCCTGCGTCTCGTCCTCGTGTCGCCATGTTCAGCCTCTCTCGCCGTCGATCCAGAAACAGGTCAGCGGTCCGATCGGCGACACGAAGACCGCCGGTACCGCTGCAGGCACGAGCAGGGTCTCGCCGGCGCGCAAGGGGATCGGCGGATGGACTCCACCGCTGCGCCAGCCGATCGCCGCCATGCCGTCGATCACCGTCATCACCTTGAACGAACCCTCGGTGCCGATCGTGGCGGGTCCGTCGAACCGCAGACGACGCACGCGGAACTGCGGCGTGCGCAGCAGCCAGTCGCCGCGTTGGTCGATCGGCACCGGCAGGGCGGTGGCGGGACCCTCGTCGCCGATCCTCACCGCTTCGAGTGCCTCGGCCACGTGGAGCTCGCGACCGCGGCCCCAATCCCAGAAGCGGAAGGTCAGGTCGGAGTTGCGCTGCACCTCGAACACCACCACGTCGGGGCCGATCGCATGCACGACGCCGTGCGGCACCGGGACGACGTCGCCGACCTTGGGCGTGAACTCGTGCAGGAGCGCCTCGATGGCGCCACCGGCCGCGGCGGCGGCCTCGACGTCCGTGCGGGCCGTCCCGGGCCGGAAGCCGCGCACGATCGACGCCTTGGGCCCCGTGCGGAGCACGATCCAGGCCTCGTCCTTGCCCTCGTCGTCGTGGCGGCGCGCCTGCTCGTCGCCGGGATGCACCTGCACCGAGAGCCGTTCGCGAGCGTCGATGAACTTGAGGAGGAGCGGGAAGCGGCCGCCGCGGGTCGGTGCCACGCGGGACCCGAGGACGCCCTGTGCATCCGCCTCCATGAGCTCGCGCAGCGTGCCGCCGCCGCGGAGGGCACTCGAGCCTTCCGGGCGGTCATAGAGCTCCCAACTCTCGCCGATCGCCTGATCCGCGGGCAGGGGAATGCCCGGACAGTCCGCCAGGGCACGCCCGCCCCAGGGCTTCTGGACGAGTCGACGTTCGAGGACGACGGGACTGAGGGGCTGCATCGCTCGGGTCAGCGCGAGCTTGTAACGGTGCGGGACGAGGCTCGCCATGGCGCATGCGCTCGCCGCCGTGCAGCGCGGTGGATTGCCCGGCGGCGAGACGGGCTCCAGAGTGAGGCCATGAGCCTCGAGTCCTTCCGTATCGAGTACCGCCGTTACGCCGACATCCTCGACCGCGCCCTCGAGCAGACCGACGAGACGAGCCTCAACGCGCAGCCGACCGCCGCCGGCAATTCGATCGCGATGGTGCTGGCCCACCTCGCCGGCAATCTGCGCTCACGCTTCACGGAGTTCCTCACGAGCGACGGGGAGAAGCCCTGGCGCGACCGCGAGGAGGAGTTCGCGATCCGTCGCTACGCGAAGGACGAACTGCTCCGGTCCTGGCGCGAGGCCTGGAGCATCCTGGATGCCACTCTCGCGGGGCTGACCGAGGCCGACCTCTCGCGTGAGGTGAGGATCCGCGGCATCGCGCTGAGCGTCGCCGACGCGCTGGCCCGCTCGTCGGCGCACCTCGCCTATCACGTCGGCCAGATCGTGCTGCTCGCGCACATGCACCGCGGGAGCGCGTGGCGGTGGATCAGCATCCCGCGCGGCGGATCGGCCGCCTACAACGCGGCCCCCGACAAGGAGAAGGGCCTGCCGGGCCGCGGGACTCACTCGCCCTGAGCGGTCTTCGCCTCGCCTCCGCGCGCCCGCGCGACGAGACGCCGGGCCTCGGCCACCGCGCTCGGGTCCGCGCCTTCGCCGACGGACATCGCGGCGAGCTCGCGCTCGACGGCGGGCGCATCGAGGCGTGCGACCGTCGTGTAGGTGCGGCCGTCCTTGACCAGCTTGTCGACCTTCCAGTGCGCGTCCGCGAAGGCCGCGACCTGCGGGAGATGCGTGACGATGAGCACCTGGTGATCGCGGGCGACGTCGCGCAACTTGCGACCGACCTGGAGCCCGAGCCGGCCGCCGATCTCGGCGTCGATCTCGTCGAAGACGACGAAGGGGACCCGGTCCTGATCCGCGAGGCACTTCTTGATCGCGAGCACGATGCGGGCCGTCTCGCCACCCGAGGCGGTGTCGCGCATCGACGTGAAGGGCTCGCCGGGGTTGACGCGCACCGCGAGGTCGAGCGGCGAGGGACCGAAGGGGCTGGCGCGCTCGAGCAGGACGGCGGGCGGCGGCAGCTCGTCGTCGAACCGCACCTCGACCTTGGTGTCGGCCATGCCGAGGTCGGCGAGCTCGCGTTCGATGTTCGCGACGAAGGCCGGTGCCGCCTTGCGGCGGGCGCGGAGCAGCTTGCGCGCGGCGCCGGCGAGTTCGTCGAGTGCGCCGCGCAGTTCGGCTTCGAGCGCCTCCGGGCTCGACGACTCCGCGTCGTGCGTCGCGAGCTCGGCGACGACGGCCTGGCGCCGCGCGAGGAACTCGGCCTCGGTCGGGCCGAAGCGCGCGAGCGCTCGGCGCAGCGTCGCCAGGCGATCCTCCAGCGCGCCCAGGCGCGCGGGGTCGAGATCGAGGTCGGCGAGACGGGACTGGACCGTGCGCGCCGCCTCGTCGAGTTGCACCCTCGCCTCGGCGAGCTGCTCCGCCGCTTCGGTCAGGCGGCGATCGATCGCACTCGCCTCGACCAGGGCGCGCTCCGCGCGGGCGACGAGCTCCGACGCGCTGGGCTCGGCGTCACCGATCGCGTCCAGCGTGGTCGTCAGGAGCTCGCGCATGCGGTCGAGATGGGCGAGCACCTGGTGCTCGGCCTCGCAGGCCTCGAGCTCACCGGCCTCGAGCCCGATGTCCTCCATCTCGGCGAGCTGGAAGCGCAGGAACTCGGCGCGGGCGAGGCGCTCGCGCGCGTTGCCCGCCGCGTCGTCGAGCCGCTGCCGCGCGGCGCGGGCGCGCGCGAGGGCCGCGCCGAAGGCGAGACGCAGGGCGACGGTGCCGCCGAAGGCATCGAGCGCCTCGGCCTGGGTCTCGGGACGCATCAGCGCCCGGCTGTCCCCCTGGCCGTGGATCTCGATGAGGTGCTCGCCGAGTTCGCGCAGGTCGCGGAGGGTCGCCGGGCGGCCGTCGATCCTCACGCTGCTGCGACCTCGCGCATCGACGATCCGTGTGACGACCAGCGGGGCGTCCTGCGGCAGGCCACCGCAGACCTCCCGCACGCGGGCGAGCACCGGCTCCCAGCGCGGCCCCTCCCCGAGGTGGAACTCGGCGTCGATCCGCAGTTCGGCAGCGCCGTGCCGGACCAGCTCGGCGGAGGCCTTCTCGCCCCTCAGCAACTTCATCGCGGTGACGACCAGCGACTTGCCGCCCCCGGTCGCGCCCGAGAGGACGTTCAGGCCGCGGTCGAAGCGCAGCTCGGCGGTGCCGATCAGCGCCAGGTCTCGGACGTGCAGGCTGTGGAGCATCGCTTGGGGCCCGAGAGTCTGCGCACCGGGGCCTCGGCTTTCACCACCCGCGCCGCGCTTCCGCGGCGCGCGGAATCCGATGCGGGCGCGGGCCCCCCCCTCTCGCTAGAGTGCGGCGCTCACACTGGCCGGGCGGGCCGGTGCCCAGCGGGTTCGCGAGAACCCATCAGGTCTGTTCCCAGGCACGGGCGCAGCCTGCCGACGAAGCCGGCTCCGGCTCGCGGTCAGCGGCGCACGCGCAGAACGAAGCAGTAGCTCAGGAGGGGCGGGCAGCGCCCCCGTACGAAGATGCGCATCCAACCCATTCGTCGTGCCGCCGCGGTCGCGGCAGTTTCCCTCGCCGTCGCCCTGACCGCGACGCTCTCCGTCGGGCAGGCGCCCGTCGGCTCCTCGGATCCGGGCGCGCGGATCGACTCGGACACCGGCGAACTCTTCGCCCCGAAGTCCCGCGCGCGGCTCCTGTTCGGCGCGCAGGACGATCCGGACTACTCGGTCTCGAACATGTTCCAGCAGCTGCACGGCTCGTTCGTGCAGACCGCGTTCCCCTACCAGCCGAACCTGCGCCTCGCCTACGAGCAGCAGCTCGAGACGGAGATCAAGAGCGATCCCGGCAGCTTCGACTGGCTGTCGTTCCGCGGCGACGCCTACCTGCCGATCACGATCGACCCCGATCGCATGCTGATGCTCGGCGCGACCGGTCGCATGCGTCGCTACGACTTCACGTCGTCGTCGCCGGTGCCCGGCAACGAGGACCTGCACGAGTTCTCCGCGCTGCTCGGCCTCGGCTGGTTCCTCAGCGAGGACTGGCTCATGCAGATCAAGTTCATGCCGGGCGTCTACAGCGACCTCGACGGCACGCTCAACCACCGCGACTGGGAGTTCTTCGGCGAGCTCACCGCGATGTGGCGCGCGGACGAGAGCTTCTACCTCACGTTCGGTGTCGCCGCGGACAAGACCTTCGAGGAGCTCGGCGCGTACCCGCTCTTCGGGATCGCCTGGATCATGAGCGAGTCGTTCCGCATCGACATGACCCTGCCGCGGAACGTCGAGTTCTCGTGGACGCCGAACGCGTCGTGGATCTGGTCGATCGGCGTCGAGGTGGATGGCGACGAGTACAACGTCCGCGCGCCCGGCACGAAGCAGAACTTCGACGTCAACACGCAGGAGTTCCGCGCGTACCTCGAGGCGACGCTGCGCTTCAACGACCACCTCGGCGTCTTCGCACGCGGCGGCTCGACGCTCTTCGGCCAGTACAACTGGTCGGCCGATGCCATCGGTGGCGGCTCGCTCGCCGATCTGCGCGGCACGCAGGACCCCGCCGTGTTCTTCGAAGTGGGCATGGGCATCAACTTCTGATGCGCGGCCCGCGATGAACGCCGAGGGCAACAGCGCGGACGATCCTCAGCAACCGCCGGCCGACCCGCCGCGGGACGGCGAGCTGCGGGGGATCATCGACGCGGTGTGGAAGCTGGCACACGAGGAGGCGCGGCGCTGTCTGCACGCGCCGCTGCGCGCGAAGGAGACGCCGTCGGAGCTGGCGCAGTCGGTCGTCGCTGAGATCCTCCTCCGCGAAGGCCAGCTCGAGTACCGCGGCGAGGCGGCCCTGCGCGGCCTGGTCAAGGCGATCCTCGTCGCCAAGCTCACGGCGCGCGTGCGCAAGCACCTCGCGAAGCGCCGCGACGTGCGCCGGGAGACGACGACGGCGTCGAGCCTCGGTGACGTGACCCCCGCGGCACCGGGAGCGAGTCCGGCGAGCATCGTGGTGTGGCGGGAGATGATCGACCGCGCCGAGGCCGAGATCGCGAAGCTCCCCGAGCGCGAGCAGCGCATCCTGCGACTCGGGACCGCCGGCAAGACCGCGAAGGAGATCGCGGCCGCCGAGGGGCTCAGCGAGGCGAACGCCCAGAAGATCCTCTGGCGCGCGCGCCGGACGATCGACGCGAAGCTCTTCGGACGCGAGCCGCCGCCGGAGGCCTAGCGTCCCGGCCGCGGGCGATCAGCCCGCGACGGCCGCACCCGGCTTGCCGCAGCACTTCTTGAACTTCTTGCCGCTGCCGCAGGCGCAGGGGTCGTTGCGCCCGATCTTCGGCACCTCGCGCCGGTAGGTCGCCTGGCCCGCGACGAGGCCGTCGATGAAGTACCAGTTCCCGTCGACCTTCGCGAAGGTGGCGAGCTCGTGGTGCTCCTGCTCCTTGCCCTGGATGGCGTAGCGCGCGATGAACTCGACGCTGCCTTCCTCGTCGTCGACGCCGCCCTTCTGCACGTCGATCACGTCGAAGCCGTGCCACTCGGACTGCTTCGACCACTGCTCGATCAGGTTGCGATCGAGCTCGTCGCGCGTCGCCGGGTCGTGCGAGCCGAGGATGAAATCGACGTTGCCCGTCGCGAACGCCGTGTAGCGCGCCCGCATGAGCGTGGCCGCGGAGTCGGGCCACCGTTCACCGGAGAGATAGGGGCCACAGCACTGCTCGAACGCGGAGCCGCTGCCGCAGGGACAATTCATGGGGTTCCTTTATCGATGCGCCGCGGTCGCCGCAACGCGGACGCTCACAGCCAGTAGAGGATCCAGTAGTAGACGACGCCGGTCGACGACACGTAGAGCCAGATCGGCGCGGTGATCCTGGCGAGGCGACGGTGCTTCGCGCGCCGATCCCGGAGTCCGAAGGTGATCGTCAGCAGGATGAGCGGGACCTGGACGATGGCCAGGATCACGTGGCTGATCAGGATCGCGTAGTAGACGTAGAGCATCACGCCCGACCCCGTGTACTTCACCGGCTCCGCGTTGAAGTGGTAGGTCAGGTAGCTGGCGAGGAAGAGCCCCGAGACGCCCGTCGCCGCGAGCATCATGCGGACGTGGAGGCGCTCGTTGCCGCGCCTGATCGCCCAGAGGCCCGTGAGGATGAAGATCAATGCGATCGAATTGAGGATCGCGTTCACGTCGGCGAGGATGCGGAAGTCGAAGGCAGCGAGCATGGGGATTCAGACCGTGTCGCGGGCCGTGCGACGCAGGACGACCGCGGTGCCGAGCCAGAACGCGCCGACCGCGAACGCGACGGTCACCGCCACGCACCAGATGGGCGCCGGGAGGCCGGCGGTCGCCGGCGACGCCGCGTCGTAGTAGGCGTGGCGCAGGAGGGCCACGCCGTAGGTGAGGGGATTGGCCGCCATGACCCACGCCAGCGCGGGGTGCGCCCCGGCCGCGGGGAAGAAGGCGCCCGAGAGGAGCAGCATCGGCATGAGGAACAGCATCATCACGCCGTGGTAGCCGGCGGTGCTGTCCATCGACCACGCGAGCGCGAAGCCGACGGCCGTCAACGCGAACGCGAGCAGCACGAGGACGCCGAGCACGAGCAGCATCCGGACGGGCTCGAAGGGCAGTCCGGCGAACGGCGCGAGGACCTGGAAGACGAGGCCGTGCAGCACGGCGAGCGTCGCTCCACCCGCGATCTTGCCGAGGGCGATCGCCGCGCGCGGCACCGGGGCGACGAGCACGCCCTGGAGGAAGCCTTCCTTGCGATCCTCGATCACGGTGATCGTCGCGAAGATCGCCGTGAAGAGGACGACCATCGCCAGCGTGCCGGGGAAGAAGTACTCCCCGTAGCCGACACCGCCCGGGCGGAACGAGTCGCGCAGCGCGCCGGCGAACAGCAGCCAGAACACGATCGGCTGGCCGACGGAACTGAAGACCCGCGAGCGGTCGGACAGGAAGCGGACGATCTCGCGGTGCCAGAGCGAGGATGCGGCGAGGAGCAGGTTCACGAGTCCTCCCCGACGAGGCGGTGACCGGTGCGCGCGATGAACACGTCCTCGAGCGAGGGCTGGGCCAGGGTCAGGCGCTGCACGCGCGCGCCGAAGGTCTCGACGATGCGCGGGACGAGCTCGTGCCCGCGACGCAGCTCGATGCGCACGAGACGCCCGAGGACCCGCGCCGCGATGCCGAGCCGCGTGCCGAGTTCGGCGGCGAAGCCCGCGGGGTCCGCGCACACGATCTCCAGCACATCGCCGCCGAGCTCGGAGCGCAGGGCATCGGGGGTGCCCCGCGCGACCACGCGCCCGGCATCGAGGATCGTCAGGTCGTCGGCGTCGGCGGCCTCGTCCATCAGGTGCGTCGTGAAGAGGACGGTGAGCCCCGGCTGCGCGCGGAGGAAGCGCCACAGCTCGCCGCGCGCGGCGGGGTCGAGACCCGTGCTCGGTTCGTCGAGCAGCACGAGCTCCGGCCGATGCAGCAGGCCCTTCGCGATCTCGACGCGGCGGCGCAGCCCGCCGGACAGTTCGCCGACCCGGTCCTTCGCCCGCGCGGTGAGCCCGCCGACCTCGAGCATCGCGTCGATGCGACGCTCGAGCTCGGCGCCGCGCAGGCCGTAGAGCTGCCCGCCGTACCTCAGGTTCGCGCGCACGCTGAGCTTCTTGTCGAGCGCCGGTGACTGGAACACCACGCCGATGCGCCCGCGGATCGCCGCGAAGTCGCGCGCCAGGTCGAGGCCGAGCACGCTCACCTCCCCGCCGCGCAGCGGCAGGATCGTCGCGAGCAGCCGGAAGAGCGTCGACTTGCCCGAGCCGTTCGGGCCGAGGAAGCCGTGCACGGTGCCGCGGGCGACGCTCAGCGTCACGTCGTCGAGCGCGACGCGTTCGCCGTAGCGGTGACCGACACCGACGGCGTGGACTGCGGCTTCCTGGGGTGTGCTCATGCGTGCGACGGCGTTCGGTCAGGCGCGGTCGAGGACCATGACGCCGAGCAGCAACGGGAGATAGACGATCGAGACGATGAAGGTCTGGCGCATCGCCGACTCCCAACGGAGCACGGCCGCGAAGAAGACCGGCACCGCGAACACCACGCCGAGCAGCGCCGCGCTCGCGAGGTACGCACCGCCCGACATGCCGACGCGGTAGGGCAGGAGCGACACCGCGACCAGCGCGAGCGTGTAGACCAGCATCTGCCGCCGGATGGTCACGCCCTCCGCATCCCTTGCCGCCAGCATCTTCATCCCGCCGCGCGCGTAGTCGTGGCGGTAGCGCCATGAGATCGCGAGGAAGTGCGGGATCTGCCAGAGGAAGAGGATGGTGAACAGCACGCCCGCGGCGACGTCGAGCTCGCCGCGCGCGGCCGCGTATCCCACCACGGGCGGCAACGCACCGGGCACGGCACCGACGAGCGTGTTCAGCTCCGTCACGCGCTTCAGCGGCGTGTAGAGGAAGACGTACGAGGCGAAGACGAGGCCGCAGAGCACGGTCGCGAGCCCGTTGGTCTCGATCGCGAGGACGAGCAGACCGAGTGCCGCGCAGGTCGATCCGAAGACGAGCACCTGCGAGGGCGAGAGGCGGCCCGTCGGCAAGGGGCGATGCCGCGTGCGCTCCATCAGCGGGTCGACGTCGCGCTCGGAGTACATGTTGAGCGCGTTGCCGGCGATGGCGATGAGGAGCGAACCGAGCGTGGTCCAGAAGGCGAGGCGCAGAGACGGCGTCACCATCGGGGGGGAGCCGAGCCAGAGCCCCGCGAGGACCGCGAACACGGCGAGGCTCGAGAGCCGGAGCTTGCCGAGTTCGAGATAGGCCCGCAGGCGCGACGTCGCCCCGGGCGACTCCGCCTCGCTGTCGGCGGTCGCCATCACGTGCTCTCGACCCGGGGCGAGAGGTTGCGCTGCGCCCGGGCGACGAGCAGCGTGGCGAGCGCGAAGATCGACGCTCCCACCAGGACGTGTGACGACACCAGCAGGATCTGCACCGGCTCGTCGATGCTGCTCGAGTCCTTGAACTTCCGCACGGCGATCGCGACGAAGCCCAGCGTGAGCTGGAGGACGAGGAGTGCGTAGAACCAGATCGCCGTGCGGCGGAACGCGGGCACCACGTCACCGAAGCGCGCGCTCGAGTGCGCGGCCGCCAGCAGGATCAGCACCGACACCACGAGCGCCATCGTGATGTGCACCCACAGCACGCCCTGCACGTTGGTGTGGCGGAAGATGGCCCCGATCACGAGCTGGACGAACACCGCGATCAGCGCGGTCCTGGCCAGCTTGCGCGTGCCGAGCACGGCGTCGCGATCGGCGACGGTCCTGACCCCGAAGGCGGACGAGAGCGCGAACGCGATGAACACCTGGAGGCACAGGGTCACCTGCCCGAGCACGCCGTGCACGGTCGCCATGACCGGGTGCGTGACGCCGCCGGCCTCGCCCTTCAGCACGCCGAGGGCACCGAAGAGACCCTGCACGAGGACGAGGACCCCGAACCCGAACGTGAGCTGGCGGAGCCAGCCGCGTGGATCGATCCGGCAGGTCCAGAGCCACTGGACGAGCGCGGAGACTCCGATGACCGCGCCGTAGACGCGGTGCACGTGCTCGAGCAGCTCGTTGTTCGTCATCTCCGGCGGCCAGAGCGAGCCACGCGAGAGCGGCCAGTCGAGGAAGGCCATCCCCGATCCCGAGCTCACGACCAACGCGCCCCACTTGATGAGGAGCAACGTCAGCACCGCGAGGACGGCGGCGAATCGGAAGAGCCAGGCCGAGCCCGCGGTGCGGACTGCCGGCGCCGGCGCGAGGGTCGTGGTCACGGTGCGGGAGGAGTCCGGACGGGGAGGCCGGCCGAACGCGGAGGGGGCGAAGAGTTTTCACCCCGGCCCCTCCCACCGCAACCCGCGAGTACGTGCGAGCGCCCCCGGAGAGTCCGCGGGGGCGCCGTCCGACGTCGTCGATGCCTCGTTCGCGTCGGCGGCGCCGGGCCCGGACCTCGATCGCCGGGACCCCCGCGCCGCGCGAACCGATCAGCGCTGCGGCTTCGCGGGCTGACCGGTCGGGTTCGCCTGGGGCTGGCCCGCGACGTCGTCGAAGGCCTCCCAGAGCGGACGGTTCGTCTCGCTCATCTTGCTGCGATCGACCGCGCGGTCGAGCTGGCTGGCCGGGTCCTGGACCGCGGCCTGCGCCAGTCGGCTCGTCTCGACGTCGCGACCATCCGCGAGGCGATCCGCCGTCGCGAGGTAGACCGCGGCCTTCGAGGACTCACCCGTGCGCAGGTAGCAGAGGCCGAGGTTCTTGTTGATCGCGGCCATCACGTGGGTCGGCTGCTCGATCGCGGGCGCGAGCGAGAGCTCGGAGATCGCCTTCTGCCACTCCCGCTTCTCCATGTGGAGCTGCGCGCGGTAGAGGTGGGCGAGCGTCGGCGTGTCGACGCGACCCTGGATGGGCGTCATCGTGAGGATCTCGATCCAGGGGTTGCCCTGGAACGTGTTCTGCACGATGCCCTCGAGCGTGAGGCGCTCGTACGTGCGGAACTTGTAGAGGTCGGCGAGCTGCGCGTTCGACTTCGCGAGGAACAGCATGCCGAACACGTCTTCGTAGCTGTCGCGCTGCCAGATCGGCTGCGTGCCCGACCAGGCATAGAAGTTGGCGTACTCGCTCGGGACGAACCTCGTGAAGAACGGGTTCCAGATCCGGCCCAGCGAGCAGAACTGGACATCGAACCGGACGCGCACGTTCATGAACGCCTCCGGAGCACGACGGAGCGTGTCCAGATCGACGTCGACGACGATCGCGTCGGGGTCCATCAGTCGACCCTGCGCGGTCGCAGGGGCGAGCATCGACAGGCACACGGCGGCGAACAGGACTCTCTTCATGGCTCCCTTCGGATTCGTTGCGTGACGGGCGCGGCATCGATCGAGAGCCGCACCCACCGGCTCGGAGGGAGCTATCGGCGAAAGGACTCGCCCCGCTTGACCCGCCCTTGCGGGCGAGCCGGCGGCATCACGGATTCCCCGCCTCCGGCGCCGTCCCCTCGGCCGCGACGTCCTCCGTCGCGCGCCGCAGGAGCGCGATGCTGCACCGGCCGTAGCGCCTCAGGTCGACGCGGCCGTCGAAGTCGTCCTCGTCGAGCAGCGCGCCCTCGAAGTGGAAGCAGACGATCCCGCGCGGGGCGGTCCTGGCCAGGAGCTGATGGGCGCGATGCACGGCGCGGCTCGGGTCCTCGGCGACGAGCGCGTAGGGGGGGTCGAGGAAGATCAGGTCGGGCGGCGTGGGCGGTGACCCGTCCTCCGCGGCGAGCTGCGGTTCCCAGGCGTCCCCGCGGACGACGCGCGCGCGCGCGCGCGCCGCCTCGCCCAGCATCTCGAGGTTCTCGCGGAGGACGTCGATCGCCTGGCGTGCCTTCTCCACGAAGGTCACGCGCTCCGCACCGCGGGACAGGGCCTCGATCCCGGTGGCACCCGTCCCCGCGAAGAGGTCCCAGACCTCGGCACCCTGCACGCGCGGGCCGAGGATGTCGAAGATCGCCTCACGTGCCTGGCCGAGGAGGGGTCGCGTCTGGACCCCCTTCGGCGACCGGAGAACGCGCCCGCGGAACTCGCCGCCGATGATGCGGAGACTCATGTCGTGTGCTGTGGAGCTTCGCCCGGACCCGTGACCGACGACCGTCGGCGCGGTTCAGCGCGCGACCCGCGAGCCTCGCGTCGGCGCGCCGGTCACCCGCGATGGCCGGCTAGACTAGCCACGCCATCGCCCCCGGACACGCGAGAGCCACGCGCACGGAGCTCCGGAGCAGCGAAGCGGCCGTCCATGAATGATCCGGAGCGAGGCGACGAAGCCCGGCGAGGTGCTGCCCGAACGGCGCGGCGATGCCGATGAAGGACACGTGCAGAGCAGCGGACAGAACGGAGCGCGGTCGGGCGCCACGGCCACGGGGCGGTCTCGCATGAGGATCACGTCCGAGGCCGCAGCCGAAACGCCGGTCGCGTGGCTGGAGGTCGGTGGCCGGCGCATCGCGCTCGAAGCGGATCGCATCCATGTCCTGGGCTCGGGTGAACAGGCCGACGTGCGCCTCGTGCATGCGAGCATCGCGCCCTCGCACGCGACGCTCTGCTTCCACCGCGGCCGTTTCATCGTCGAGACGGTCGGCGACGCCGAGCTCGCCCTCGCCGACGGCACGCGCGTGCGCGGCGACACCACGCTCTCCGCCGGCGCCACGCTCGCGATCGGCGCCCTGCGCCTGGAGTTCGGCATCGTGGCGGACGAGCCGGCCCATCCTCCGCGCCACGGCGAGAGCGGCTTCGCCGAACTCATGGCGCACGAGCTGCGCCGGGCCCCGTGGTTCGCGTTGTCGATCGCGCTGCACGCGCTCGTCTTCCTCCTGCTCTGGGTGCTGCTGCCGCCGCCGCCGCCGAAGGAGACCGCGATCGTCCGCTTCGACATCCAGGACTCCGACGGGACCTTCGACACGCCGCTCGCGCCCGATGCACCCGAACCCGAGCTCGAGGTGCAGGAGCCGCCGGCTCCCGAGATCGAGCCGCAGCCGATCCTGAACGAGGCACCGCCGCTCGAGAACCCGGAGCCCTTCGACGCCGCGGCCATCGCGGCGCTCGGCGACTCGAACGCGATGTTCGAGCGCATCACGGGCGAGAGCGCCGCCGGCGACATCTTCGGCAAGGGCGAAGGACAGCGCTTCAGCGCCGGCTTCCGCAAGACCGTGGCCGGACTGCGACTCTCGGGGCTCGAGATCGTCTTCGCGTTCGACTCGACCGGTTCGATGGGCCCGGTGCTCCAGGCGACGAAGCAGCGCATGACCCGCATGGTGCGAGCGCTGCACGCTCTCGTGCCCGATGCACGCATCGGCGTCGTCACATACCGCGACCATGGCGAGCGCGAGGACTACCTCACGCGCAGCGTGCCGCTCGACCGCGACCTCTACCGCTCGCTCGCCTTCGTGCAGACGGTCGATGCCGACGGTGGTGGCGATCGACCCGAAGCGGTGCTCGAGGCGCTCGACGTGGCGATGAAGCAGAGCTGGGGACGCCGGGCGCGTCGCGTCATCGTGGTGATCGGCGATGCTCCCGCGCATCGCGAGACCGAAGGCGAACTCGAGCGTCGCGTGCGACGCTTCTGTCAGGACGGCAACGGGTACGTGCACGCGATCATCACGTCCAGCGACACGCGCGGTCAGGCGGAGCGCGACGTGCAGCGGTCGTTCGCCCGGCTCGCGAAGGCCGGCCGCGGCGCATGCGTGAATGCGGAGCGCGACGAGTCCATCCTCCGTCAGGTGCTGAGTCTCGCGGTCGGCGCGGAGTTCCGCGACAACGTCGACAAGGTGTTCGAGCTCGTCGAGGAACGCGAGAACAAGGTCTCCACGCGCGCACTCGACCTCGCGCGCCGCGCGGAATCCGACGAGATCCGACGCGAGCTCACGCGTCCCGTCCTCGATGACGACGTGATCGAAGCGCTCGCCCGCAGCAATCGTCCCGAGGTGGCGAAGGCGCTCGTCGCCATCCTCCGCGACGATGCCGCGCCGGCGCACTCCCTGCACGCGGCGAGCTTCGCCCTGCAGCGCATCCTGGCGATCGGTTCGCCCCTCGTGGATCCCGAGAAGCCCGCCGCCGTGAATGCGACGACCGCCGAGCGCCTGCTCGAGCTGAGCAAGGCGCTGCGCTGAGGGCGTGAACCCGACGCCGGCCGAGGTCAGTCCCCGCCGACCGATGGCCCGATCTGGAAGAAGACGAGCTGCGGCGGGCAGAACAGGCGCACGCGCGGAGCCATGCCGCGCTCCATGCCCGTGCCTCGGCTGACGCACACCCGCGCCTCGCCGAACTCGTGCATGCCGCCCGCGGCGATGCGCCGTGGGACGCGGCTGAGGGTCATCGGCGGCCCGAAGCCCGGCACGACGATCTGACCGCCATGCGTGTGGCCGGCGACGAGCAGCGCTTCCGTGCGGATGCGATTCGCGATCACGGGGATCGAGTAGTCGGGCGCGTGGCCGAGCACGATCGAGTAGCCGTCGAAAGCCTCGATCCGCGCGCGCAACGCCTCGTCGAAGGGACGCCGCGAACTCGCCAGCGTGAGGCCGACGACCTGGAGTCCGGCGCCCGCGATCACCGCCTCGTCCTCGAGCAACCTCACCCGCGTGCCCGAGAAGATCGTGCGGTCGGGGTCCACGTCGCCGATCACCGCCAGCACGCCGAGCGGCGGCCACGGTTCGATCCGCTCGACGGCGGCGCGGAACTTCGCGCACTCCTCGCGGAAGCGCTCGCGATCGGCGCGCTGCACGTAGTCGCCCGCGAAGAGGATGAGATCCGGGCGGGCATCCGCCACGACGCGGAAGACGTGCTGCTCCCAGTCTCCCACCCTGTCGGTCTGCACGTCGGCGACGAGCGCGACCGTCACCGGGCGCGCGAGCCGCGCGGCGCGCGGGGTGGCGATCCGATGGGTCGTCACCTCGAGCCGGTAGGGTTCGACGAGGTGGGCCCACGCGTAGATGGCGGCCACGACGAGCCCACCGGCGATCCCGACGACGCCGCTGCCGACGCTCCCGCCGAGACAGCGCAGCACGCCGCGCCCGATCGCCAACGGCGCCGTGACGAAGACCACCGCATGCGTCGCCGCCCGCATGGCGCCGAAGCGCGTGTGGAGACCGAGGTACACCAGCAGCGTGGTCGCCAGGGTCCAGGCGACGCCGAAGCCGACGATCAGCGCGGCGTCGCGGAGGAAACCCGAGTCCTCCATCCCGCGCCTGCCGAGCAGGCGCGCGCCGACGAAGAGGCCCAGGAGGTCCAGGGCCACGAGCACGACGTCGAGCGCGAGTTCACGGGTCGCCAACGACGCGATCATCGGCATGCGGCGGACTCCGGGCGAAGTGCACGCGACGGGATGCGACCGAGTCGATTGGCGAGACCGTGGAGTCCGACGACGGTGACGGCGAGCGCGAGGCCGGGGAAGAACCACGCGTGCCACGCGCCCGAGAACGCGTGCGCACGGCCGGCGTCGAGCATGGCACCCCACGACACGGACGACGCGCCGAGTCCGAGGAACGACAGCGCCGACTCCACCTGGATCGCATCGGCCGCGATGAACGCCGAGGTCACGGCCAGCGGTCCGCGCAGCTGCGGGAGCACGTGGCGCAGCAGCAGGGGAACCGGCCCGATGCCGAAGCCCCGCGCCGCCTCGACGAAGGGCCTCGACCGCAGGCTCAGGAGTTCGCCGCGCACGACCCGCGCCACCTGGGTCCACTGCACGATCGCCAGCACGACCACGACCGCGAGCAACGAGCCGCCGAACAGCGACGCGCACGCGAGCGCGATGAGCAGCGCCGGGAAGCTCGCGAAGAGCTCGATCACGCGCAGCAGGACGGCATCCACCAGCCCGCCGGCGAGTCCCGCGAGCCCGCCGATCGCCACGCCGATGGTCACCGACAGCACGACCGCGCCGAGCGCGACGAGGAGCGCCGTCCGTGCGCCGTGCAGGAGCCGGGTGAGCTGATCGCGTCCGGAATCGTCGACTCCGAGCGGATGCGCGCGGCTCGGACCCTCGAGCACCGCCCGCGCGTGCACCTCGAACGGGCCGTGGGGCCACGGCGGCATCACCGCGAAGTCAGGCCCATCGACGGGCCGTGTGAGCCACCAGTCCTTCCAGGCGCCGCCGTCCGGCGCCGACGCGAAGCCGCCACCCTGCGACTCGAACGCCGGGAAGCGCCACCGCCCGTCGACACGCGCGACCAGCGGGACGTCGTTCGCGAGGAACGGCCCGACGAGCGCGAGCAGCGCGACGAGCGCGAGCAGGCCGGTGGCGATGGACCTCATCCGAGCACCACGCGGCGGTCGCTCTGGCGATGGAGCACGTCGCCCAGGATGCCGCCCACCGAGACGAGGCTCGCGACGAGCAGGGTCGCCGCGAGGATCGACGACGGGTCGCGCGCGCGGACGGCATCGAGCGAGAGGCGACCGAAGCCCGGGATTCCGAAGACGCTCTCGACGACCACCGCGCCGCCGAGGATCCACGGCACGAGCACGCCGAGGAAGGCCCAGAGCGGGCTGAGCGAGTTGCGCAGGACGCAGCGTCCGATCACGCGCTCCGGGGTGCCGAGCGCACGCAACGCGTGGACGAAGTCCTGCCGTGCCGTGCGCGCGCAGGACGCCCGCAGCAGTCGCGCGATCCACGCACATGGCCCGATCGCCAGCACGAGGACGGGCAGCGCCAGGTGCGCGAACAGATCGAGCATCTGCCGCGGCGCCGACCAGCCATCGGCGCCCGGGGAACGCAGACCGCCGACGGGGACCAATTCGCGGAGCGGGCCGCCGAACAGCAGCGCGAGCAAGGTCGCGACGAGGAACTCGGGCAGGGCACCGAGTCCGACGAGCGTGGTCGAGGCCAGGCTCTCGCGCCGGGTTCCGACGCGTCGACCCAGCCACCAGCCGAGTGGGATCCCGAGCGCGAGCGCGACCAGGAGCGACGTGACGCCGAGCAACGCGCTCACCGCGAGTGCGCGCCCGAAGCGCACGCGGAACTCCGCCGCGGTCTGGCCCGGCGGAGCGAAGTCGAGCCGCAGCGCGTGATCGAGCCATTCGAACCAACGCGTGTGCCAGGGCAGCGGCTCGCCCGTGATCGGATCGAGCATCCCGTAGTGGGCGCGCAACGAACGCACCGCCTCCGCGCGCTCCGCGATCGAACGCGTGCTCTCGCCGCCGCCGAGCTCGACCTCCGCGCGGTCGAGCGGCACGAGGTCGAGCAGGAGGAACACGACGAGGCTCACGCCGAGGAGAGTCGGCGGAATGGCGATCAGGCGCAGGGCGACGGTGCGGGCGAGCGGCGGCATCGAGACCGGGCGCGGCATCGTCGGGTCATCGACGCGGCGCGCCAAGCCGGCGCCGGCCAGCGCGCGCGGGAACCCTGACCCGGATCAGCAGCCCGACGTCGCGGCGCGCGCGGCAACGAGGCGGATGAACGGGATCTCGGGTCGCGTGCCGACGCGCAGCGGCAGGACCGTGGTGCCGACCCCGCGGCTCACGTAGAGCCGACTGCCGTTGTCCTCGAATCCACCGTCGACGAAGCCGTGTCGCGTGTGCGAGATCGGCGCCCAACCCATGAGCTTCACCTGCCCACCGTGCGTGTGGCCGGAGAGCACGAGGTCGACTCCGAAGCCCGCGGCCTCCGGGAAGTGGTCGGGCTGGTGCGCGAGCATCACGGTCGGTTCACCCGGCAGACGCCCCACGAGCGCGCGCCGCATGTCGGGTCGGCCGTCGGTGAGATCGTCGACGCCGCAGAGCCAGAAGCTCCCGCTGCCCCGCGCGATGCGGCGCCCGCGATTCGCGAGCACTTCGACCCCGCGGGACTCGAGGTAGTCCTGCCACGCGCCCATGTCCGCGATCCAACGGTGATCGTGGTTGCCGGGCACGGCGTAGACGCCGAGCGGAGCGCGCAGCGCGCGCAGCGGTCCGTCGAGCAGCTCGATCTCCTCGGGACGCGAGTTCACGAGATCGCCGCCGAGACAGATGAGGTCGGGCTTCTGCCGCACCACGTCCTCGCAGATGCCGAGCAGCGTGGCCTCGTCGAGGAAGCTCCCCACGTGGAGGTCGGTGAGGAACGCGATGCGCAGCCCATCGAGATCGGCGCGCGCGCCGACGGCGAGCGGCACCTCGGTGTACTCGAGCCGCGCGAGCGCCCGCCGGTGGAGGGCGTGGGCGAGCGGCAACGAGTCGATGGAGCGATTCACCAGCACCGCGAAGAAGTCGACGATCTCACGCAGGAGTGGACGTCGCGGACTCGGCCACGATCGCAGGCGGTCGGGCGCCGGTGTCGCGATCGACAGCGTGGCCGTTTCACATTGCTGCAGTCGCGGTTCGAGGGTGGTCATCACTGCGCAGAGGTTCGACAGCTCCCCGCGACACTCTTGAACGACCCGACGAGTTCGAGGGATCGGAACGGGACGCCGCGGCGAGAGCGAGGGAGCGGCATTCTCGTGTCCGACACGAGTACCGCGTCAAGCGAAGGTCACTCGCTCGCGAACGGGATCGGCACGGACGGCAGGCCGACGATCTCCGGCGGAATGCCGACGCCGCGGACTTCGCGCCGAGACCTCCACGGCATGGGAGGGATGCGATGCTCAGCGACCGTCGAGCACGATCTCGTCGACGTTCTTCCGCGGCCGCCAGTCACCGCTCTCCTTCGACCACGCGAGCACCGAGCGCGCCGTCGCCGCGGAGCGCCCGAAGACGCCGTAACGCGTCGAGCCGTCCGGCTGCGGGTGCAGGTCGCGCGCCATCACGTCGGTGTAGAGCGACTCCGCGACGTCGAGTTCACCCAGCGCTTCCTCGCATCGCGCGAGCGAGAAGCGATCCTCCAGCGTCGCGTCACCGCTCAGAACGAGCGTGCGGAACTCCGCGCGCGCGGACTCGAGGCGTGCGCGCGCGGCGGTCTCCTGAGCGGCCGCTGCGGCCACGCGACCTTCGGCGCCGAGCTTCGCAACCCCACCGCGGAGCTCGATGCCCGCGCGGAGCAAGGCATGGGCGACCCGCCGATGGTCGGACGAACCGAGCACGCGCGTCGCCTCGCCATCCCCGACGCGAGCAGCGGCGGAGTCGACGACGGGGGCCGGCGTCGGCGCGACGGGCGTCGCGGACCGCGCCTCGGGACTGCCGGGACGCGGAGCGCGATCGAGCTCCTCCGCGCGAGGCAGCGTGTCACCGGCACCCAGCCGTTCCGCCGTCCTGCGGCGCTCCTCGCGCAGCGCGCGCAGGCGCGCGAGTTCCTCGCGCAGGGCCCGGGCATCGGCCTCGCTGTGCTGGAGGTTGCGCTGGGCATCTTCGGTCTGCGTGGCGCGCGCATCCTCCAGATCGAGCCAACGCGAGCGCGAGATGTCCTCGCCGCGTCCGTGTCGCTCGATCAGATCGCGCAGCTCGCTCGTGTGGCGCTCGAGTTCCATCGAACGCGACTCGAGTCCGGTCACGGTGCGCGAACCGATTGGACGGTTCCGCGCGTCGCCCTGCGCGCAGAGCGGCGCGGTCAACGCGATGGCCAACGCGAGTCCGAACCCGCCACGGCACGACGACGCGACGTTCATCGCAGCACACCGCGGAAGGCGTCCGCGGCCTTCTCGGTCTGGCCGAGACGCTCGTAGACGATGCCGACGAGCTCCGCGACGCGCCGCTGGCGCACGGGATCCACGATCGTCGGCGCGATCTCGATCGCCGCCGCGGGGAAGCGCGGCAAGGTCCCGCCCGCGACCGACTGCTCGAACAGTGTCTCGACGCGCATGAGTCGGCCGCGATCGCCGAAGTCGTCCCCGCGCGCCTCGATCTTCGTGAGCATGCCGAGCGCGCGCTGGTGTCGCCCGTGCTCGCGCAGCAGGTTCGCGAGGAACAGCACGAGCTCCGGATCGGCATCCGGCTCGTGGCGCACCTCGACCTCGAGTTCGAGCAGCGCGCGATCCTCCTCGCCGAGCGCCGAGGCCGTCGAGGCCCAGACCTCGCTCGACGCACGGCTCCAGGTCCGATCGAGCAGGGCGCGGTCGCGTCGCGCGGCGAGCGCCGACGCCCGCGCCTGCAGGTAGCGCTGCTCCACGAGGTAGGCCTTCGCGAGGAGCACGAAGGCGATGGCGCGGCGTTCGTCCTTCTCGGGCGTCGCGGCGATGAACTGCTCGAGCATGCGCGCGGCGCGCTTGCCGTCGCCTCGTTCCGCGGCCGCATAGCCGCGCAGGAACAGCCAGTCCGCGCGTTGCTCCGCGGCGAACTGCTCGGGTTTGCGTCCGTCCTCGAGCGTCGAGAGCGTGCGCAGCACGGCGTCGGGATCGAGCAGACGGAACTGCGCCGTGCCCATCAGCAGGTAGAGATCGACGATCTCCGGCGCACCCGCGAGCGTGAGCGTGTGGCGTTCGAGCGTCGCGACGCACTCCGACCAGCGACCCTCCGCCAGCAGGATGCGACCGAGCAGGATCGTGCCCTGTGCGGCCTCGGGCCGTGCGGGGTGCAGACGCGTGAGGTCGCGCGCACGTCGCTCGGCGTCCGGCCAGGTCTCGGGCCCCGCCTCGAACCAGCACTGCGCCATGCGCAGCAACGCCGCCGGCACGTAGTCGTGCTCCGGTGCGATCTCGTAGAGCTTCTCGAGGATGCTGGCCGCCTCGACGAGCGAGCCCTGCTTCCGCAGCAGATCGGAGAGCTGCATGCGCACGCGCAGCGCCTCCGCCAGGCGCTCGCTCCCACCGCGGGTGTCTTCGTCGAGGAAGGTGCGGTACCACTCGATCGCCCACTCCCGCAGACGACGCCGGCCTTCCTCGGCCGACGGGTCCGGCACCGCGACCACGATCAGCTCGGTGGCCGTGCGCCCATCGACCTCGCGATCGACGAACACCACGTCGGTGCCTGCGGCGACGGCGATCAGGTTCGCCACGGTGCGTGGACCACGCGCCGCGAACGAGAGGTCGATGACCGAGTCGGCCAGGTGCTTCTCGAAGGCCGTCGCGTGGTAGCGCAGGGTCCAGCCCATCTCGCGCGCCAGCTCCCGCATCGCGATGTCGCCGGGCACGGCGGCGCGATTCGCGGACACCGTGCGCGACTTGCCGTCGTCGTGCACGGTGAAGAGCGGATCCGACGGGACCGACACGGCCCCGTGCAGGATGGCGACGGCGAACAGGACTCCGAGCTTCACCGTCGAGCTCCTCGCTCCGTCTCGGGCTTCGTCGCCGCACCGCGTTCGGCACGCTCGGCCTCCACGCGGTAGGCGTCGCCGAGCTTGAGGTAGGCCTCCTGGAGCAACGCGCGCAGCGCGGGCGGCAACTGCTCCTCCTGCAGGAGGAACTGGGCGTAGGCGCGGCGCATGCCGTCGCCATCGCCGCGGAGTTCGGCCTCACGCGCCGTCCGCAGCAGCTCCTCAGGGAGGAAGGCGCGGCCGCTCATCTGGCGGGCCTTCGTCTCGTGCTCGATCGCACCCGACACCTCGCCCGACTTGCGCAGGTAATACGCGAGATGCGCGTGCACGAGCCGCTCCAGTGCGGGGTCGAGTCCCGGGTGAGCGGCGAGGAAGGCGCGCAGCGAGGCGCTCGCCCCGGCGAAGTCGCCCTCGAGCGCCTGCAGCAACGCACGCTCGTACTGCGGGTCGTTCGGCATGCCCAACGTCTGCGGGCGCGGCGCCTGCACGAAGGGCTCGGGCTGGTTGCGCGCGGCGGCTGGTCCGGGGTTGCCCGACGAACGGACGACGCGCGGCACACCCTCCTCGGCCGAACTCGACGGACCCGGCGGCACGTACTCCGAACGCGTCTCCATCGGATGCGGCAGGAGCAGCATCACGAGCATCATCGCGAGGTTGCTCGCGAGCAGGATGCGCAGCAGCCACAGCTTCCGCTGATCGATCGGCTCCGGCGGCCGCACTCCGGGGAGCGCCGCCTCGCGCACGGCGACCGCCTCGGGTGCCGCGCTCGGCGTCGCGGTCTCGACCGGACGGATCGTCGCGGCGGGCTCGCTCGGCGCCGGCGTGACGCGCGGTGGCGCCTCGGGTTCGGACACCGGTGCGGTCGCCGCTTCGGCGGCGAAGCCCGGCGCGCGCAGCGACTCGCGCGCGAGCTGCTCGAGCTCCGCGCGATCGAGCTCGACCTGCTCGTGGGACTCGCCCACCGCGGGCGCCGACGACGGCCGCGGCGCATCGAAGCGCAGCGGCTCCATGGCGACCGGACGGGCCTTCGCCGCGGGTTCCACCTTCGGAGGCGGCGGCGCGGTCGGTGTCGACGACGCGGTGTCGCCGAGCTGCATGAGCTCGGACAGCACGTCTTGCTTGGGCTCCGCCGATGCGTCGGCACTCGTGCCGACGAACGCACCGAAGGGGTTGTCGCCGAGCTCGATCTTCTCCGTCACCGAACACCTCCGGGGTGCGGATCACTCCGGATCCGACACCCTGTCGTGTCTCCCTCTTCGGCACGCGAGCGCCGTCAGCGAAAGCTCGACGCGACGAGTCGCGCGGAGCCTCCGGCCGGACGGGCGTCGCGAATCACGACACCTCGACCGCCTCGCGACCGGGACGCTGCCCGATCTCGTAGACGCGGATCTTGTTGTAGAGGGTCGTGCGGTTGATGCCGAGCATCGCCGCGGCACGGCTGATGTTCCAGTTCGTCGCCTCGAGGATCTTGCGCACGAGCTGGTTCTCCAGCGACCGGATCGAGCAGTCGTTGCCGTCGAGCACGATCAGGTTGCGCGCGATCTCGTCGCTGCCGTCGAGCGGTCCGCCGCTGAACGCGGGCAGGTGGCACTCGTCGATCATCCCACCGGCGCAGGCGATGGCCGCGCGCTCGATGACGTTGCGCAGCTCACGGACGTTGCCGGGCCACTCGTATTCGCAGAGCGTCTCGGTCGCCTCCTCGGTGAAGCCGGTGAGGTTCTTGCCGAGGTGTCGCGCGTACTGGTCGAGGAAGAAGTGCGCCAGCAGCGGCACGTCCTGCGCGCGGGAGCGCAGCGCGGGCACCTCGACGGTCATCACGTTGAGGCGGAAGAAGAGGTCCTCGCGGAAGCGGCCGGATTCGGCCTCCTTGCGCAGGTCCTTCGTGCTCGCGACGACGATGCGGACGTCGGCCGCGATGTCCCGCACGCCGCCGACGCGGCGGAAGGTGCGCTCCTGGAGGACGCGCAGCAGCTTCGCCTGCAGCGCCTTCCCCATCTCGCCGATCTCGTCGAGGAACAGCGTGCCGCCCGCGGCCAGCGCGAAGAGGCCGTCCTTGCCCTCGCGGCCGGCGTTGGTGAACGCGCCGGCCTCGTGGCCGAAGAGCTCGGACTCGAGCAGGTTCTCGGTCTGGGCGGCGCAGTTGACGATCACGAAGGGTCCGTGGCGTCGGACCGAGCTCTCGTGGATGCGACGCGCGACCAGCTCCTTGCCGGCCCCCCGCTCACCTGCGATCAGCACGGTGGTGTCGGGCGACTGCGCGACCTCCTCGATGCGCTGCTCGAGGGCGCGGATCGACGGGGACAGGCCGAGGAGCTCGGTCGAGGTCGCATCGCGCAGGCGCTCCTGCGCCCAGGTCAGCTCGCGGCTCGCCTGGCGCATCTCGAGGCAGCGGCGGATCGTCGCCATCACCCGATCGCGGTGGATCGGCTTCTCGATCACGTCGAACGCACCGGTGCGCATCGCCTCGACGGTGTTCGCCTGCGTGCCGTAACCGGCGAGCAGGATCACGTCCGGCGGCGACGCACGGCGGCGCAGGCGCGACACGACCTCGAGGCCACCGGAGCCCTGGAGGTGCACGTCGAAGAGCACGACGTCGAAGCTGCGCTGCTCGATGCGGGCGAGCGCCGCCTCGAGGCCGTCGGCGGATTCGACCGCGACGCTCTCGCCCTGGAGCAACGAACGCAGGCCTTCGCGGATCGCTTCTTCGTCGTCGACGACCAGGATGCGGGGGAGGCCGGGGAAGTTGAGGTTCTTCATCGCAGTCACGGGGATTCGCCTTCGCGCCGCGTCCCGTCCCGAGAGACGGCGGCGGCGCAGCCTTGCCACCGTCTCTTTCGGCAACGCACCGTGTCCGACTTTCGGCCAGTTCGCGAAAATCGACGCCGTCCCTCTGCCCTGCCGTCGACGTCGACACCGCCGCGGCGGATCGCCGCCACGTGCGTGGGATCCGATCGCCCCAGTCCAGGAACCGCGTCGTGTTCGTACCAGCTCTCGTCGTCTCCCTCGCCTCGTGCCTGCCGCAGGACCCGGCCGCGGCGCTCGCGACCCTGCGCTCGGATCCCGCTCTCGAGGGCGCGCGCGTCGGAGTGTTCGTCCGCGATCTCGCCGACGAACGGGTCGTCGCGGAGCACGACAGCGACCGCGGCTTCATGACCGCATCGAACCTGAAGCTCGTGAGCACCGCGGTCGCGCTCGCCACTCTCGGCGCCGAGTTCCGCTTCCGCACGACACTGGTGGCGACGGGTCCGCTGCGCGACGGAGTGCTCGACGGTGACCTCGTGCTCGTCGGCAGCGGTGATCCGAGCTTCGGCGCCCGCCAGGAGGGCGACGACCCGCGCGCCGTGCTCGTGCGCCTCGTCGAGTCGGCGGTGCGCGACCACGGACTGCGGCGCGTGCGCGGCAACGTGCTCGGCGACGACGACTGCCAGCCCGACGAGGTGATGGGCGACGGCTGGTCCTGGAACTACGAGGGCGAGGACTACGCCGCGGAGACGAGCGGCCTCTGCTTCGCCGAGAACTGCGTGCGGATCACCCTCCTGCCCTCGGCCCCCGGCTCCGCGCCGCGCGTCGTGCTCAGTCCTCCCAGTGAGTGCTTCGAGACGTTGGTCGAGGCCCTCTGCGTCGACGCGAAGGACCAGGTCAGCCCCTTCGCGCGGCGCGAACGCGCGAGCAACCGCCTGCGCATCGGCGGGCGGCTCGCCGCGGACGCGCGGCCGTGGTCGGAGCGGCTCTCGGTCTCGAACCCGACCGCCGTCGCGGCCGTCGTGCTCCGCGAGGTCCTCCGCGCGCAGGGCATCGAGGTCGAGGGTCGCGCGCTCGACCGCGACCTGCAGCCGGAGCGCCCGGAGCGCTACGGCGACGAGACGATCCTCGCCGTCCACGAATCCCCGCCCCTGCGTGAGATCCTCGTGACGCTCGGCAAGGTCAGCCAGAACCTCTACGCCGAGCAGGTCATCCGCGCCGCGGCGCCGGGTGACCGCGGGATGCGGGCGGCCGCGGCCCACGCGAAGGAGGTGCTGAAGCGCTTCGGCGTGGATCCGCGCGGCATGCGGATCGCCGACGGCTCGGGCCTTTCGCGCCTGAACCTCGTGCGTCCCCGGCAGCTCGGCGAGTTGCTCACCGGCATCTGGCGCAGCGAGTTGCGCGCGGACTTCGTGCGCACGCTGCCGATCGCGGGCGTCGACGGCACCCTGGCCTCGCGCTTCCGCGGCGGCCCGGCCGAGCGTCGCGTGGTCGCGAAGACCGGCAACATCTCGGCGGTCACGGCCCTCTCCGGCTACGTCCTGCGCGCGCAGGACGACGCGCCCCCGCTCGTCTTCGTCGTGCTGCTCAACGACTTCACGTGCAGCACCGACGACGCCAAGGCCGCGCTCGATCGCTTCGTGGAAGCGCTCGTGCGCAGCCTCGGCTCCTCCTGACCGGCTTCGCCTGATGGGTCAGTTCCCGTTGGCCTTCACGTACTTCGCGTTGAAGCACTCGTAGGACGGCTGGCCATTGGCGAGGGCGTGCGCCACGACGCGCTCGATGCCGTGCTCGTTCAGGTGCATGGTCGCGCTCTGCGCGTTCAGCGTGCCCATCCAGAGCGAGATGCCCGTGACGACGAAGGTCTTGCCCGGCTCGGCCCAGAGGCCGGTCTGGCGCATCACCATCCCCATCGTGTCGAAGCCGATCACGTCGTAGCGCTTCCGGACCGGGTTCCAGACGGTGTAGGTGTGGCCGAAGTAGGCGGGCTTGCCGTCCGGCCCGTCGCCGACCGTCGAGGAGAACACGGCGTGGCCGCCGAAGAGCGCGACCGAGGTCTCGGTGCCCTTGATCGGCATGGCGTCCATGCCCGGCGCCATGACCATCGTGCCCGCGACGTTCCACTTGCCGCCCATCGGCATCATCGCCTTCATCTCGGCGCTGACCTCCGTGCCGACGAAGGCCGGGTGTTCACCGAGCTCGGGCGCCGAGGCCATGCGCTTGAACTTGCCCTCGACCTCCGTGAAGTACTTGCCCGCGTCGCGGCAACCCTCGTGGGCCATCGTGAGGCCGTCCTTGCCGATCGAGAGGACCGTACGGCCGACGGCGATGCCCATCTGCGTGCGGTCGGCGCCGAAGACGATGAACTTGTCGGCACTCGGGAAGGCCCAGTCCATCAGCGAGGCCTGGCCCTGGTTCGAGAGCCCCAGCGCGAGCGAGTCCCCGCTGCCCTGGTCGATCCCGTAGACGTTGCGCATCGTGAGCTTCGTCGGTGCGCCGACGTCGATCACGAGGTCCTCCTGCACGGCGAAGCCCGAGAGGATGCGCGAGTAGACCATCACGGCCTTCCACGGCATCGGCTGGCCAGCGGCGTCCTCGCGGTAGACGCCCTCGCCCTCCCACGCGCCGATCAGCGCGTCGAACTTCGCCATCTCGGCGTGCGGCTTCGGTTCCATCATCTCCTGCGCGGCGCCGACACCGGCGAGGGCGATGGAGAGGACGGAGATGAGGAGCGACTCGGAACGATGCATGCGCATGACGATCACACGTGTTGGGGGGAACGGGCCGTTGGGTAACGGATGTCTGCCTTGGCCCGAGGGGGCGGCGAGTCTACATCCACCGTGGGGCGCGCCAAGCTTTCAGCGGCCGGGGACGCCGCGCGGATCCTGGCAAATCGCCCGACAGGTCGGATTCACGCGATCCCATAGCCGGCGGCCAGCGCGCGGAACGCCGCCACCTGGGACGCGATCCAATCCGCATCCCGTCCGAGCTCCTCTGCGAGCAGGGTCGCGACGGCCGGCGCGCAGTCGGCGGCGGCGCGCGCATCGAGGAAGAGGGCGCGGAGTCGCCGGGCCAAGACGTCTTCCACGGTACGTGCGCATTCCTCGCGGACGGCGAACACGGCCTGTGAGGCCCGGTACGGCAGACGTGCCGAGAGCTGCCTGGCGAGTGACGGGTCGCCGCGCTCCAGCTCGAGGATCGCCGCGGCATCGCTGCCCCAATCGGCGAGCTCGCCGAGCTCGCCCGGTCGTTCGTGCCAGCCGTGCACGCGGAGCGTGCGCGTGACACACGCGCGCTCGGGCAGGTCCGCGAGCAGCACGGCGTGATCGACGACGTCCTCGGCCATCTTGCGGTACGTCGTCCACTTGCCGCCGACGATCGTCAGCAGCCCTCGCCGCGAGACATGGATGCTGTGGTCGCGCGAGAGCGCGGCGGTGTCGCCGCCGCCATCGCCGCTCGCGAGCGGACGGATGCCGGCGAACACGCTCAGCACGTCGGCACGCGTCGGATCGCGAGCGAGGTAACGCGATGCCGTCCCCAGCACGAACTCCAGCTCCTCGTCGAACGCGCGCGGCTCGAGCTCGGCGCTGGGCACCGGCGTGTCGGTCGTGCCCACGAGCGTGCGGCCGTGCCCGGGGATCGCGAAGAGCACGCGACCGTCGCTCGTGCGCGGGACCATGATCGCGTGGTCGCCGGGCAGGAAGCTCCGATCGAGCACGACGTGGATGCCCTGGCTCGGTGCGACCAGCGCCGGCGAATCCGGATCGTCGAGACGGCGCACGCCGTCGGCGAACGCGCCGGTCGCGTTGATCGTGCAGCGCGCACGGAGCTCGAACTCGTCGCCGGCCTCCGTGTCGAGGACCACGGCACCGGCGATGCAATCCGCGCCGTCGCGGAGCAGGCGCACGACGCGGGCGTGGTTCAGCAGCACGGCTCCCTGCGCCTGTGCGGTGCGCACGAGCGCGATCAGGAGGCGTGCGTCGTCGAACTGTCCGTCGTGGTAGAGCACGCCGCCGCGCAGGCCCGCGGGCTCGAGCGTCGGGATCGCCGCGAGGAGCTCCTCGCGCGAGAGCGAATGGGAGCGGCCGAAGCCGTAGCGCAGGGCCAGCAGGTCGTAGAGACGCAGACCGATGCCGTAGAACGGCCCTTCCCACCAGGCATAGCTCGGCACGACGAAGGAGAGGTCGTGCACGAGATGCGGGGCGTTCGCGCGCAACAGCCCGCGTTCGCGCAGCGCCTCCATCACGAGGGCGACGTTGCCCTGCTGCAGGTAGCGCACGCCGCCGTGCACGAGCTTCGTGCTGCGGCTCGACGTGCCCTTGCCGAAATCGTCCTGCTCGACGAGCGCCACGCGGTGACCGCGCGACGCCGCATCGACCGCGATCCCGACACCCGTCGCACCACCGCCGATCACCAGCAGGTCGAAGCGCGGCACGTCCGCGAGGCGCGCGCGGATCACGGAGCGCTTCACGTCGCGACCTCTGGGCGAGCCCAACCCAGGCTGCGTCGCACCGCCTCGCGCCAGCGCGTCCGCAGCGCCTGCATGGCGCCGGCCGCCTCGGGGCCTGGCTCGAAGCGCCGCACCGCGGCCGGGGCCTGCGCGAGCTCGTTCGACTTCCAGAAGCCGACGGCGAGCCCCGCGAGGCGTGCGGCGCCGAACGCAGTGGTCTCGGTGAGCGCGGAGCGCACGACGGGACGGCCGATCAGATCGGCCTGGAGCTGCATGAGCAGATCGTTGCGCGCGGCACCGCCGTCGACGCGGAGTTCGCGCAGCGGTGCGCCGAGGTCCGCTTCGACGCTGTCCACGAGGTCGGCGACCTGGAGCGCGACGCTCTCGAGCGCCGCGCGGGCGAGGTGGCCGGCGCCCGTGCCGCGCGTCAGCCCGAAGACCGCGCCGCGTGCATACGGATCCCAGTGCGGGGCGCCGAGACCCGTGAAGGCGGGCACGAACACGACGCCCTCGCTGTCCTGCACGCTGCGCGCGAGCGCCTCCACGTCTTCGCTCCGGGTGACGAGTCCGAGGCCGTCGCGCAGCCATTGCACCACGGCTCCGCCGACGAAGACCGAGCCCTCGAGGGCATAGCGCAGCTGGTCGCCGTAGCGCCACGCCACCGTTCCGAGCAGGCGATGCCGCGAGACCGGCGCCGTCTCGCCGACGTTCGCCAGCAGGAAGCAACCCGTGCCGTAGGTGCACTTCGCGAGGCCGGCCTCGAGGCAACCCTGACCGAAGAGCGCGGCCTGTTGATCGCCCGCGATGCCCGCGATCGGCACGCCCGCCAGCGGCAGGCCGTCGGCGACGCGCGCGAAGACGCCGCTCGAATCGAGGAGCGCGGGCAGGAGGGCACGCGGCACGCGGAACAGCTCGCAGAGCTCGTCGCTCCACGCGAGCGCACGGAGGTCGAAGAGCAGCGTGCGCGAGGCGTTCGAGGCCTCGGTCGCATGACAGGCTCCGCCGCTGATCTTCCAGAGCAGCCAGGTGTCGATCGTGCCGGCGAGGAGCTCCCCGCGCTCGGCACGCGCACGCGCACCATCCACGTGGTCGAGCAGCCAGGCGAGCTTCGTCGCGCTGAAGTAGGGATCGGCGACGAGCCCCGTGCGCTCGCGCAGGAACGCCTCGTGACCACGCTCGACGAGCGCCGCGCACTCCCCCGCGGTGCGGCGGTCCTGCCACACGATCGCCCGGGCGATCGGCCGACCGGTGTCGCGCTCCCAGACGACGACCGTCTCGCGCTGGTTCGTGATGCCGATCGCGACGACATCGGCTGCGCGCGCTCCGGTCCTCGCGAGCACCTCTCGGACGCAGCCGATCTGCGTCGCCCAGATCTCGTCGGCATCGTGCTCGACCTGGCCGGGCGCGGGGAAGTGCTGCGTGAACTCGCGCTGCGCGACGCCGCGCACGCTCCCCTCGTGGTCGAAGAGGATCGCGCGGGAACTCGTCGTGCCCTGATCGAGGGCGAGCACGTACTTCATCGTGGCGGCAGCGGCCGGGGTCGCGGCATCCTCGCACTGCGCCGCGGCGCACGCCAATGCGCGCTGCCCGCGCGACGGGTGCCCCCTCAATTCGGATCGATGTGGTCCGCGATCCAGTCGAAGCCGAAGTAGCCCGCGACACCGCCGACGACGCTCCCGGCGGCCGCGGTGACCACCGCACCCGGACCGGTCTCGATCCCGACCAGCGCGCCGCACGCCGCGCCGAGCTTCATGCCGGCCCAGGCCGAACCCCAGCCGCCGACCTGTCGCACGAGCTCCGCCGCGATCGGCTTGCTCGACGACGTGCTGATCGACTCCTCCGTCGCGCTGGCGAGGTTCACCGCGCTCATCGCGAAGCCGACGACCTGCACGCCCTGGAGTCCGCGCGTGAGCGCCATCGCAGCGGGACCCTTCACCGCCGCGGCCGGGACCGCTCCCTTCAGCAGCAGCTCCTTGTCGGCGATGACGAGCCCTCGGATCTCGGCGACCTTCGCCGCAGCCTCCGGCGTGGCGGCCTTGGCCCCGATGCGCTCGAGGTCCGCGAGGATCTCGCTCGCCTCGTGCAGCGTGGCGCCCGCCGCCCTCGCCTTGTCGAGGTCGATCCAGAACGGGGTCCCCTTGAAGCGGGTCGCGCCGAACGGAAGCCTCGAGGTCGAGACGTACGGGCTCGGCTTCATTCCGATCGCATGCCGCCCGGTCGGCAATGTGCCGTCCGGCGCCGTCGCACGGAACCCGAAGCGCTCCGGATTGGGGAAGACCTTCAGCGGCTTGCCGACGGCGCGCGAGGCCTCCTCCGCCATCCTGGGATGCACCAGCACCCGCCTCACGGCCTTCGCGCGCGTGGGGTCCCATTCGTCGGCGAGCACGAAGACATAGCTCGCGGCCGGGATCAACGCGATGCGTCGCGGATCGCCGAGCGGCGCCACGCCGTCGCGGCTGCCCTGGCCGAAGCCGGCACCGCCGTGCGTGTTCACAAGGAGCTGCTGCCCGACGAAGATCAGGTCGGGATTGCTCAGCCGGTTGTCGCGCGCGATCTCGCGCCAGCGATTGCCGTCGTGCAGGAGACGCTGGGCGATGCGCCACAGGGAATCACCGGGCTCGACCGTGTAGTACATCGAAATCGGCTCTCCGCCGTGAGCGAGGACCGAGACCATCGCGAGCGCGCGCTCGCGGGTCAATGGACGCGCCGGGCGAATCTGTCCGATTGCCCCCCCCGGCAAGCCGACCCATGTCACCGCTCGCAACCTGTCCGCTCTGCAGTGCCGAAGGCGGCACCGTCCTCTGGCGCGGTCCCGCGTTCCGCGTCGTGCTCGCCGACGAACCGGAATGGCCCGGCTTCTGCCGCGTGATCTGGAACGCGCACGTCGCGGAGTTCAGCGATCTCGCGCCGGCCGAGCGCGTCGTCGTGATGCAGGGCGTCGCCGCCACCGAAGCCGCCCTGCGCGCGCTGCTCTCCCCCGACAAGCTCAACCTCGCGAGCCTCGGCAACGTCGTCCCGCATCTCCATTGGCACGTGATCCCGCGCTGGCGCGACGACTCGCGGTTCCCGGCACCGATCTGGGCGCCGGCGCAGCGGGTCGCACCGCCGCGTGCGCTGCCCGCGGCCTTCGCCGTCGCCCTCGCGCGCGAGCTGGAGCGATCGCTCGGCTCGAATCGGGACGCCGTGCACCCCATGCGATGACGCATTCCACGACGCTCCCGCCCGGGTGCACGTCATGGCTCGAGGCCGAAGCGTCGCATCTGCCGAAGAAGCCCACATGGCTGAGCTCTTCGGTCCCGCAACGGCCCTCTCGGTGCACCGCCTCCGCGCCGTGTTCGCACACGTGCGGCAGGACCTCGTCCTGCACCTGAGCGAGGAGCCCGCGGTCGATCACGACCCCGGTGCCCGGCTGCACGACGGCAAGCTGAAGCTCTGCGATGCCCGGGTGGCGATGGAGTACGTCGCCGAGCGCCACGGCTGGCAGGATGCCTTCTCGGACCGCATCGACGTGCGCGCTCGCGAGCGCGCCGCGATCGCCGCGTTCGACGGCATCGTCCTGCCCGCGTTCCACGCGAGCCTGCGTGGCGAGCCGATGGTCGGCGCAACCCGCAAGGCGGTGTTGACCGAACTGCGCGAACTCGCGCAGGTCGCCCACGCGACCGGTTACCGCCCCGACAGCGCGCTCGCGCTGTGGACCGCACCGGCTGCCCAGCGCATGCGCTGGCTCCGCGACGTCTCGCCGTTCGCGACCCTCATGGGCGAATGGCTCGAGCTCGGGAGCTGGTTCGACGCCGCGCTGGCCCAGCCGTCGGTGTCCCGCACGGCGCCCAACCGCGCCGCGGTGCACGTCGGCGTCGCGACCTCGAAGTCCGCCTGATCGCGGCGGCGCTCAGCCACGCGGCGGGACCTGTCGGAGGACGGCTTCCAGGCCAGCCTCCAGGTCCCGCCGCGCATCAGGACCGGGGACGCCGAGTCGCTGGGCGTCCTTCATGACGCGCCGCAGCGCCGCATCCAGCGGATCGCGCAACGAGCGCGGGAGCTGCGCGGCGATGCCGGCGGCACCGGCGACGCCGGCGTGCGGCTCCTGGTTCGCGAGGTCGAGGGCATCGCGGCGCGCGTGGCTCCGGTCGCGCACGGCGCGGTAATGCACGAGCGCGCGGTCGACGAGCACCCAGGCATAGCGCTGGCTCGTGACCGGACCGAGCGCGAGGAAACGTCCGGTGTCGAAGGGGAAGAGCGCGCGCGCGAGCTTGCTCGAGTTGCCGAAGGTCGACGCGACCTGCGGGCCCATGAACCAGCCGAGCGTGGCGCCCGCACCCGCGCCGAGCGCCGTGCCGAGCATGAAGGTGTGGCCTGCGGTCACGAGGTCGAGCGCGCCCCCCGTGGCCGCACCGGCGATGGCGCCGTAACGGAGAAGCTGCCAGCGCGAGAGGCCGAAGAGCTTCCACGTCGTGTCGCCGAAGAGGTCGTCCTGGAGGATCTCCAGATCCGGGTCCTCTCGCGTGAGGCCCGGATGCCGATGGATGCCCTCGATGGCGTCGCGCGCCACGCATTCGAATCGCCGCTGTGCGTCGCGATGGGCGCGGTCCAGCTCCGCCCGCAGCGCGGTCTCGTCGGAGCCCTCCGGGAACGGACGCCGCACCACGTGCGCGAGAGCCTCGACCAGGAGGTCGGCGATCACGGACGCCGACCGATGACAGCGCTCGCTCCCCTCGCGCTCCATCGCGTTGACGACCGCGTCGATGGACTCGCTCCACTCCGGACGGATCTCCCGGAAGCCGCGCAGGAGCGCGACGCGATCCGCGGCGCGAGCGCGGTGCGCGTCGAACTCGCGCACGATGTGGAAGAACTGCCGGAGCACGGGCCGCCAGGCCTCGCCGTGATCGCGCGCGCGCACGCGATTGAGCAATGCCATCGCGGGCTGACCGGTCCAGCGCAGGATCTCCATCTCCGCCTCGTTGGCCGGCTCGACCGGGCTCGATGCGTCGACGACATAGAGGATGCACGCGCCCGAGAGGATCGGCGTCAGCAGCTCGACCTCGTCGGGGAACTCCGCGCGCATCGCGGGATCCGCCACGAAGGCGCGCAGGGCCGCGGTGCGCCCCGCGGCATTGCCGGCGCGCGCCGACAGACGCGCGAGCACGTGCCGCGCGCGCTGGAAGCCCGGCGTGTCGACGATGCGGAAGAGGGGGCGCTCCCCCGTCCTGAACACGTATTCCGCGCTGCGCTTCGTCGTGCCCGGATAGCTGTCGATCGGCACGGCCTCGTCCTCGGTCAACGCCGAGACGACGGACGACTTGCCCTGATTGACGTTGCCGACGACGACGAAGCACGGCAAGGCGTCGGTCACGGGCTCGCCTCCAGGGTCTCGAGCCAGAGCTGCGCATCGCCGAGCGTGCCGAGCGAACGGCGCCAGATCGCGAGTTCCTCGGGCAACGCGTCCACGAAGCGACCGGGCGAGGGCGTCTCGATGGAGAGGACGACGATCGGCCGACCGGCGCCGAGCGCGCCGCGCAGGTCGCGCAGGAACGCGAGGACGTCGGCGGTCGGTGGTTGGCCCGCGGCGAAGCACACGATGGCCCGCGGCGGCCGTGCGTCGCGGATCGCGCGCAGGGCCGCGGCGTCGTCGTCGAGCGACGCCCCACCGACCGCGAACGAGCCGCTCTGCTCGTGAGCGAAGCGCGCGCGCACGAGCTGCGCGATGCCCTCGCGCTGCGCGGCGAGGCTGCCCCAGGCCAGGGTCATCACCGCGGCGCCCGGTGCGGTCGGGGCATGCGGACTCTGCGGTTGGTCAGGGTGCACGGCCGGCGCTTCGCCGCGCACGCTCGCCGGATCCGGACCGCTCCACGCCGTCGGAACCGGCAGGAGCCGGTCGAAGAGGCGGTGACACGCCGCGTCGTCGAACGACGCCGCGCTCAACGACGCGCGCACGCGCCACAGCCCGAACGCGAGCGCGAGCGCGCGCGGGAGCAGGCCGTAGGTGATCAGGAGCGCCACGAGGAAGCGCCACCAGCTCGACGCGAGCGGCTGCACCGCCGCGAGCCCTTGGTCCGAGACGAAGCTCCCCGGCATGCGCACCCATTGGCTGGCGCGCACGGCGTCCGCAGACGGAACCGCATCGGGCCAGACCACGGACCAGGGCAGCGCCACGGTGCGCGCGAACGCGTGGATGTCGTCGGCGACGAGGTCCAGGGTCGTCGACCACGAGAACACGAGATCGGTGCCCGCGATCAGGGCGATGGCGACGATCAGGGCGGCGGCGTTGAAGGCGACCCCGAAGCGCTGCACGAGCGCGAAGAGGGTCCAACGCTCGAGCTCGGCGTGGCGCGATGCCCGCGTGCGCAGGGTCCGCAGCAGTTCCGCGGCCGCGCGCCCGCGGGCGCCGAGCACGCGCTGCACGAGCCAGGCCGCAGGGCGGTGCAACAACCCCGGCCCGGGCTCGACGCGCGAGATGCGCGTGCGCACGAGGAAGGCGACGAGCGCGACGAGCAACGCGATCTGCAGCCCGCCGAAGACCAGCGCGAAGTGCAGCACGTTCACGGGCGTCGTGCCGTCGTAGGCGAGCACGACGCCCGCCGTGCTCCCGCCGAGCACGAGCCCCGCGACGATCAGCGACCAGCCGACGAGATCGAGGGCGTGCGCGATCCGACGACCGGGCAGCTCCTCGCCGCGGTCCCTCGCGGTCTGCACGAGCGCCGAGGCCAGCGCCTCGCGCAGCCCGCGATCCCCGTCGAGTCGGGCACGCGCCGCCGCCGGCTCGACACCGCGGCCCCGGCAGGCGAGCGCCGCGGCGTCCTTCGCTGCCGCGGTCCGCTCGGCGCCGCCGGGTGCGGCGTCGCTCAGGAGCCATTCGAGGTCGAGGAGATCGGCGAGCTTCAAGGCGAAGGCACGTTAGCGATCCGCAGCCCTTCGACCGAGTGCCCGGTTCCGCCGCCGGCGACGTGCGGGCAACATGCGCCGCGCGATGGACCCGCTCCTGCTCGGCGTGCTCGGCTACGTGGCGATCCAGCTCGCGATCGGGGCCGTCGTCGCCCGGCGCGTCCGCAGCGAGGACGAGTACCTCGTGGCGGGCCGTCGCCTCGGACTGCGCCTCGCGACGGTCTCCATCTTCGCGACCTGGTTCGGCGCGGAGACCTGCGTGGGCGCCGCCGGCAGCGCCTACGCCGAGGGCCTCGGCGCGCACACGGTCGAGCCCTTCGCCTACGGCGCGTGCCTGCTGCTGATGGGGCTCCTCTTCGCGGCGCCGCTCTGGCGCGCCGGGATCACGACGCTCGGCGATCTCTTCCGCCGGCGCTTCGGTCCGCGCGTCGAGGCGATCGCGGCGCTGGTCCTCGCGCCGACCTCGCTCTTCTGGGCCTCGGCGCAGATCCACGCGATGGGCAAGACGATCGCGGCGAGCTCGCCGTCGCTCGACATCGACACGGCCGTGCTCGTCGCCGCGCTCGTCGTCATCGTCTACACGTCGCTCGGCGGCATGATGGCCGACGTCGTCACCGACGTCTTCCAGGGTGCGGTGCTCGTGATCGGGCTCGTCGTCGTGACCGTCGCCGTGATGCAACAGCACGGCGGTGCCGCAGACGCCCTGAGCCTCGCCTTCGGTCCCGCACCCGGCACCCGCGACCCGGTGCCGAGTCCGGGGCTCCTCGCGCTCGCCGAGTCCTGGGCCCTGCCGATCCTCGGCTCGGTCACCGCCCAGGAGGTCGTCTCCCGCTCGCTCGCCGCACGTTGCCCCGCGACCGCGCGGCGCGCCGGCCTCTGCGGCGGCTCCATCTACATCCTCGTCGGCCTCATGCCCGTCTTCCTCGGCCTGATCGCCGCGCATCGCCACGCCGGTCTCGACGATCCCGAAGCCGCCCTGCCGACGCTCGCGCGCAGCGTCCTGCCGACCATCGGCTACGTCGTCTTCGCCGGCGCCCTCGTCTCCGCGATCCTCTCCACCGTCGACAGCGCGCTCCTCGCCGCCGGCTCCGTCATCTCCCGCAACCTCGTGCTCGCGGGCCGCGACGGACTCGCCCCGCGCACCCGCCTGCTGGTCGCACGCGCCTCGGTCATCGCGTCGGGCATTGCCGCCTGGCTGCTCGCCCGCGGCTCCGACGACGTGATGACCAGCATCGAAGACGCCTCGGGCTTCGGCAGCGCCGGCGTGCTCGTCTGCGTCCTCTTCGCGCTCGGCACCCGCAGCGGCGGCTCCCTCGCCGCGAGCTGCTCCTTGATCGCCGGGGCCGCGACCTGGGTGCTCGGTCGCTATGCGCCCGCGCTCGGACTCCCGCTCGAGATCGATCACCCCTTCCTCGCCTCGCTGGCCGCAGCGAGCGCGGGGCTCGTCTGCGGGCTCATGGTCGAGGGACTCGCCTCACGACGTGCGGGATTGCGCTGAAGGGTGGCCTGCCCCGATCGGCTGCAACGCGCGGCCTCGCGTCCTCGAACTCCCGTTCGACGGCGATGGTGTCGAGACAATGGGTGTCTGCGAAGAGGCCGCGCGAGCTCCCTGGTCGCGTGACCGCAAGGTCCCCAACCGACCGCGCCGAGACGAGCAGCGGATGGCCGCACGATCAGCCACGGCGCACTGCACACCCTCAGTCCAGCGAGACCACGATCCGCGGGGCATTTGCGTCCACCGTTCTCACCTGCCACGCCCCGGAGTAGGGAGGCAGCAGGCTCAGCGTGCCGCTCTCCGACATGGCAGGACCATCGATGAGTCCGCCTTCGCGCACCCAGCCCCTGACCGTCCGCGGACCCGACTCGAAAACGAAGTAGGCCTGGCCCTGGTCGGCGGCAAAGGGCAACCCATTGCGGAGCAATTGCACCCGCAACATCCGCTCCGACAGGGCGAGTTCTGCTTCGTTGCCCTGCAGGGGAATCTCGATCCATGACTCGGCATAGAGCAGCCGCCGGTTCGCATGGCCGAGCGCCACACTGGCCAGGTATCTGCCCGGGGGGACCACCACGCGCGCCAAGCCCGTCGAGCCCTCCACGTCGAATGGCCCGTAACCCCCTTCCCTTGCACGATCGTCGTCGCCGAACCTGAACAGGAGAGTGGTTCCGCCCGGCGGCGTCGGTCCCGGGCCCGCGGCATCGGCGTCGACTTCTGGTCGCGGGAGCGAGAAGCGCAGCGTTGCCTCGTGGAATCGGACACCTGCTGCCCTCGCGTCGACCCGTACGCGTGAGACCTTGCCTTCTTCCACGTCGACTTCGGCGACCAGGAAGGACTGGCTCATGCCGGGGAACTCGAGCTGCAGTTCGAAGCGGCCGACCGGCAGACCACCGTGTACGAACGTCCCATCTCTCTCGATGGTCAGCGTTCCGTCGGGTGGCCAACGCGTCCGCCTGCCATCGTGGGACCCACGCAAGACCAGGCCGTGCGGCCTGGAGGGCGAGAACCAATCGAGAATCGCTCCTTCGAGTATGCCGCCACGTCCGAGCCTCACCTCGAGAAACGCCTGCCTTGCGCCGCCGAGGCTCAGGTCCGGCACAACCGCTGGTGGGAATCCGGCCGCACGTACCCAGAGCCCCACTGGTCCTTCCCCATAGCGCACGCTACCGAGTCCCTTCGGGTCGGTCCGTGCGTGATCCCATAGCGGGGCCGGCTGCTGCGTATCCGGTGCCTCGCGCGGCTTCTCCGCCAAGTCATGATAGCGAATGCCTGACGGGGGCTCGAGCACCGCACGCCCTCGGATCGTCCACACGTCTGCGCCAGGAAGCGGTTCTCCGTCCGGACGAACCACGCGGACGACCAGCTCTCGCGCCGGCTCGATCGATACCACGCAATCCCAGTCTCCCCTCGGGCCGATCCGAACCGGTCGCGAAGGGAACCAGGCACGTCGCAGCGGGATGGCTTGGAACCAATGCTCGCCCTCCAGACAACGGAGGGTGAGCCCTTCGAGGCCGACCAGACCGGCCGGATAGACCCGCCACGCCAGTCGCGAGCCGCTCGCGCGCTCATCGTGGAATCGATAGCCGAGGTCCGACTTCGCCAGGCTCTCGTCTTCCCAGCGCATCTGGACGCGCACGGTGCGCATCGGCAAGCCGAGCACGAGACCATCGGTCGCAGGGAGGCGCCCGAAGGCGTGCGTCGCACCGAACACCTGTGCGGAGAGCTCGCCTTCGGTGCACGCGCTCGGGAGGGTGATGTGGAAGCCTCCCGCCGGATCCGACGTGCTGGAAGCGCTGATCGGCACAGCCCCGGCTCGGCATTCGCATTGGACGCGGATGCCAGAGAGCGGCGCCTGAGTGATCGGATCGACGATCCGACCCCTCCAACTCGCCACCGGCTGGACGACGAGCCTCGCCGACCCTGCCTCCGGTGTGAGCACGACTGCCCCGTCCGGCAGTCGAAGACCGAATGCGTCGACCTCGAATTGGTAAGCGGTCTCCGCCAGAGGATGGGTGAATGTCCCTTCGCCGGAACCGTCCACCGCGGCCCTCACCAACCATCGGCCATCCTTGTGACGGATTGGAACGCTGGTCACGGACACCTCTGCCGCAACGGGCTGCCCGGCCTCCGTTTCGACCCGGCACGACCCGCAATGCGTGGCCGCCATCCGAACGACACCGAGGTCGATGATCGGTGGAGATCCGGCTTCCACGTCGATTGCCTTCACGGTCGGTGGGCAACCTGGAACGAGGATTGCCAAGGCGAAGTCCTCCTCGGTCACGAAGGGCCTGAGGCTGGCGAAGGAGAGCTCGTACCCGTTGCCAACCGGAACCAGCGCCGCACTGGCCCTCTCCACGTATGGCCCGGGGTCCTCGGCCAAGCGGTTTCTGCTGCAAATCAACGCGACGCCCTTCGAGCGATCATCCGGCGCTCCTCCCTCCAGGGTCATGGAGAACCTGAGAGGCACGCCGGACTCGATCGAGGTCGCGGACCCCGACTCCGCGCTGGATCGTCCTGGGAAAGGCGCTTCGCCGCCGCGCACCTCTCGCGAGCTCTCCTCCACGTGTCCGGCGCGCCGCGCCGGCCCCATCGACGGAGGCCCCGGGTCATCGGCCGAGCATCCGATCAGCAACCCGATGAGAACGCACGCGCAGGTCGGGCGTGGACCGACGAGAGCCGTCCATCCGTTCATTGACACGCTTCGCAGCGAAACTGGTGTCGGAATGCGACGTCGGGCGCTGCGGTCGAACTGGAGACTTCCAGAAATGCCGGGTTGGTGGAATTCTGGTCGCACTCCAGATCGACTTCGATGGGAATGACCTGAACCGACCCGTCGGTCGGCAAGTCAACTGTTCCCTTGCTTTGACCACCAAAGGTCACCTCGAGCTTCAGGGGACCACCCTGGTAGCTGCTGGGGGGTTGAAACGTGAGTCGCACGTCGCCCTTCCACTTGCAGGTGACGGTCGTGCAACCCGCGAAGTTGCAGGTCCCATCGTGCCCATGATTGCTCGCAGGAAGCCGGAACACCGCACTCACCCATACGTACGGCGGACTCTGTCCGCCAGTGGTTCGGTCGAGTGCGACGTCGTGGTAGGTCGGTGGCTCAACTCCCGGCTTCTCGGGAGTACGGGCGCAGTGCTTGCACGCGGGAAGCTCTTCATCGGCCAGCGGCGATGCCGGTACGAGCTCGGGAGCGACGAGTCGCACCCGATCGACGAAGGCACTCCAGGACTTCGGTCCCCGCGTCGTGCCCACGTGGGGGATTCCTGACACCACCGAGCCGGCAAATGCCAGAAGGACGATCGCTGAGCGGATGTACGGACTCATCATGTCGCTACGAGGCTCTGTTGTTTCTTGGAAGGTGGATGGGACGGCGACGAACTCCACGAAGCTGTGCCCGTGAGCCGAAGAGTCGTCGCGGGACCCGACGAGTCGGGAAGTCGGCGGGACCCGGTCCGTGGATCTGCCGTGGCCCTCTCGGACGGAAGCAGACAGAGCTGCCGCAAGCGCAGCGGGTTCTTGCAGCCACCCCGGTGTCTCGACATTCGGCATGATCGAACCCACGCTCATCGATTCGCGCGACTGGCGGGCGAATCGTCGGGCGTCGTCCCCGAAGTCCACGGATCTGCTCGTAACGGCTTCATTTGCTTCAAAGCCCTCATCTGGAGGACGAGCTCCGTCAGCTCCGTGTTCGCCACGAGACGCAGAGGAGCAAAGGAACCCCTTGTCGCATCAATCAAGCCGGCCACGAAGTCGGCGCGACGTCGACCCGATCGCGTCAAGCTTGTCGATTGTTCGCGAAGCAACTCGAAGAAGAGGTCCTCCGTAGCTCGGTACTCCGCACGATAGCGCTCGACGAGTTAGAGGGTAGGAGGTCGAGGCTCACCCCGGACCGAAGGAGCCAGCTCATGCGCGTGGGCGACGATGACCGACTCGGGTTGCAGCTCGAGGAACTCACGGCGATCGAGGGAAGGGAGTTCAGAGCCGGCATCGCCGCGCCGGATCGCACCGGGAGCTCCCTCGCATTGCCCGTCAGGAGCGCACGCCAGGAGCAGCAGGAGAAGCAGCATGCCCGGGCGCCTCACGCTCCGAGAGCCTGGAGGTCCCGCTCGCCGAGCCGCGTGGGACTCGCGGATCCGCGCCTGCCGAGTTATCGCCGAGAATCTGCTCATCCACCCCACCAGGACCCACCGGGGGCTACGGGAGCATTTCGCGTTGCCGCACCAGGTCGAACATCGCCTGCAAGATCTCCTCCTCCTGCCGCAGTTCGGTGATCCCTCTGGCGAGCGCCGCGGTCGGGCCGACGCGAACGTCGAGTTGCCGCAACGGGACCAGGCCATCGCCCGAGCCCGTCGCGTCTGCATCGAGAGCGACCACGGTCGGCTTCACCAGACCCGGGAAGCGACCAGGCTGTCGAGTGACGTCGGACACGCCGGGGCGCGCTGGTCGGGGTACCCCGCGCCCGGAGCTACTCCGCCGCGCGCCCCGCCGTCACCCCGCCCGCCGACGCACGGCCGCGCACCCAGCGCTCCATCGAGCCGAGTTGTCGCTCCATGTCGCTGACCATGGCGAACTGGACGCGGGCGCGGTCGAGGTTGTGGTTCTCGCGCGCGACCTTGAAGTAGCGGTCGCCGGCGAGGTGGTCGGCGAGGAAGCGCATGCCGACGGTCAGGGTCACGAGGCGTGCGGCGAGGGGCAGCATCGCGACTTCGGCGCTCGTGAGCAGCGCGCCCGCGCCCTCGAGATAGCCGTCGACCAACGCCGTGTAGAGTTCGAGGTCCATGCCCGCCTGGGCGAGGTCCGGCTCGTCTTCTTTGCAGCGTGCGGCCGTGAAGCGCACGAGGTCGCCGAAGTCGTAGAGCGACCAGCCGGGCATGCAGGTATCGAGGTCGACCACGCAGACGGCACGGCCGGAGCGCTCGTCGAAGAGCAGATTGTTGAGCTTCGTATCGCCGTGGACGATCCGCGCCGGGAAGGCGCCGCCGCGCATCGCGCTCTCGACGGCGTCGACGAGCTGACGCCGCATCTGCACGAACGAGATCTCGGCGCGCGCGTGCTTCACGCGGCCCACGAGGTCCGCGGCGATGGCGTCCTCGAGCTGCAGCAGCCGATACGGCGAGCTGAAGAAGCGCGGGATCGTCTCGCGCAGGCGCCGCACGTCGAGACCGGCGAGGTCCGCCTGGAACTGCCCGAAGGCCCGCGCGGCCTCGTGAGCGCGCTCGCGCGAGTCGCAGCGGTCGAAGCTCCGGGTGCCCTCGACGAACACATAGGTCCGCCACGGCGCATCTTCCGTGACGAGGTAATGGCCTCCCGCGCGCGTCGGCACGAGCTCGAGCGAGCGCATGGGTGCGACTTCCGCCGCCGCGCCATAGCGCGTGGCCAGATGCGAGGTGACGTTCGCGATGTTGTTCATCAACGCGGGCACGTCGGTGAACACCCGGTCGTTGATCCGCTGGTGCAGGTAGCGGCGGACGACGCCGTCGGCGCGTCGCCAGGTCGACACGAAGGTGTCGTGGATGTGACCGCGATCGAAGCTGCGGATCTCGAGCAGATCGCCGTCGATCGCGAAGGCGCCGACGACGGCGCGAGCGACGTCGGGCGAGGAGTGATGGGCCAAGGTGCGGACTCGGGAGGGGAGCGGAGGGACGTCGAATGCTAACTCGGCCCAACACGCCACGACGCCGCTCGCCCCGCACGGTCTCGCAGTCCCCGATCGCGTCGGGACTTCAGGACCCGGGCGCGTGCGCGCGCCTCAGTTCGCCACGCCAGGTGGCCCGCAGCTTCACGCCCTCGACGACCGCGCCGCTGAGCTCGTAATGCACCGGAGCGAGACGGCGGGCGGCGAAGCTGCCGAACAGGGCCGTCTCGCCGTCGGGCCGCCCCGCCGCCACGAAACCGCCGAGCACCGACTCGCCCACCACGGCCCAGTGGCCGTGCAGCGCACCGAAGGCATCGCTCTCCGCGCGCCACGACGCCGCGAGCCCCTGCTCGCGCGGCGCCGGTCCGCGGATGCGCAGCCGACCGAAGCCGAGCACCTCGTCGACGTTCCAGACCGAGTCGCTCAGCTCGACCTCGATCCGGCCGCGGGTCGCCGTCTCGACGCCGTGTTCATCCCGCACCGTCCCCGCGAAGTCCCAGAGCGCGGTCTCGAACCAGAGCGCGTGGTCGTGGACACGCCGCCGCTGCCCCGTCGGTGTCGACGCACCCCGCGCGGCTTCGGCGAGGACCGTGGCGAGCCCCTGCTCGTCGCCGGCGAAGAGCGCGCCCGCCATCGACTCGAGCGAGGCCAGGTGATTCTGATCCTCGCCGAGATGGAGGATGACGAAGCGCTTTGGGCGCGCGTCGTCGATCCGGACCTCGCGCGCGAAGCAGACCAGCGCGGCGAGATCGGTCGCCGCATCGCCGGCGACGTCGAAGGCGCGCACGGTGAGGTCCTTGCCGGGAGGCACCTCGAGGTTCGGGTAACGGGCGGCGTGCGCCCACTCGAAGATCGGCACGAGGTGCGCCGCGTCCTCGCCGGCGAGGACGATCGCGCGGGCGCCATTGGCCGTCGCGAGGCGCGCGAAGGACTCCGGCGACCAGCCGCGCGGCCGTGCCCCGCGCCAGGTCACGAGCAGGGCGTGGTCGTCGCCGCCGGTGGGACTCTCGTAGAAGTAGGGCGCCTGGATGGCACCCGACCACAGGGAGAGATCCGGTCGACGGAGGACGCGGTGCATGACGACGGCAGGGACCTGCGCGCGAGGGAACTTAGTCGGCCCTGCGGCTCGAGACGAGGTCGCGACGCGGTGCCGCCGCTCGTTCCGGATCCTGCGTCGTTCCGGGCCGTCGGACGCCGTGCCAGAATCCCCGCCCCGCATGTCGAACCCCGCGCATCCAGACCGCCTGATCGCGACCCTCGCCCAGCGAACCGCGATGCCCAGCGCGACGGACGCGTGCGAAGCCCGCGCGGACCACGTGCCCGGCGACGCGCGGGTCGACCTGGCGCTCCTCCTGTGGCGGGCTCGCCGTGCGCTCGCGACCCGCGGGACGCCCGCGGCGCGCGCCCGCTTCGCGGCGATCGATTCGCCGCAGCTCCTCGCGGGGACGGTGCAGGACGGTGTCGCCCGCGGCGTGCTCGTCGCGCTCGAGGAGACCATCAGCCTCTGCGGCGGGTCCGAATCCCTCCCACCCGAGTCCCTTCCGCCCGAATCTCTCACGCCCGACGACGGCGCGCAGCGCTTCGTCGATCGCGATCTGCGCCGCAAGAAGGACATCGTCGTCGCTTCGCGCGGCGCACGCGTGCGCTGGTCGCGCAAGGGCGGGGTGATGTTCGTCGATCGCGAGCACGACGTTCACGAGGAGGACTGCATCCGCTTCGAGGATCGCGGCGATCACGGTGATCTCGACGCCTTCGCTCAGGACCCGGCCGAGCGCGCCCGCCTGTTCTCGCCGGCCTTCCTCCGCCCCGTGTTGCTCGTCCATGGACCGACGCAGCATCGCCTCGAACTCGCGGGACGCCTCGGTCGCCGCGCCGACGGTTTCCCCTGCACGCTCGTCTTCCTCGCACGACCGGACGAGGACTTCGTGCGGCTGATCGTCCGCGTGCGCAACACGCAGGACGATCACCGGCTGCGCATCCGCTTCCTCGGTTGTCGTCGCGTCGACGCGATCGAGAGCGACGGCACGCCGGGCTTCGTCGCGGTGCGCAACGATGCGCGTCACTTCGTCGCGGCGACGCTCGTGCGCGCGTGCGGTCGCCTGCGCGTGGGCGAGGCGCTGATCGCGGTCCCGGGGGCGCAGTGTCATGCGGAGCTGCGGCACGAGTTCCGTCTCGGCGGACGTCCATGGCGTGAGTCCGTGGGCCCCGCTCACGACGCGTCAAAAGATCGGTGAAGGAACGCGGCGCGAACCGCTCGTCTGCGCGCAGAACAACGTGAGTCGAGGCTTGCAGCGGCGCGCGGAAAACCGAGACTCAGCCCCCCCCCTCAGCTCCACACCGGGTCCCTCCGCCAGCGCTCGTTACTCCTCGATCCTCGCTCCTCGCTCCTCGGTCCGCGTTCCGCACGAGGCGTCGCCCGATTCCCTCGTGACGTGCGCGAGACCCGCCTCGTCCGGGAGGCTCGACCATGCCGCAGCTCCTCTGGTTCATCGCCGGTGTCGCCGTAGCTCTCGCGGCGATGCTCCTCTTCGCGCGAACGCGGCGGACACCGGTACCCGTCGCTGCGCCAGCGACCCCATCGGCCGCGCCTCCCGAGGCGGTACCCGCGCCGCTCACCGACGAGGAGCGTGCGGAGCTGGCCCTCGCGCGACGGATCCTCGACGAGACCGTGCGTGACCTCGACGGACTGGCCTCGGGACTCGGCAGCGAGATCGCGAGTCTCGCGACCGCGATCGAGGGCCACGCCCTGTTCCTCGTCGAGGCCTGCGGCAACGGCGGACGCGACGCGGTGCGCGCCGCCGGCCAGAACCGCGCGTCGGTCGAGAGCCTGCGTAGCAGCCTGCGGCGCCTCCGGACCTTCAGCGAGAAGTTCCTCTGTTTCGCCCGCGTCGACGACCTCGTGCCGGAGCGCGTCGACGTCCGCACGGTGCTCCGCGAGGTCGCACAGGAGATCGATGCGTTCGGCGCGCGCCTCCGCGTGGAGATCGAGGCCGCCGAGTTCCTGCCGACGGTGCTCGCCGACCGCCACGCCCTCCGCAACGCGATCGTCTTCCTCACGGAGACGCTGATGCGGATCGAGCGGCGCGCGACGCGGGTGTCCCTGCGCGCGCGCGCCGAGTTGCGCGAGGACGCCGCGACGCGCGTCGAGATCGAGCTCTCCGTCGAGGCCGACGAGCTCGCCGAGGGCGTGGTCGATCCGGCACCGAGCGAGGCCTCGATCCGGACGATCAACCTCGGCTACGTGGCCGCGCGCAACCTCATCGAGGCGATGGCGGGCCGGCTCGCGTTCGACGAGGTCGAGGGGCTCTCGCTCTCGTGCTTCGTCAGTCTGCCGGTCTGGCTCGGCGCCGAGCTCGACGGCGATGTCGTGATCGAGAGCGACCGCCCCGCCACCGACGCCGCGGCATCCGGCGCGACGTCCATCCCGACGACCCCGCATCATTGGGGCGGCGTGCTCATCCTCGAGGGCGACCCCCAGGTCCGCGAGATGCTCGCGCACGAGCTCCGGCCGACGGGGCGCAAGATCGTGTCCTGTGTCGACGGCGCCGCGGCGCGGTCGCTGATCGAGGCGACTCCCGAGCGCTTCGAGGTCGCGATCCTCGCGGAGGACTCGCGCGTCGAAGGGCTCGAAGCCGTCGCGCGCCTGGCCGCCGAGCGGATCGCGGACATCCGCATCCTCGTGCTCGGTTCCGCACGCGCCCTCCGCGAGGGCGTGCTGCCCTCGTCGACGGTGCTGCACGCGCTGCGGAAGCCGTTCGGGATCGACGAACTGCGCCGCGCCCTCCGCGAGTTGCTCGGCGCCGCGACGCCGGGCGACGACGCGGCGCGCTGATCGGGTTGGTCCGGACCCCCGCGTCCTGGGTATCCTGCCCGCCCCTCGGATCGCGGCGACGCCCGCCGCAGCCCTGATCCGCACCCGCGAAGCGAAGACCGACTTGGCCCGCACCGATCGAGCGAACGACGCGACGCGCCCCCTCCAGTTCGAGCGCGCGTTCACGGCCCAGGCCGCGGGCTCGGTGCTCGTCACCTGCGGACGGACCAAGATCCTCTGCACGGTCTCGATCCAGGAGAGCGTGCCGCAGTGGATGGCGGGCGGCGGCAAGGCCTGGCTGAGCGCCGAGTACTCGATGCTCCCGGGCGCGACGCGCCAACGGAAGCTCCGCGACGGCCGCGCCGGTCGCGTCGATGCCCGCAGCCTCGAGATCCAGCGGATGATCGGCCGCGCGCTCCGCAGCGTGATCGACCTGCGGCTCCTCCCCGAGGTCACGCTCTGGGTGGACTGCGACGTGCTCGAGGCCGACGGCGGGACGCGCACGACGGCGATCAACGGCGCCTGCCTCGCGATCCACGACGCCCTGAAGTCGCTGCAGGCGAGCGGCCGTGTGCGGACCTGGCCGATGCACAGCCTCGTCGCCGCGACGTCCGTCGGGATCGTCCGCGGCGAGTTGCTCGTCGATCTCGCGTTCCAGGAGGACGCCGCGGCCGACGTCGACCTCAACGTCGTGCGCCTCGCCGATGGCCGGCTCGTCGAAGTGCAAGGCACGGCGGAGAAGCGCGCGTTCACGGACGACGAGCTGCGCAGCATGCTCGCCCTCGCGGAGACCGCGTGCGCCAGGATCTCCGCACAGCAGGCGCTGCTGCTGGAACCGCGATGACCGCCGAGTTGTGGATCGCCTCGGGCAACCGCAAGAAGCGCGCGGAGCTGGAGCGTCTGCTCGCGCCGCTCGGCTACCGCATCCGCACGCTCGACGAAGCCCCTCCCGGCATCGAGCTGATCGAGGATCGACCGGACTTCGCCGGCAACGCCGAGGTGAAGGCCACGACCCTCGCCCGCGCCGTCCGCGGCTACGCGCTCGGCGACGATTCGGGGCTCTGCGTCGACGCACTGGGCGGCGAGCCCGGGGTCCGTTCCGCGCGCTGGGCCGGCGAATCTGCGAGCGATGCCGATCGGATCGCGAAGCTGCTCGCGGCGATGGCCGGACGCGCCGACCGTCGGGCACGCTTCGTGTGCAGCCTCTGCCTCGCAGCGCCCGACGGCAGCGTGATCGCGCGCTTCGAAGATCGCTGCGAGGGACTCATCCTCGAGCAGCCGCGCGGCAGCTCGGGCTTCGGCTACGATCCGGCCTTCGCCCCGCTGGACCAGCCAGCCTGGTCGGAGCCGCCGGCGCACCGCAATCTGTCGTCCTTCGCGGAGCTCGACGCCGTCGCCAAGGACCGCATCAGCCACCGGGGGCGCGCCTTGCGTCGACTCCTGACGCACCTCTCGAGCCACCCGCTCGCACCGACGCCGTGACCGACATCAAGCTCATCCGCAACTTCTCGATCATCGCGCACGTCGATCACGGGAAGTCCACGCTGGCCGACCGCTTCCTCGAGCTCACGAACACCGTCGAGAAGCGGCAGATGCGCGAGCAGCTCCTCGACGACATGGAGCTCGAGCGCGAGCGCGGCATCACCATCAAGGCCCGTGCGGTGGCGATGCGCTACAAGAGCCGGAAGGACGGCAAGACCTACCTCCTCAACCTGATCGACACGCCCGGGCACGTCGACTTCAACTACGAGGTGCAGAAGTCCCTGCAGGCCTGCGAGGGCGCGCTGCTGCTCGTCGATGCGTCGCAGGGCGTCGAGGCGCAGACCGTGGTGAACGCGCTGCTCGCGGAGCAGAACAAGCTCGCGGTCATCCCGGTCCTCAACAAGATCGACCTCCCGCACGCGCGACCCGACGAGGTCGCGACGGAGGTCGAGGACGCGCTGTGCCTCGCGGCCGAGGACGCCCTGCCCGTCTCCGCGAAGACCGGCCAGGGCTGCACCGAGCTCCTCGAGGCGCTCATCGAGAAGATCCCGCCGCCGTCGGGCAAGCCCGAGGCGAAGCTCCGCGCGCTGATCTTCGACGCCAAGTACGACGATTACCGCGGCGTCGTCATCTACATGCGGATCAAGGACGGCACGGTCCAGAAGGGCGACATGGTGCGCATGTGCGCGACCGCCTCGCCGCACGAGGTGCTCGAGCTCGGCCGCCTCGCCCCCGAGATGTCGCCCGAGAAGACCCTCCACGCCGGCGAGGTGGGCTACCTCATCTGCAACATCAAGCAGCTCGACGAGGTCAAGATCGGCGACACGATTACCCACGAGAAGGCCGAGGACCGTGCCGAGGCCCTGCCCGGGTTCCGCGACCCGAAGCCGATGGTGTTCTGCGGCTTCTATCCGACCAACACCTCCGACTTCGAGGCGCTGCGCCGCTCGCTCGAGAAGCTGCGCCTGAACGATTCGTCGTTCAGCTACGAGCCCGAGACCTCCGAGGCGCTCGGCTTCGGCTTCCGCTGCGGCTTCCTCGGCCTGCTGCACATGGAGATCATCCAGCAGCGGCTCGAGCGCGAGGAGGACATGGACCTCGTGCAGACCGCGCCGAACGTCACCTATCGGCTCGTGCTCGGCAACGGCGAGGAGGTCGAGGTCCGCTCGCCGGCGGAGATGCCGGACCCTTCGCGCATCGAGGCCTACAAGGAGCCGATCGTCGAGCTGCGCATCGTCGTTCCCACGGAGTCCATCGGCGCGGTGATGAAGCTCGCGACCGACCGTCGTGCCGTCTACGAGAAGACCGAGTACTACGGTTCGCAGCGGGTGATGATCAGCTTCCGCGTGCCCTTCTCGGAGATCATCTTCGACTTCCACGACCGCCTGAAGTCCGCGACGCGCGGCTACGGGACGATGGACTACGAGCTCAAGGGCTTCGAGGAGTCCGATCTCGTGAAGGTGCGCATCCTCGTCTCGGGCAACGAGGTCGACGCGCTGTCCTTCCTCTGCCATCGCACGGTCGCCGAACAGCGCGGGCGCAAGATCCTCACGAAGCTGCGCGGCGAGATCCCGCGCCACCTCTTCGAGGTCGCACTCCAGGCGGCGATCGGCGGCAAGATCATCGCTCGCGAGAGCATCCGTGCCCTCGCCAAGAACGTGCTCGCCAAGTGCTACGGCGGCGACGTCACGCGCAAGCGGAAGCTGCTCGAGAAGCAGAAGAAGGGCAAGAAGCGCATGAAGCAGGTCGGCAACGTCGAGATCCCGCAGAGCGCGTTCCTCAGCGTGCTCTCCTCCGGCGAAGACGACTGACTCCGAGAGCAGCCTCCTCGTTCCCCTCCGGACCAGACTCCCCTCTCGACCAGACGACGACGCGGACATGGCGGACCCCAGGAAGAAGAAGGGCAAGGTGCGCGAGCAGATCGACGCCTTCGCCATCGCGATCCTCATGGCGGTGCTCATGAAGTACTTCGCCATCGAGGCCTACCAGATCCCGACCTCGTCGATGCAGCCGACGATGATGGGGAGCAAGAGCGCCGGCGTTTTCGATCGCATCCTCGTCGACAAGTCGCGCTACCTGTTCTTCGAGCCGGACCGTTGGGACATCGCCGTCTTCCGCTACCCGATCCGCGTGCAGCAGAGCTACGTGAAGCGCATCGCGGGTCTGCCGGGCGAGAAGCTCTGCATCCGGGGCGGCAACCTCTATCTCCTGACCGGCAGCGATCCGTCGAATCCCGACCATCTCACGCCGCTGCCGCGGCCGACCGGTGTTCAGGAGGAGCATTGGAAGCAGCTCTTCCCGGCGCGCGCCGACCTGCACAACGAAGGCACGCTCGGTGCCGCCTTCCAGTCCTCGGGCGGCGACTGGACCGAGGGCGAGGCCCGCAGCCTGACCGTGAAGCCCCGCGGCGATCGCCGCGCGTCGATCATCTACAGCGACTCGTCGCGCGGCGGGATCAGCAACTTCGTCCACGACGGTTATCCCGACTGGATCGCTCGCGCGATGATCGAGGCGGGAGAGGCCAATCCGGGTGAAGGGTTCTCGAACGACCTCCAGCACGAGAACGTGCAGGACGTCCGCGTCGGGTTCACGGTCGCACCGAAGACCGAGATCCTCGAGCTGCAGGCGGCGGTCTCGATCGCGCCGCCCGGCGGCGTGCCGCTCCAGTTCTCGTTCTCGGTCGAGGCCGGACAGGCTCGCCTCGTGGTCGAGCGCGACGGCAAGGAAGCCGCGGCCTCCCCGCCCTTCCCGCTGACGCTCGGCGCCGGCTCGTCGACCCATCTGCGCTTCGCCCACGTCGACGACCGCTGTCTCGTCGAGGTCGACGGAGTGCGCAAGGCCGAGCTCGACTGCAGCGGGTTCAAGACCCTCGCACGGCTGCTGCCCGCCGCCGCGGTCCCCGGCCGCTCCTCGCTGCGCGTCTCGGTGCGCGGCGGCGAGGAGGTCCGCTTCTCCGAGCTCGTCGTCGAGCGCGACCTCCACTACGTGCCGACCCTCATCTCGGGGCACGTCGCCAACGACGTGATCGAGGTCCCCGCCGGTCACTACTTCATGCTCGGCGACAACACGCT
>JADLHO010000188.1 GCA_020848735.1 Planctomycetota bacterium | reverse complement strand
CTTTCGCGCGACCAGACCACGCGTTGGGGTGAGAGCTCGGCGGAGCCGAGGAGGGCCGAGAGGATGACGAGTACGGTGCGTTGCATCAGTGTTCTCCGCAGGTCGAGGCCCAGACCGTAAGCTGAAAGGGCAAACCGCGGAGGGCCATCCCACGCTCGCCGCGCGTAAGGTGCCCCATGCTTGCTACCGCTTCGAAGTTCAGGGTTGCCCTCTTCGCGCTCGTGCTCTGCGGCATCACGGCCTGCGGGGGCGGCTCCTCGGCTTCCTTCTCGAGCTCGTTCTCGACCAGCCTCTACCTCGACGGCGCCGCGGGGATCGACGCCGAGATCACGGGGATCCTCGCCAGCGCGCGGCTCGAGACACCCACGGGGGAACTCGGGGACGAGCTGCTGGCGACCGAGACCGAGCTCGCGCTCGCTCGCCGCGATGGAACGGGCGAACTCGTCGCGCTCCGCGGCATCGGCCCCGGTCCCTGGAGCGCGCTCGTCCTGCGCTTCGCCGACGGTTCGCTCCGCGCCCGTCGGCCTGCGGCACCCGAGCTGGCGCTCGCGCCGGGTGCGCACCTGATGCGCGTGCCGTTTGCCGCGCCGTGGCAGGGCAGTGCCTCGACCACGGCGTTGGCGCTGCGCCACCGCGAGCCCGTCGCCCCGCAGCCCGCCGGTGCGCTCCTGGACTGGCGGCCGCAGACCGAGCTCGCCCCGGTCGACGTCGTGCCGCTGCGCTTCGCCCTGGTCGACGTGCTGCGGGTCGATCGCGTGGCGCGGAACGCCATCGGCTCGCTCGTCGGCATGGATGCGCGGCAGGTCACGCTCGAATTCGCGGAGGACGCGCTCCTGCTCCGCGAGCCCTCACCCGACCCGCTCGGGCTGGACGCGTTCCTCGCCGGGCTCGACCCGGGCGCGCGACTCGTCGTGGACGGGTTCCTCGACGCGGAGGATCGGCTGGTGGTCCTCGCCGCGATCGATCGCGGGGCTTCCGAGCAGCCCGGGCAGGGGCAGAAGGGTCGCCTGCGCGCCGCCATCCTCGAACTCGTGCCGGGTGGCGAGACCTTCCGCGCCGCGGTGCTGGAGGTGCAGAAGGGGAGCTGGCTGCTCCCCGAACCGCAGCCGGTCGAGATCCTCGTCGATGCCTCCGACGCGCGGATCCGCTGGTCGCCGCGGCGAGGGCGCCACGCGGGGCATCTGCCGTTCTCCGCACTCGCCCGCGGCATGATCGTGGAACTCGAGTGGCACGGCCAGACGAGCGGGGCGCCGCTCCTCGCCGAGAAGATCGCGATCCGCGAACAGGGCACCTGCATCGGGCGGGACTTCGCCGGTGAGGTGATCGCCGTCACGGCCGAACCGCCGACACTCGCGCTGCGTCTCCGCGAACCCGTCCTCGTCGACGGCCGCGAGTTGCGCGAGATCGAGTTCGCGATCGACGAGGCCACGCCGATCGTGCGGACCGACGCTCGCCGGCTGCGCCTCGTCCGCCTCGACGAGCTCGTGACCGGCGAGCCCGCCCGGGTGCTCGCGGATCCGCGCGGCCGCGGGCGCCTGCGCGCGGACCTCGTCGTGCTCGGCTGGCGCTGAACGGCGCTCCGCCGCGAGACGCGCTTCGACGCGCGCCGCTCCGCACCCTACCCTTCGCGCCAGGACCACCGGACGCGAGACCATGTTCAAGATCCGATTCGACGGCGGCATCTCCGCGGACGAGCAGAAGGAGACCAGCACCGCATGCGGACTCGTCGAGTCCATGTCGCGCAGCCTGGTGGAGGGCATCGGCACGCCGCGCTTCGAGAAGTACTGCCGCTACTGGTTCTCGACCTTCGATCGCACCAGGATCGCCGCGAACGTGAAGCGCATGGACGCGGTGATCCGCAACCCCGAGATCACGGTCACCTTCGTCGGTCGGCAGAACCAGCAGCTCAACGCGGTCTACGGCGGGATCGACGTGCCTCCGGCGACCGTCGACCCGAAGAACAAGCAGTCCCTCGACATCGGCGGCATGCGCGTGGGCACCGGGGCGCCGATCGACACCTCTCTGACCAGCGTCTACGCCTTCGTCTTCCCCGCGCAGCGCGGCGGCTCGTCGCTGATGTCGCACCACGTCGGCTCCGGGCTCCGGCTCTACCTGGCCAACGTCTACTTCGCGCTGCCGCCGGGCGACGTCGGCCGCGCGCACACGATCTACCACGAGCTCACGCACAAGACGCTCGGCACCGACGACCATATGTACGAGGCGGAGCCCTGCCGCCAGATGGCCACCGTCGAGCCGCACAAGGCGGGCACGAACGCCGACAGCTATGCGTGGTTCGCGACGACCTTCGCGAAGCTGGCGAAGAAGCCGATCTGAGCGGGTCGCGCACGCGCCGCGACGCGGGCGCGCCGCGGATCGCCGGAGCCGCACTGGCGCTGCGCCCCGCGATCGATTGTCGTTCCCGCCATGCCCTCGCAGCCTCCGCTCGGCATCGGCCTCCTCGGCGCCGGATTCCTCGCGAAGACCCGTGCCCGCTGTTACCGCGCCCTCGCCGGGCGCGCCGAACTCGTCGCCGTGGCCTCGCGCGGCTTCGAGAACGCGGAGCTCTTCGCGGAGGAGCAGGGCGTGGCGCACGCCTGCCGGAGCGTCGAGGAGCTGCTCGCGCGCGACGACGTGCAGCTCGTCGACCTCTGCGTGCCGAACGACCAGCACCGGCCGCTCTGCGAGCGCGCGGCGGCGGCGGGCAAGCACGTGGTCTGCACGAAGCCGTTGACCGCGTACGTCGGGCAGGACCTGCCGCCCGATGCCAGCGACGAGGCGATCTCCGGTCGCGATCGGCGCGAGATGGCGGTGCTCGCGACGGTCGATGCGCGCGCGATGGTGGAGGTCTGCGCCGACGAAGGCGTGCGGCTGATGTACGGCGAGAACTGGATCTACGCGCCGTCGATCCGCCGCGCGGCGGGATTGCTCGCGCGCGCGAACGGGACGATCCTCGACCTGCGCGGCGGCGAGAGCCACAAGGGCTCGCACTCGCCCTATTCGCGGCGCTGGCGGCACACGGGCGGCGGTGCCCTGCTGCGGCTCGGCGCCCATCCGCTCGGGGCCATGCTCTGGCTCATGCGGGAGGAGGGGTTGCGCCGTCGTGGCGCGCCGATCCTGCCGGTTGCGGTCACGGCCGACGTCGCGGACCCCTCGCGGATCGCGTCGCTCGACGACGAGGCGGCGACCTATGTCGCGCGTGGGTGGGTCGACGTCGAGAGCTGGGGCACGGTCATCGTCGAGTTCGACAATGGCGCCCGCGGTGTGGCGTGGGGCGCCGACACGACGCTCGGCGGGATGGAGAGTCGCCTCGAGATCCAGGCCAGCAATGCGCGCTTCCGCTGCAACCTGAGTCCGCACGACCTGCTGCAGGCCTATACGCCGCACGGCGACGTGCTCGCCGACACCTACCTGATGGAGAAGCTGGACGGCAGCGCCGGCTGGTCGACGCCACTGCCCGACGAGGACTGGAGCTCCGGTCACCTCGGCATGTGCGCCGACTTCGTCGACTGTGCGCGCAGCGGTCGGCCGCCGATCGCGAGCGGGGAGCTCGGGCTCGACGTCGTGCGCGTCGTCTATGCGGCCTACGTCGCGGCGAGCGAAGGCCGGCGCGTGCCCCTCGAGGAGCTCGACACGTGGTCTCTGTGATGAAGCGTACGAAGTGGATCGCCCTCGCCGCCGTATGCGCGCTGGTCGGCGGGCTCCGCGCCCAGCGCGGCGATCAGAAGGACGCGCCCGGCACCGTGCAGGCGCCGCCGCCGGATTGGTTGACGATCCCACCCGCGCCGCCGCTCCGCCCGGCCGAGGAGCTCGCGAGCTTCCGCGTCGAGGCCGGGCTCGTCGTCGAGCTCGTGGCGAGCGAACCGCTGATCGAGGACCCGGTCGCGGCGGTCTTCGACGCCGAGGCGAGGCTCTGGGTCGTCGAGATGCGCGGCTTCATGCCCGACGCCGATGGGACGAACGAGGGCGAGCCGAACGGCCGCATCGTCGTGCTCGTCGACCGCGACGGCGATGGCGCGATGGACGAGCGCACGGTCTTCGCCGACGGCCTCGCGCTGCCGCGCGGCGTGCTGCCCTTGGGCGAGGGCCGCGCGCTGGTCGTCGCGCCGCCGACGATCTGGCTGATGGCGGACCGCGATGGCGATGGCCGCGCCGACGAGCGGCTCGACCTCGGGCTCGAGTATCCGAACGGCTTCAGCGATCCCGAGCACGCGGCGAACACGCCGCTGGTCGGCCCCGACGGCTGGATCCACCTCGCACGCTTCGATCGCCGGCTGCGCCTCGCGGGGACGCGCGTGACGAGCGAGCCCGTCGCGATGGGCGGTCAATGGGGACACGCCTTCGACGACGAAGGCCGACTCGTCCACAACGGCAACAGCGATTACCTGCGCGGCCACCCCGCGGCGCCGCATTACGCGGTGCGCCACCCCTTCCTCGCGTCGCCGGCCTTCGCCAATCAGCAATACGACCGCGACCAGGAGCTCTGGCCCGCGCGCGTCACGCCCGGTGTGAACCGCGGCTACCAATCCGGCACCCTGCGCGCCGACGGCCGTCTCGCGCGGTTCACCGCGGCCTGCGCGCCGTTTGTGTACCGCGGCGACTGGCTGACGGCGTTCGTCGGCAATGCGTTCGTCTGCGAGCCGAGCGCGCACCTCGTGCGGCGCGCGGTGCTCGAACCGGCGGGTGCCTCGCGCCGCGGGCGGGTCGCCGAGAAGGGCGCCGAGTTCCTGACCTCGAGCGACGAGCGCTTCCGTCCCGTGAACCTCACGGATGGGCCCGACGGCGCGCTCTATGTCGTCGACCTCTACCGCGGGCTGATCCAGCACAGGAACTACCTGACGACGTACCTGCGGCGTCAGGTCGACGAGCGCGGGCTCGCGGCGCCGACCCATCGCGGGCGCATCTGGCGTGTCCGTCCGGCGGCGGGACCAAGGCGTCCGCCGGTGGTCGTCGCGGGCCGCAGCGCGGAGGAGCTGGTGGCGCTCGTGGCGCACGACAACGGCCACGTGCGCGACCATGCGCAGCGGGCCTTGATCGCCGCGGGGGAGCGGCGCGTCGCCCCGGCGTTGCGCGAACTCGTGGCTCGCGCGCCGCGGGCTGCGGTGCGCAGTCAGGCGCTCTGGACGCTCGCCGGGCTGGGCACGCTCGACCGCGCGACCCTGGCCGTGGCCCGACGCGACCTCGACCCGGCGCCGCGTTGTGTCGCCGTGGCCCAGCACGACGCGCGCGTCGCCGGCGGCGACGTGCTCGCGATCGCCGCGCTGAGCGGCATGGCCGAGACGGAGACCGACGCACGCGTCGCGATGCAGATCGCGCTCACGCTCGGCGCCGCGCCGCGCGGCAACGCGGCGCAGCGCCGGGCCGTGCACGACGCCCTGCTCGCGTTGCTCGCGCGCCACGGCGGGGATGCCGCGCTCCGCGACGCGGTGATCAGCGGTCTCGCCGGCGAGGAGCCCGTCTTCGCGGCGCGGCTCCTCGACGACGCGCGCGCTCAGGCGCTCGGGTCTGCGGGCGACGCGTGCCTGCGGCGCCTCGCGCAATGCGTGGCGCGCTCGCGCGATGCGGCGGCGATCACCGCGCTGCTCGAGCGCGCGCTCGCGACGAGTCCGCGCGAGCGCGGCGATGCGCTGCTGCGCGGCCTCGCCGAGGGCCTGCCCGGCAAGGGGAGCAAGCGCATCCCGTTCGCGGTCGTCCCGCCGGCCGTCGCGGTCCTGCGCCAGGCGGAGAACGCCGTCCGGCGTGAGGTCGGGGAGCGCCTCGCCGAGTCGATCGAGATCCCGGCCGAGTCCGGGTCCGGCACGCCGGAGCTCACGCCGGGCGAGCGCGAGCGGCTCGCACGCGGTGCGGCCGGCTACGCGCTGCACTGCGCGGCCTGCCATCAGCCGGGCGGCCAGGGCTTGGAAGGCCTCGCTCCACCGCTGCTCGGCTCCGAATGGGTGCTCGGCGATCCCGACGTGCTCGCGCGCATCGTGCTGCGGGGACTCACGGGCCCGATCGAGGTGGCGGGGCGACGCTACGAACTGCCCCTGATGCCGGACCATGCGAAGCTCGGCGACGAGGAGATCGCCGAGATCCTGAGTCACGTGCGACGCGCCTGGGATCACGAGGCGAGTCTCGTGAGCCCGTCGGCAGTCGCCGCGCAGCGGCAGGCGACGGCCTCGCGCACGCAGCCGTTCACCGCTGCGGAGCTGCGGGCGCGCTGAGCGGCCGTCGACGCGCGCGAAGCCGTGTGCGCGGCGGCAGTGCGGCGCGTATGGTCCGCGGCCGCGATCCAGCTCCCCAGCCCCGCTCCACAGCCATGTCCACGCCCGTCGTCTTCGCCGCGCTCTCCCTCCTGCTCCCTGCCGCGCTCTGCGCCCAGGTCACGACCAACACGCTCACCATCGGCGAGGCCGGTGCGATCGGTTGTCAGGGCCCGTCCGATCCGCCCGCGCTCACCGGTGGGGTGCTCGCCAGCGCCCGGTACACCGTGAGCTACGACCAGGCCACGCGGCGGATGACCCTGACGATCGACAACACGTCGGCCGTGGTCGGCACCGAGGCGACGCCGCTCCTCACGAAGGCCTTCCTCAACCTGCCGGCCGGCACCGTGACCCACGCGATCCTCGTGTCGCAGTCCGCGCCCGGCCAGGTCCAGCCCGATTTCGAAGTCGACCTCGACATGGAGGACGACGGTGCCGGTTGCCTCGGCGACTTCGAGCTCGAGCTCGCGGCGCGCGGCGGCATCAGCGGCGGCATCGCCAACCCGGCGGCGACGCGCGTCGGCGGGCCCGTCGGCGCCGCCGTGGTGGGGCCGGCGACCTTCGTCATCGAGTTCGTGGGACCCGGCGCCGAGAGCCTCAATGCCCGCGCGATCAGCTACGGCTGGTCGGAAGCCGGTCCGCGGCCCGGAGTGAACGCCGGCGCGAAGTTCCAGGCCGGTGGCGCGAACGCCGAGGAGAGCGGCTTCATCGGTTCGACGAGCAGCATCCCCGACTGCGCCACCTCGATGTGGCTGATCGGCGAGCCGCGCGTCGGCACGACCGTGACCTTCTGTCGCAACGGCCAGCGCGGTTGCCATGACTGCCTCTGGGTCTCGCTCTTCCCCGGTCCGACGAGCGTCGGCGGGATCACGGCGCCGATCGGCCTGCCGCTCCTGCTCGTGCTCAGCGGCGATGTGTTCACGCAGTTGCCGCTCTGTCTCCCGCTGAACATCCCCGGTGATTCAGGGCTGATCGGTCTGCAGCTCTACTTCGTGCTCGCGACGGCCCAGACCGGCAGCGGTCTCGGCATCCCGACCTACTCGTTCGGGGACGTCTTCGTGGTGCGGTTGCGCTGATGGGTGGTGAGGGGCGGGGCGATCGGAACGAAGGCCAGGACCAGCAGACGGTCCGCGCGGCCCGTTCCTCGGCGGATGCGCCGGGCCTCCCCGATCGCATCGGCCCCTACAAGATCCTCGATCGACTGGGCGAGGGCGGAATGGGGACCGTCTATCTCGCCGAGCAGCGCGAGCCCGTCTGGCGACGGGTCGCGCTCAAGGTCATCAAGCTGGGGATGGACAGCGCCGACGTGCTGCGCCGCTTCGAGCTCGAGCGCCAGGCGCTCGCGCTGATGGAGCACCCCAACATCGCGAAGATCTTCGACGTGGGGACGACCGAGCGCGGCCAGCCCTACTTCGCGATGGAGTTCGTCAAGGGTCGACCGATCACCGAGTTCTGCGACCATGCCCGGCTCGACCTCGGCGAACGGCTGCGCCTGTTCCAACAGGTGTGCAGCGGGGTCCAGCACGCGCACCAGAAGGGCATCACGCACCGCGACCTCACGCCGCGCAACGTGCTCGTCACCGACCAGGACGGCGAGCCGCGGCCCAAGATCATCGACTTCGGTCTCGCGCGGGCGACCGACAGCCGGCTCGCCGAGGGCACGATCTACACGCAGCAGGACCAGGTCTTCGGCACGCCGGCGTACATGAGCCCCGAGCAGGCGGGCTTCGAACACGTCGACGTCGATACGCGCTCCGATGTGTACACGCTCGGGGTGCTGCTCTACGAGCTGCTCACGGGCGAACGACCCTTCGAGGTCGAGGCGCGCGGGCCGGCGAGCTTCCTCGAGCTGCGGCGGCGGATCTGCGAGACGGATCCGGCGCTGCCGAGCGCGAAGGTCGTCACGCTCGGTGCCGAGGCGAAGGCCTTCGCGCAGCGTCGCAGCGAGCCGCGCGCCCTGCCCCGCGCCCTGCGGGGCGATCTCGATTGGATCGTCCTGCGCGCGCTCGAGAAGGACCGCACGCGTCGCTACCAGACGGCGAACGAGCTCGCGCTCGACATCCAGCGTCATCTCGAGGACCAGCCGGTCCTGGCGGGTCCGCCGGGCGCCGCGTATCGCGTGCGCAAGTTCGTGCGGCGCTACCGCGTGCAGGTGGTTGCGGGCCTCCTGGTCCTCGTCTCGCTGTTGAGCGGGATCGTCGGCACGACCTGGTTCATGTTCGAGGCCAAGGCGAGCGAGACCCGGGCACGCCTGGCTGCCGGTGCGGAGGCCGACGCCCGGCGCGAGGCGGTCGACAACCTCGCCAAGTTCGAACTGCTCGCAAACGTCGTCTCGTTGCGCGAGGCGCGGAAGGAGGCCGAGGCGCTCTTCCCTGAGCGACCCGAACGCGCGCCCGCGATGCGGGCCTGGCTCGCCGAGCGCGGCGAGCCGCTCGCGAAGGTCCTGCCCGAACTCCGGAGCACGTTGACCGAGCTCCGCAGCACGGCGACCGCCGACTCCTCCGACGCCGGTGGCTTCCGCTTCGCGCGCAGCGGCGAGCAGTTCCTCCACGACACGCTCACGCAGCTCGTGGGAGATCTCGAGGGCTTCGTCGCGGCCGGCAGCGGCGCGCTCGATCTCGTGCGCGACCGGCTCGCCTGGGCGGAGTCCGTGCAGGCGACGACCATCGATGCGCACCGCACGGCGTGGGACGAGGCACGGCGTGCGATCCTGCGCGCCGACGATGTCGTCGCGAACGCCCGCTATGCGAGTCCCGCGGTCGAGCTCGCGCCGCAGATCGGACTCGTGCCGCTCGGCATGAATCCGGCGACCGGACTCTGGGAGTTCTACGACCTGCGCTCGGCGGCGCCGGGCTCGGTGCTGCCGAGCCTGGATGCGACCGGTCACGTCGTCGTCGGCGAGGAGACCGGCATCGTCTTCGTGCTCCTGCCCGGCGGGACCGTGTCGATCGCGGGTGATCCGAGCAGCGGCTCCGGTGGCGACGGCACGGCGCGGGACGTCGCGATCGCGCCCTTCTTCATCGCGCGGCACGAGCTCACGCAGGGGCAATGGCAGCGTCTCGCGCGCGAAGCGAATCCGAGCTACTACGCCGCGGGCCGTGAGTTCGCCGCGGTGGAAGCCCCGATCACCGCCGCGCATCCCGTCGAACAGCTGAGCTGGCCGCTCGCGGTCCGCGTGCTGGGTCTGCATGGCCTTGCCCTGCCGAGCGAGGCCGAATGGGAGTACGCGTGCCGCGCCGGCACCGCGACGACCTGGTTCACCGGCGACGATGCGATCGCGCTCGCCGGTCACGCCAACGTCGCGGATGCGAGCGCGAAGCGCCTCGTGCCGAGCTGGACCTGCGACGAGCGCATCGTCGACGGCTGGGTCATCCACGCCCCCGTCGGCTCCTTCCTCCCGAATGCGTTCGGGCTCTACGACACGCACGGCAACGTCTGGGAATGGTGCGCCGATGCGTTCGGGGGAGCCGGCGCGCGCGTGATGCGCGGCGGCAGCCACACCAATGCGCCGGAGCTCGCGGCGAGTTCGAACCGCAGCTCCGCGCCGCCGGATGCGCGGTCGAACAACCTCGGCCTGCGCGTCGTGCGCGCGCTCGCGCCGCAGGATCCGAAGGGACGCACGGGACCGCGATGACGGGACGCACGGAGGACCCGGGAGTGATGGAGCCCGCGCCCCGGCCCGGCCCGATCGCGTGGGTCACGTCCATCGTCGCGGTGGCCTACGCCGTCGTCTTCGCCCTGAGCGGTTCGGCGAAGGGTCTCGGCGGCGTGCTCGTGGTCGTCGTGGCGCTCGCGTTCGCGGCGTGGAACCTGCTCGGTCCCTGGCTCTGGAACCGACCGCTGCGCGCGCCCAAAGCCGCACCCACGACCTCACCCGATCCCGCGCAGCCTCCCGATCGCGCCGAGGACTCCGGCGAGAACCCGGCGCTGCCCATCGCGCTCGCGGCCGTGATCCTGCTCGTGTCCTTCCTCTTCCGCGGCCGGCCCGGCTACACCGAGGGTCTCCTCTTCCTCGGCCTCATCGGCTTCGGCGGCTGGTGGGCGCTGCGGCGCGCGATCGAAGGGCGTTGATCGCCCGCGCCCTGGCCGACTTCAGCGCGCGTTCGGATCCTGTCCGCGCAGCACCGAGTTGCCGGTGAAGGTCTGGCGGCGGTCGATGCCGACGGGGGACTCGAGCACGGCGCGATCGATGCGGCCGCTCTGGGCGAAGAAGTCGATGGGGTTGTCCCAGACCAGGCGTTGGATCTGCGCCTCGGGGTAGCCGGCCTCGCGCAGCTTCGCGACGGACTTCGGCACCATGAGCGGGTCGCTCACGCCCCAGTCGGCCGCGCTGTTCACGATCATGCGTTCGATGCCGTGCTCGAGCACGATGCTCGCCATGCGCTCGGGGGACATCTTCGTGTTCGGATACACGGAGAAGCCCGACCAGCAGCCGAGCTCGCGCGTGATCTTGATCGTCTCCTCGTTGCCGTGGTCGAGGAGCACGCGCTCGAAGGGGAAGGCCTGCTCGCGCACGATGTCGATGCAGCGGCGGAAGCCCTTCAGCTTGTCGCGGTGCGGCGTGTGGATCAGGATCGGCAGATCGTGACGCTTCGCGAGCTCGATCTGCAGCGCGAAGAACTTCTCCTCGGTCTTCGTCTGGTCGTCGAGACCGATCTCGCCGATGCCGACCACGCTGTCCTTCTCGAGGTAACGCGGCAGCACGTCGATCACGCCCTGGTTGATCCGATCGTCGTTCGCCTCGCGCGGGTTGAGCCCCATCGTGCAGAGGTGGTGGATGCCGAACTGCGAGGCGCGGAAGCGCTCCCAGCCGATCAGCGTGTCGAAGTAGTCGAGGAAGGTCCCGACCGACGTGCGCGCCTGACCGAGCCAGAACGCCGGCTCGAGGACGACCTGGATCCCGGCCGCGAGCATGCGCTCGTAGTCGTCGGTGATCCGGCTGAACATGTGGATGTGCGGTTCGAAGATGCGCATGGCGGGGTTCGCGGGGTGGGGAGGATAGCGCCACGCCCCGATCGGTCAGCGGTTCGAGTCGCGGACCCGCTCCGAATCGCGAGGGAGAGATCTGCGGAGCCCAGACGGATTCGCCGCGCCGGTGGCGGCGAGCCGTAGCGCGAGACCAGGGGCCCACGAGATCGGGGATGGGTCGCTCTGCGCACCCGTGCAGAGAAGCGCACACGGCTTCGGACTCGACGCCTGCTCCGCAGGAGGTTGGGTATCGCTCTCGGCGTCGGCCTGGACACCGGCGCTCGATGCGGACACGGCTCTCGTTCCGTCCCCCAGAGACTCCCGCACGGAACCTCGACCGCTCAAGTGGTCGGCGGGGGTGACACTCGAACCTCGGCTCGTCGGACTTCGGGGAGCTTGTCACCGGGCGAATCGGGAACTACCTTTCGTCGCTGCGTGAGCTGGCAACGGGATCGAGCCGATGAGAACTACCGCGCCGGAGAGATCGCGCTCGCGAGCGGTCTGCCGAACGCCGCTGCCTCCCGGCTCTACTACTCGCTCTACCATCTTGCTTGGCATGGCTTGTCGGCTCAGGGCAAGAGCCCTGCGGAACTTCAGAGCCAGAATCACGAGCGCTGGGAGCACGCCTTTCTGACGAACAACACCAGACTCGTGGCGATGAGCCTGAAGCTGGGCCAGCCTCGAAGCCGATCGTTCAAGGAGCTGTTCACCACACTCTGCGAGCAGCGCGTGCGCGCCGACTACCAGGCGACCGGTGCTCAGACCGAAGTGCTCGAGGAATCCCTGCCGCGCCTGCGCGAGTTGCTCGATCAGACCAAGGACCTCAACTGATGAACTCGATGGGCCTTCCGACGATCTGTGCGCGCGTCGCAGAAGCACTCGCGGACCTGAACGTGTTCGTGGCCCCCGGGGCCTGGTCACTCGCGTCGGGCGAAGAGCGGGTCCCCGTCGTGATCGTGTACTGCGTGCCGGACGAGAAGCTCCTGCTGGCGCGCCGGCGCGCCATGGACCTCTTCGCGGAATTGTTCCCCGAGGACGAGCCGTGGCCCATTCTGACGGTGCACACGGCGAGTGACTGCGCGGCCGGGGGAGCATGCCACGACGAGTTCCGAGCCGTGCGCGAGCGGATCGGGTTCGAGGCTGCGATGCTGAGCACGTCCTTCGTGCTCGCATGGGTCGGAAACGACCCGCTGGACCGGTACCTGTCCGCGGCAGCTCTCGCGTCCTTCTCGGTCCTCGTGCAGTCCAGTGCGCTCAAGTCGGCCATGCCCGTCAACCCGTGTGCGAGCAGTTCGATCGCGCCGCATGACTACGGGGTTGCCGCATGATTCCCATCACGCCGACGGATCGCTTTGCGATCGAGAAGATCCTGCTCGCAGGGTGTTCTTTCAGAGCCGACCTCGACCGACTCGTCGCCGCTTCGGTGCAGATCCGATTGGCCGTGACGTCCAGCGTGAAACACCGCGACGAACCATCACTCGCGAACGACAGGCGCTTCTCGTGCGTGGTCGAGGTCGGTGTCGAGGCCGACCTCGATGGCGCGAAGCTCGTCGAGGGACGCGTGGCCTACGTCGGGTGGTTTCGATGGGCGGAGGGCTCCCCCCTCGTCGAGGATGCCGCCCGCAATACCATGGCTCCGGCGTACCTCTACAACTTCTGCCGAGAGCACATTGCCGATCTGGGGCGGCGTTGCGGACTGCAGTTGATGCTTCCACCCACTCGTCTCAGCCGGCCACTCGAGGGCGATCGGATGTCCGGCGGCTGATGGCATTGCGATGAATCGGGGCTCGGGAGCGCCGCTTGGCTTCTCCATCGCCAAGCGGTCGAGCACTCATCGTCTGCCCTCGAGCCCGCCGTCTTTCGGCTTGCTCTCCGCGCGCAAGGGCTTGTCGATGCGCCACGGCTCGCCCTGCGCGTCGATGCCCGCGCCGGCGCAGATGGTGCCGTCGCCGGCGATGAACATCGTCCCGGGGGCGCCCTTGTCGTTCACCGCGAGCTGGTAGCGCGGACGCTCCTGCGCGTCGAGCAGGACGAGCTGCGGCAGGCCCGCGGTGTCGATCGCGAGGCCGAGGCGGTGATGGCCCTGTTCGTCGCGCAGGTCGACGAAGGCCTCCGCACCGCGGAGGCGGAGCTGCACGCGGCTCGTGCCGGCGGCGTCCTTCAACGCGAAGCGCGGTTCGCCGTTCGCATCGAGTTCGAGTGCGGCGCGGACGCGACCGGACGCGTCGAGGAGGCGGAAGCGGCGCGCGTCGAGTTCGTCGGCGGCCGATGAGCCGGCGAGGGCCTGTCCGCCCCACGCGAGCAGCGGCAGGCCGAGCAGCAGCGCCGCGGCACAGGGCGCGGCGCGCTGCCAGCGCCGCAATCCGCGCTCGAGCCGCGCGAGGTGCGCGCGCAGATCGTCGTGATCGCGGTCCGGGTCGTCCCGCCGCGCCGGGTCCTTCGCGCTCATCGGTTGCCGAGCTCCAGCTTCAGGCCGTTGGACGCGACGAGCCCGAACGCGTTGACACCCGGCGTGATCGCGAGCGCCTGCGAGAAGAGCGCACCGCCGAGGAAGGCCGGCACGTTCGGCACCACGAACGGCAGCGATTGGGAGATCGGACTGCTGAACGAGAGGCTCAGGACGACGGTGCCGACCAGGCTCTGGCAACCCGGCGCGCCGAGCACGTCGAGCGCGAACGCGGTCTGCGAGAAGCCGAGGTTGACCACGCCGAACATCGTGCTGCCCGGCAGCTGCGTGACCTGGAACAGGATCGTGGTGCCGAGCAGCGGCGGGGCGTGCACGCCCAGGGCGACCGGCAGCAGACCGGCGCCGACGGCGAAGGGCGCCGATGCGGAGAGATCGCGCGAGCCGGGGTCGGGGAGGTTCGTGCCGGAGGAGAAGCCGACGATCGCGTCGTTGATCGCGACGGCGGCATAGACGACCTCGATCTGGCCGGAGGGCCGGATGCGGATCTGGGCGTTCACGACATTGCTCGAGCTGAACTCGGGCACGCGCAGCCACGTGATCATCGTGTAGGCGGGCTTCTGGTCGAAGAAGACGCCATCGCCGGGCGCGGCGACCGCCGGATTGAGATCGTCCCAGAGGGCGGCGATCACTTTCTCGGCGCGCAGCTCGTCGACCGTCTCGCTGAAGTCCGACGACCCGAGCGCGAAGCCCGCGCGGCCGTTCGAGTCGACATCGATGGTCGAGGTGGGGCCGACGCCGGGGACGTTCACCGTGAAGCCCAGGGGCTGGGCCGCGGCGAGCTGGTCATCGGCGAGACCGAGGTTGTTGGCAACCGCACCGTCGAACGAGGGGTTCGAGTCGACGATGACGCGGTAGCCGCCGCTGCCGTCGGGGTGCAGCGTGAAGCCGCGGTTGGAGAGGTCGAAGGGCGTGGCCGCATCGAAGCGCTGGTAGAAGAGCCCGGGTGCCGGGCAGCCGGCGCCATACACGGTGCTCCGCGCGGTCGCCGTGCGCTCGTAGATGGCCTCGACGATGTCGCTGGCCTGCTGCAGATTGGCGATGGTGAAGGTCTGGGCGCCGAGCGGCTGCATCACGAAGGCGAAGTTCTCGTCGGGCACCGCCTTGCTCGTCCAGCGCACGAAGCGCCACTCGCGGTTGTTCGCGTCGATGAAGCTGGCCGGCGCGGTCACGCTGAGGTTCGCGGTGCCCGAGACGTACTTGCGGAAGAAGGGCGTGACGTCGTTGCCCCCGCCGAAGATGTCCGGAAAGGAGAGCTGGATCGGCACTCCTGCCGGCTGCGAGCGGACGATCAATCCGGTGAAGGCGGTCGGCTGGAACGCGGAGCGTCCCCAATGCAGGAAGCGCGGCTCGCTGTTGTTCCCGTTCGGACCGCCGCGCTGCGACAGGCCCGTCGCGATGAAGGTCATGTCGTCGTCGTGCGGCGCCCGGAGCACGGTGAGGTAGTCGCCGAAGCGCGCCGTGCCGCTCGCGGCCGGGGTCGGGGTGTCGTCGCCGCTGCGCTCGATGGTGACGGTGAAGCCGCGGTCGAAGTTCTGGATCTCGTCGACGAGGGTCGTCGCGAAGCTCGGGTAGCGCGTGCCGCCGCCCATGGCCATCGCGATGCCGAGGTGCCCGGCGACGTTCGGCGCGACCGCCGGATAGGCCACGGACGTGTCGGGGAACTGCACCGTGTTCACCGCGATCCGCTCGAGCCCGGGCTTCGAGAAGCGCGCGATCCGCACGTGCGGCCGCGTGATCGTGCCGACCGCCGACGAGCACCAGAGGAAGCCGATCTCGTTCATCGTCTGGTAGGCGCCCGTCATGCGGCTGTCGGCGCGGCTCAACCAGTCGACGCCGTCCGGACAGGTGTCGACGTAGCTCGAATCGGACCAGAGCGGCACGTCGCGCTCATGGGTCGTGAGCGCGCCGGCATCGGTCCACTCGTAGATCGCGATGCGGCTCGTCGTGCGGTGCTCGGCGAAGTAGATCCGCCCGGTCGGGACCGCGGTCTGCGTGAAGCGGTAGCTCGCGCCGTCGAGCCCGCCGCCGCCCGGATTGCTCGAGCGGAAGTAGGAGATGCCGATCGTGCCCGTGAGGAAGTCCGCGGCGGGGATGCGGTACACGACCGCGTTGAAGGGATTGAAGACGTTGGTCGCGAAGTAGAAGTAGTCGCCGGCCACCGCGACGTCGGGGTAATCGAGGTCACCCGTGAGCCCGAAGGTCACGGCGCTCAGGTCGAAGCTGCGCGCGAAGTTGTCGGCACCGAGAGCGGCCGGCGTGTCGGCGACGGCGAGCTTGTGGTAGTCGCCGCTCGGCGAGCTGTATTGGAGGAGCCAGACCGTGACGCCGCTTTGGTGCGTGACCACGCGCTGGTCGCAGCAGAAGCCCGCGCCGAAGCGGGTCCCGGGGTTCACGCCGGTCCAGGTGGCACCGCCGTCCTGCGTCCGCGCCGCATGCCAGTTTCCGGAGTAGAAGCCGTTCAGATCGTCGGCCATGCTCGCCGAGGGCTCGCCGACCGTGCTCTGTGAGCCCGCGCCGACGACCGTGACCTCGGTGAAATCGGTCTTGTTCTCGGCGGCACCGGCGAGGGCCTCGTGGGTCTCGAGCGTGACCTGGACCGGCACGGCGCGCAGGTCGTTCGGCGTCCCGGGTGGCGTGCGCCCGAGTCCCTCGCGCTGGTGATCGGGCTCCACCAGGTGCCGCGGCGGGGCCGGCAGATCGGGTCCCGCCGGTGGCACGGGCCGCGCCTGGACGCGGACCTGCTCGGGGTACTGGACCGTCTGCGCGCCGGCCTTTGCCAGCGGCACTGCGGCGAAGAGGAGCGCGAGCGAGAGGGGCATGACGCCCGGCCCGTGATGACGTGCGGTCGACATCGGTTCCATGCGGAGGGAGAGGAGGCACCGCGCGGGTGCCCAGGCGGAGACCGAGGCGGATTCCCACCCGCGATCGGCCGGAGATTTCCCGCGCGGGTCCCGGGTCCGTCCCGGCTCCGCCGCCGCGACGCGGAATCGTCGGCCTTCGGCCTGCTCGCTTGCGCCTTGGCGGGTGAGGACGCACCCCGCTCCCTCCTTATGGTTTCACGCCCGATGCCCGAGTCCCTCGACTTCGCACGCCTGCGGGCGGTCTTCGCGGCGGCCGTGGCGTTGCCGGGCGAAGAGCGCGCACGCTTCGTGGACGAGGCCTGCAGCGGGGCACCCGAGCTCCGCGACGAGCTGCTCGCGATGCTCGCGCACCACGACGCGCCGCCGCCCTTGCTCACGGTCCGCGACGCGCGCGACGACGCCGGCGGGTTCGATGCGTCGCACCAGGATCCGCCGCACTGGATCGGACCCTATCGCCTGCTCGATCGCATCGGCACCGGCGGCGTCGGCGTCGTCTACCGCGCGGAGCAGCGGAGTCCGCGGCGCATCGTCGCGCTCAAGCTCCTCCAGCAGGGGGCGATGCGCGGCGAGATCCTCGCGCGCTTCCTGCGCGAGGCGGAGCTGCTCGCGCGGCTCCAGCACCCCGGGATCGCGCAGATCATCGACGCCGGCAGCGTCGAGACGCCGTTCGGCCCGCAGCCCTACTTCGCGATGGAGTTCGTGGACGGTCTGCCGCTGACGCGCCACGCGGAGCAACGCGGGCTCGACGTGCGCGCGCGCTGCCGTCTGCTCGTGCAGCTCTGCGAGGCCGTGCAGCATGCGCACGAACGGGGCGTGGTGCACCGCGATCTCAAGCCGGCGAACGTGCTGGTCGGCGAGCCGTCGCCGGGCGTCGCGCAGGTGAAGGTGCTCGACTTCGGCATCGCGCGCACCATCGAGGCAGACGACGGCTCGACGGCCCTGCTCACGCAACAGGGTCAGCTCGTCGGTTCGCTGCACTCCATGAGCCCGGAGCAGCTCCTCGGCCAGCCGGTCGACGTCCGTGCCGACGTGTATGCCCTCGGCGCGGTCGCCCATGAGTTGTTCGCGGGTCGTCCGCCCTTCGATCTCGACGGCCAGCCGTGGAGTCGCGTCATCGAGATCGTCGCGCACCAGGAGCCCGAGGCGCTGCGGGTGCTCGTGCCAGCACTCGACCGCGATCTCGAGGCGGTGGTGGCCACGGCCCTCGAGAAGCGTCCGGACGACCGCTACCCCTCGGCGGCGGCGTTGGCGGCGGATCTCACGCGTCATCTCGCGGGTGAGGCCGTGCGCGTGCGACGCCCCGGGCCGCTCGAACGGTGCCGTCGCTTCAGCCGTCGTCATCGCACGTTGGTCGTCGCGACCGCCGCGACCATCGCGATCCTGCTCGCGGCGATCGTCGTCGTCGCGCTGTATGCCGCGCGCAATCAGCGCCTCGCCCAGGCCGAGCGGGCGGCCTCGCACGCGGAGCGCCGCAGTCGCTACTTCGCGGAGATGAACCTCGCGTCGGCGGCCTTCGCCGAGGGCAGCGTCGCCCGCGTCGCGGAGCTGGTGGCGGCCTGGTCACCGACGGCGCTGGGTGACTTCGATGCACGCGGTTGGGAGTGGCGCTTCCTCGCGCGCATTGCCGCGACCGCCGAGACCGTGATCCGCGCGCGCGGCGTGCAGTTCGCCGTCGCCTGGCTCCCAGACGGCCGTCTGGCGGTGCAGGACGAGGGCGGCTGCACCATCTGGGATCCGACGGACGGTGCCGCGGACTCCGCGATCGCCGGACGCTCCGCCGACTTCATCGGCGTCGCGTTCGCGCCCGACGGCCACTCCGTCGCCCTGCGCTGGGACGAGACCGTGCGCGTGCACGATCTCGCGAGCGGTGCCTTGCGCAGCAGTCTGCCCTGCCGGGGTGGGGCGGCGCAGTTCGTCTGGCACGGCGATTCGGCGCAGTTGGCGATCGCGGACGCGGACGGCACGGTGCTCTGGGACGTCGCGCGCGCGCGCGCTGTCCAGCGTTGGCCGGAGTGCTTCGTCCGCCTGGCGATCGGCGCCGGCGGGCTCCTCGTCGCGAACCGGACGGGCGAGGGCATCGACGTGTCGATGCTCGACGCGCCGGCCGCGCCCTTGCGTCTCGAGGACAGCGGAGGTCCGGCGCTCGCGTTCGCCGTGGCCCCGCGCGGCGATCTCGTCGCCGCGGCCATGGTGGACGGATCCGCGCGCATCTGGGATACGGCCTCGGGGCGCCTGATCGCGCGCATCGCGCACGAGGACCAGGTCTACGCCCTCGCCTTCAGTCCCGATGGGCAACGTCTCGCGAGTGCGGGCCGCGATCATGCGATCCGCATCTGGCGACGCGACACGCGCGAGGTCGAGACGCTGCTCGGTCACGGCAATGCGGTCCTCGGCCTCGCGTTCCGCGGCGATGGCGAGCGCCTCGCGAGCGCGAGCGAGGACGGCACGATCCGCATCTGGCCGCCGCGCGTGGAGCGCCCGGATCCGAGCCGCTCGCTCGGCGAACGCGCGGGTTCCGACGAGCGGCCGGGGTGGATCTCGTTCGGAGCCGACAATGCCGTGTCGGTCGTCGTGCCCGCGCAGCCCGGCTCGCGTCGTGCCGCGGGAGAGGGCGTCTTCGCCGCGACCGGCCGCGACCAGGAGCGCTGGAGCGAGGATGGGACCCGCTTCGCGTATGTCGAGCCGCACGCGATCGTGCTCTGCGATGCCCGCGGCGTGGAGCTGCACCGCGCCGAGCTCCTCGCCACGGACGGCGCTCCGAACGTCTCGAACGGCGGTCTCGCCATCGATCGCGCCGGCCGCAGCATCGCGTTCTCCCGGCGGGGCGAGGAGGCGACGGTCTGGGTCTGGTGCCCCGACGACGGCATCGCGCCGACCATGCGCCATTCGGGTTGGACCACGACGTTCGCCTGGAGTCCTGACGGCGAGTCTTTGGCGGTCTGCGGGGAACGTGTGCTGATCTTCCCGCGGCGCGGCGGCGGTCCGAGCGCGGCGATCCCGGTCGTCCGCAGCGTGGCGCTCGCCTGGCATCCGCACGGCGACCGGCTCGCCGTCGCCGATCACGGCATGCGGATCCACCTCTGTTCGCTCGCGACCGGAACCGTGACCCGCGTGCTCCGCGGCCATACGCGGACCGTGCGCTCTCTCGCCTGGCAACCCGACGGCGAGCGCCTCGCGAGCGCCGGCAATGACCAACGCGTCCGCCTCTGGGAGCCCGACGGCGGCCACGAGGTCCTGACCCTGCACCACGACGCCGACGTGTTCGCGGTCGCATGGCATCGCGATGGGCTGACGCTGAGCTCGGCGAGCGAGGACGGTGTGCTGCGGGATTGGAGTGCGAAGCCGGGCTCGGGGAGGTGAGTGAGGGGAGCGGTTGCGTCGCTCGAAGGGCCGGTCGCACCACCGGAGTGGGGCAGCATGCGGTTGTGATCGTTCTCGGACCAGTGCACTCGACTTTCCGATAGGGCTCCCTACCTTCTTGCAGCGCGCAGGCCAACGCCTTGCCGCGTGGCCAGACCTTCGAAGACCGACCGCGGACACAACGAGGAGTTCGAGGCGTGATCGACCTGCATTGGCGCGATCGGTGGAGGGCGACCGCACTCGCCGCACTGGTGGCCGTGTCTCTCCTGTGTTGGCTGCTGATGAACACGCGGGTGGACTTGCCGCCTCGCATGATCGCGAGCGTCGTGCCAAACGCTGGGCCCATCGAGGAACCGAACGGATCGCAATTGGCCGTGAGGACCGGCGAGACCTCCGTCGAGCCGCGGGGCGCGCTCGATGGTTTGACGAAACTGGAACTCGTCGGCGTCGTACGTCGCAACGAGGGTCAGGTTCCGGTGGCTGGTGCTGAGGTCGAGGCGAGCTTTACCGGAAGGGACCGGCGGCCGGCCGGGCACGTGCGCGGCGCCAGTGATGGGCAAGGGCTCTTCGCGCTCGATCTCGAGTTCGCGGACTGGCCGACGGAGATCGTTGTGAGGGTCTCGGCACGCGGCTGTGCCCTGCAGGAGCGCGTGGTGCGCATCGCACGGCGGGAGCCTAGGCTCGACGCCGGGACGTTCACCCTGGAGGCTGGCGCTGCAGTCCGAGGTATCGTCGTCGAGGGCAATGCCAACGGCAAAGGGATCGCCGGTGTCGATGTTCATTTTGTCTGCCATCAGGCCCCGGGTGCGAATTGCGATCCCCACTACGACACGGTGAGAACCGATGATCGCGGCGTATTCTGGCTAGCGCCGCTGCCGATCGCGTGTCGCTACTCGGCGAGGGCGAGCCTTGGGGGGACGAACCTGATCGTCATCAGCCCGCGGCGCGGGGAGGTCCTGCTGAGCGGTGAGGAGTGCGAAGTGGTGATGGTGGTCGCGCCGCTTTCGAGGCTCCTCGCGGGCCGAGTGCTGGACGAGCTGACCGGTGAACAGGTGTCGGGTGGTTCTCTGAGCTGGCGTCAGGTCTCGACGACAGACGTCGCCGTGGCCAGCGTGGGTAACACGGGTGACTTCGAGCTGCACCTGCCGGAGGACCCCGCTTCCTGGCAGACCGAGTTGCGTCACCCGACCCACTTCCTTCCCGACGCGCCCTCGCTGGAGAGCGTCGTCGAGGCGCGCGGTCTGATCCTGGCGCGACGGAGTCCTGGGCGTCAACTGCGCGTCCGGTCCGAGGGGAACGGCACGGTGCTCCGCGAATGGAGCTACCGGATGCTACAAGGCGCCCACGGGTTCGGAGTCCTGAACGAGCCCCCGCCGGCGAAGGCAGCGCAAGTCGCTGAAGACGGTGTGGCTCTGATCGCGCTGCCGGCCAGCGATTGTCTGCTGCGCGTGGAGGCGCCGGGGCACGCAGCGACTTTCGTCGCGCTGGACGGCAAGGACAGTCTGCGCGGCATCGAGGAGATCCGACTCTGGCCCTTGGCGGAGCGCGCGCTGCGGATCGAGGACGAGGGCGGACTGACGGTGCCCGGATGCACGGTGATGCTCCTCGCAGCCATCGGCCGCGGTCCGATCACGAGTGTTGCCCGGATCATCAGCGGCAGCCATTGTCCGCCGGCCCTGGTGCTCGAGAAGGGCGGGGTGAGTGCCGGGCCCCCGCTGGCACTCCGACTGGGGCTTGCCCAGTCGGACGCCGCTGGGTCGGTACTCATGCCGATGCCCGTCGGTGGGCCCTACGCCGTGAGGGTCGAGCGGCAGGGCTTTCGCACGATGATCTCGGAACTGGCGGAGTTGGAGCCCGATGGAGCGCAGTTCGTCGTCCGGCTAGGGCGTTCGCGTGCCACGGAGGGAAGGGTGGTCCCGGAGAGTGCCGTGCTCAGCCTATGGGCTCCGCTCGACGAAGCACGGCTGCACGGGACACCGCTCGACCCGCTGCTCTACGCTCCGGCGTTGCGCGTTGCCGGGTCGCAGGTGGGCGCGGTTCCGCTCCCGATGGGGTCGGAGACCCGGCCGACGATCGAACGAGATGGCACGTTCAGGAATCCCGCCGAGCCGGGTGACTGGGATGTCATGCAGATCGCCGCAGCGCTCCGGACACGGGATGGCCAGGTGTCCGTGGTGTCCGTGGACGTGAGCGATCTCGCCGCGCTTGGCCCGGACGGGCGATGGACGATCGATCTGACCGAGCGAGCTCCGAGAACGGTGCGAGGCAGGCTGCTCACGAGCTTTCACGCCTCGCAATGGGCGAGACTGAGTTTCGAAGGGAGCCACGGGATCATCGGGCGGATGTGGGCTGCCGTCGACGTAGCCTCGGACTTCGAAGTGGAGCTCTTTCCCGGCCGCTATCGGGTCGCGCTCGAGTTGCGAGACGGAACTCGTGTGGCAGTGTCGGACGAAGTCCTGATACCGGCTGGCCGAGGTGACCATTGGGTCGGGCTCTTGACTCCGGTAGTCCCGACCCGCGTGCGGATCGTGGCTCCTGACGGCGTGGATCTCGCCGTGCTGATCGGTGCCATTGACTTGGGCACCGGGAGGCAGTGTCTGAAGACGAGTGGGAAGATTGCGTTGCCGAATTTCCGGACATGCCCCCGCAGCGCAGCTTCTTCGTCGCGTTTCCCTTGGGCATGGCGCCTGCGGAGGTGGAGCGCGCCCTCGAGCTGATCCGGATCACGGGCAATCCGCCGGGTCTTCCTCATGCCGGTCCGCACGTTGGCGCCGGCGAGACGGTCGGGCTTGTCGAGATCGCGTGGACTGGAAAGTGGGAATGACCGCATCCTCCGGCGCCTCGGCTCGGCGTGGGGAGCACCCAGTGGCGCGTTGGAATCGGCGGGCATTGGGGCTGCTGTTCCTCAGGCTGGGTGTCGGCAAGCTCCTGGCAGGGTTCGCAGCTCGACTTGGCATGAAGGAGCAAGCGGCGCTGCTGTTGACGCTCGCGAAACTCGCGGTGGGAGCCGGATTGACCTCGCGGTGGTGGCGCCGGGTTGCAGGTTGGGCCTCGGGCCTGGCGGTCTTGCTCTTGGCTGGGGCGGTGACCCTCGATCTGGGGACTTGCGGCTGCTTTGGGGTCTGGGGGGCAGCGACGAGGAACTCGCGAATCGTGTTGGGAGCCGGATTGCTCCTCTCAGCAGTCCTCGTGCGCGCACAGGCCTCGCGAGTGAGAGATGGCGAGGTCGAAGGAGGTGCGGCGTAGATCAGGGGGCGTGGCGGCCAGTACCCTGCAGAGGGGTCCACCAGCATGCACTCGAGAGCCGGTACGATGGCTTCTCTCTCAGGCCCTCAACGAGCCTCGAGCCAACGCGCGAGCAGCGCCTGCGCGAAGGCCCAGTCCTCTTTCGCGGTGCTGAGACTCAGTTCGGTGACGGCCGCGATCTCGGCCAAGGACAGGCCCCCGAGCAGACGCAGCTCGGCGACCTGGGCGAGGCGCTCGCCGACGGTCGCCAGGCGGGACAAAGCGGCCTCGAGGTCGAGGAGCGTGTCGGGATCGGCGCTCAGGACGGGGTTCGTGTCGTCGAGATCGACGCGGCGACGGGTGCCGCCGCGCTTGTCGGCCTGGCGTTGGCGGGCGTGGTCGATGAGCACGTGGCGCATCGCGCGCACGGCGAGCGTGACGAAGCGGCGCCGGGACTCGAGGTCCTCGCCCATCGGCAGCTCGGCGAACTCGCGCAGGCGCAGCCAGGCTTCATGGACGAGGGCCGTGGGCTGCAGGGTGTGCTCGCGCCGTTCGCCGCGGAGGAGGCTCTGCGCCTTCTGGCGGAGTTCGGCGAGCAGCATCGCGAGCAGCTCGTCGTCGCGCGGGGGCGGGTCCTGGTCCATGGGTCCGGAGAGCGGCAGAAGGATAGCTCGCTCCGTTCGACCCGGTCCGGGAGCCGGCCCTCAATCCCCGGTGCGGAGGGAGCGCTGGCTCCAGACCCGCAACGCGCCCGCGGAGTCGCCGGAGACGAAGCGGTCGTCGTCGAGGGCGACGAGGGGGCCGAGCAGCACACCGGGCTCGTGGCCGACGAGCTCGATCAGGGTGCGGAGGTCCTCGCGCTGCAGCACGCGTGGATTGTCGCGCAGCGGCACCGCGAGGAGGCGTCGCCCGCTGGTGCTCTCGACCAGGCTTTGGGCGCCGATTCCCGTCGCACTCACGAGCCGTTCCCCGCTGGGCAGCGACCAGATGCTGACCGTGCTGTCGGCACCGGACGACGCGAGGGTCCCGTCGCTCAGGAACGTGAGGGCAAACAGCGTCGATTTCGGGTGGGCGACGAACTCGATCGCCGGTCGGTCGGCGCCCGCTTCGAAGATGCGGATCGAACCTGCAGCATCGCCCACCGCGATGCGCCCGCGGCCGTCGAGGGCGAGCGCCTTGCCGGGCGCCGCCAGCGGGAGCTCGCGGCGCCGCGCGAGATCCTGGTCGTCGAGCACGAGCGCGGACTTGCTCTCACCGAGCAGCACGAGCGTGCGGTCGCGCCACCAGACCTGTGGTCGATCGGGTGCCTCAGCCTTGGCGAGCTCGCGGCCGCTCTCGACGTCGAAGATGCGGACCGTGCGGTCGTCGCTCGCGGTCGCGAGGCGATGGCCGGACTGGTCGAGTGCCAGGCGCCGGATCCGTTGCGCATGCGGGCGGAAGGTCCGGATGGACGACAGGTCGCTCGCGCGGAAGACCATGACCCCGCCCTTCTCATCGCTGGAGGCGAGGGTCGAGCCGTCGCCCGACACGGCGATGGACCAGACCTTGCCGCCTTGCTGCGCGAAGAAGTAGGCACCCCCGCGCTGCGTGCGTCGGTAGGCCCGCACGCTGCCATCCGCGGCGCCCGCGACCAGCAGCTCGCTGTCGGGACCCCACGCGATCGCGCCGCCGTCGGCGACGTGGCCGCGCAGGTTCTCGAGCGGCCGCCCATCCCAGGTCGTGCGCAGACGGACGAGGTCCTGGCCGCCGATGGCGAGGACCGCACCATTGGGGCTGACGGCCATCTGACCGAGCGGATGCCCCATCGGTTCGAAGAAGAGGAGATCGCTGCTCGCGAGGTCCCACATCTTGCCGAAGCCATCCTGGGAGGCCGAGAACAGAAACTCGGCCTGGTGGTGGAAGCTGAGTCCGAGGATCGGCTGACTGCTCACCAAGACGTCCTGACCGCCGATGCGACGGCCCGGCATCGAGCGCGTGATGCGCTGTTGTCGCTCACCGGTCTGCCAATCCCAGAGCGCGATGTGCAGATCCATGCCGGCGCTCGCGAGTCGCTGGCCGTCGGGCGAGATCGCGAGCGCCGTCACGCCGCTGCTGTGCGCATCGAGGCGCCGCACGAAGGCCTCGTCTGCAAGGTCGATCCATTGGAGTCGTCCATTGCGCGTGCCGGAGACGGCGGTCCCGCCGTCTTGGCCGATCGCGAGCGCATGGACCTGTTCATCGTGCATCCACTCGCGCACGACGCGACGTTCCAGGACATCCCAGAGCTTCACCGTCTTGTCCCAGGACCCGGAGAGGAGCTGCAGCGGTTCCCGCGGCAGGAAGGCGAGCGCGCTGACGCCGCCGCGGTGACCGAGGAGCTCGCCGCGCGGGCTCCCATCGCGTGCGTCGAGGAGGCGGATGACCCCGTGCCGGTGGGCGACGGCGACGAGGCTGCCGTCGGGGGACACGTCGAGGGCGTGCACGTTGCGGTCCGAGGCGCCGGGGTGGCGCGCGATCACGGCCGCGTCGAGCGGGGCGTGCCAGATGCAATCGTCCGAGCGCGCGAGGAGATGGCCCCACTCCCAGTCGCGGTGCTCCTCGCCGCATTCGTGCAGGGCCTCGCGCATCTCCGCGAAGCGGCCGGCCTCGAAGGCACTCGCGGCCTGGGCGATGCGGCTGAGGTAGAGGTTGCGTTCGCTCGCCCCGAGCAGGCCCAGCGCGACGGCCAATGCGATGCCCAGCGTCGCGCAGAGCGCGAGCAATGCCGCGGCGAGGCCCCGGTGCCGCCCGATCCATTTGCGCAGCTCGGCGAAGGCGCCGGTGCGATGTGCGCGGACGACGCGACCCTCGAGATAGGCGCGGAGCTCCTCGGCGAGCTCGCGCATCGAGACGTATCGCCGGGCTGGGTCGCGGGCCATCGCCTTCTCGGCGATCGCGACGAGCTCACCCGGGGCGGACGGCGCGCGCGAGGACAATGCCGAAGGAGCTGCGGCGCGCAATGCGGAGAGGATCTCCGCCGAGGAGCTGCTGCCGTCGGGTCGCGCATAGGGCGCGTGCCCGGCCAGGAGCTCATAGAGCATCGCGCCGATCCCGTAGACGTCGGAATGCGGGCCCACGGCGTCGATGCGGCCCGCGGCCTGCTCGGGCGACATGTAGCTCGGCGTGCCCAGCACCTCGCCGCGTTGGGTGAGGAGCGCGGCGTCCTGGCCGCCGAGTTCCTTGTCGGTGTGCACGATCGTGAGCGAGGCATCGGCTGCGTCCATCGCCTCGTATGCGGCATCAGGATCCGCCTTGGCCTCGTCGCCGTGCCCGGTGCGGGCGAGACCCCAATCCATGAGGTAGGCCTCGCCGAACGAACCGACCATCACGTTCGCGGGTTTGAGGTCGCGGTGCAGCACGCCTTTGCCGTGCGCATAGGCCAATGCCTCGCAGATGCGGTGGAGGATGCCGACGACGCGCGGCAGCGGCCACGCGGCATCCCGCTGCCAGGAGCGCCGATAGATCGCGCGGAGGTCGACGCCGCGCACGCGCAGCATCGCGACGAACGGCGCACCCGAGCGGTCGCGGACGACGTCGTAGACGGGCACGATGCCCGGGTGGTCGAGCTGTGCGAGCACCTGGGCCTCGTGCAGTAGGCGCGCCGTGCGGCGGCGCAGGCGTTCCGGGTCGTCGCTGCTCCCGGGCGCCGGACGCAGGCACTTGAGCGCGACCTTGCGGCGCAGGTGGCTGTCCCAGGCGGCGAGCACGATCGACATCCCGCCGCGGCCGAGCTCCGTCAAGGGCGTGAAGCGCCCGGCGATCGGTCCCTCGGCGAAGGCGGGTTCGGGGATCGCCTCTCGCAGGCGTGCGCGCGACGCCTTCGCCTCGCCGTGGAGTTCGCGGAGCCGTGGTGCCAGGGCTTCGTGATCGCGGCAGAGCCGTTCGAGGTCGAGGGCCTCGAAGGAGGCTGCGCCGAGCGCGGCGTCGAAGAGCAGCCGCTCGGCCTCGTCGGTGCCGAACCGCGCGAGGAGCTCGGCGCTGCGGCGGTAATCGGTCCAGAGTGCCCGGAGTCCGGCCGCATGTGCGGGATGCGAGGCGAGCAGCTCCTCGAAGGTCTGCGGATCGCCGGCGGCGGACCGCTCGAGGAAGGCGTCGAAGATCTCCCAGGCACGGCTGTCCTGCGCCGACGGCAGACTCATGCGGCGGACTCTAGCCCGGAGCGGACGGCGCTTGCAGTCCGCGTCCGCGCGGGACCTGGCACGTCGACGCGTGCACATCCGTCTCGCCCGACGGGACCGGGTGTCTCGCGCGCTGGGGACGACCAAGCCCCGTCGTGCTCGACTCCGTTCCGGACGAAGCGATGCGGTGCGTCCTGGGTCCAGCCTTCGTGCGGCGAGCGGCGCGCGAGCACCGCGCCGCCGTGCGCGTCGTTCAACGCGACGAGCAGTTGCCCCGCCGCGATCCCGCGCGCGTGAGCCGTACTCGTTCCTCGGGCCTCGGCTCCGCGTCGCGCCGGATCCCGAGGAGCGACCCGATGGCTTGGCTTCCGGCGACACGCGTGCCGTCATGGTCCTTGCCGACGAGAGCGCCGTCCGAGTCGCCCGAGTAGTCGACGGGCGAGGCGCGGTCGCGACCTGGCGTGAGCCGTTGGGCGACGGCGCTCGGCTCCGGATCGACGCAGGCCCACACGGCCGCGCCCCGAAATGCCCCTCGCCGCGGCCGCCGCCGTTGCATCGTCCACGCCGAGGCGCCGGTGCGATGCCGGCCTTGCTCCGGACGCTCTCGGCCTGCAGTTCGACGGCTGCCCGATCCCACGCGTCGAGGTCGGCGCGCCGCGATGGTCGACGTCGAGCCGACGACGAGCTCCGGCGCTGACGTCCTACCGGCGATCAGCGAGGAGCGCGTCGAGGGCGGCCCGGAGCGATCTGCAGTCCGCAGCCAGGTCTTCGGGCAATCCGCGCGCCGACTCCTCGTCGTCGATCGCCGGGAAGCTGGTTGTCTTGCGCCATCCGCGCAGCGAATCGATGACCGAACTCTGCGCGCCGGCGTCTGCCGCAAGACTCGCGCGCGCGCAAGCGAGGCCGAGCTCGAGCTGTCGAACGGCGCGGCGCAGCCACTCGACTCGGGTCACCGGATCCAGCGACGCGGCTTCGGCGCCTTCCCCGTGAGCAGCGCGTACCGCAAAGGTTGCCGCGAGGAGGAGCTCGGCCAGAGACGGCTCGGCGCTCCCCGCTCCGGTCGCCGCGATCGCGCGTGCCGCGAGCTCGGCGGCGGTCGAGTGCAGGCGATTGCGCCCCGCCACGCGGGCCAGGTCGAGCCATTCGCTCCTGCTGCTCACCGCGCCGCCGCCCGGCGCGAGCAGGGACCTCGCACGGACGAGAGACTCCAGATCGACGAGGGCGCCTTCGCTGCGCGGATCCGTCATGCCTTTGGCGCGCGCGAGTTCGATGGAGCGCAGCAGGGGATCGCGGGCAGCCTCCAGCCGTCCCATCCGGAGGAGGAGGAGGCCGCAAAGCCGCTGGAGCGACTGGTCGGCAGGTGCCTTGGCGAGGCAGCTCGCGACCGAGAGCGCGGCCTCGTCGAGCTGCCCCTTCCCCGCGAGCGCGGTCGCGAGCGCAAGGTGTCCGCGTGCCGAGGGGGCTTCCCGCACATAGACCTCCAGCACGCGGAGGGCGTCGTCGTGACTTCCGGCCTCGGTCAATGCGATCCCGAGATTCAGGCGGGCTTCCTTCAGGGTGGGGTCGAGCCCCAATGCCGCCTCGTTGGCGGCGGCGGCACCCGCGTAGTCGTTCGACCGGAGCAGCGCGAGGCCGAGGTTGTATTGCACGTAGGCGAGCGCCGGCCGCGCGCGGAGCGCCGCGCGGAAGTGGGCGATGCTCTCCGCGATCCTGCCTAGGGAGAGGAGCGTGTTGCCGAGATCGTTCCGCGCGATCGCGAGGTCCTCGTCGAGCGCCACGGCGAGTTCGAGGTGGGTGAGCGCGCGTTCGTGGTCCCCGAGGCGACGCCATGACAAGCCGGCCCGGTGTTGCGCGATCGCCGTGTCGGGCCAATGGTGCAGGAGGGTCGCGACACTCGTCTCGACGGCTTCCCTGTCACCGGTGCTCGTCGCGGCTCGGCAGCGCAGCAGATGTGCGAAGAGATTCGGGCCGGTCGACCTCGCGATCGCCTCCGTCGCAAACCGCAGCGCCATCGCGCCCCGTTTGACTTCTCCGGCCGCGGAGTCCGAGAGCGCGGACTCCGCTTCGAGAAGGAAGTCGAGCTCCGTCGTGGCGGGTGCGAGAGCTGCATCCAGCGCCGATGGTTCCACCCGGGTCTCCGTCCTTCCCGGGCGCCGGGCGCGGAGGCGATCGAGCGGCGCGGCTGCGAGGCCGAAACGCGCGAGCAAGCGGTCGGCCTCGACTTCGCGACCTTCCAACCAGCGGATTCGGACCGCTCCCGCGAGCGCCAGATGGTCCGCCGGGTTCGCCTCCAAGACCCGCAGGAACCGTGCGTCAGCCTCACGGCGGTGATCCGCCGCCAGCTCCGCCCAGCCCTCCAGCACCTCGGACAGGAGCTCCGATCGCGCGCGGTCCGCCGCGAGGCCCTGGAGCCGGGGAACGGCGTAGCCGAGGAGAAGGACCACGCTGGTCACGGCCGCAAAGGCGACTCCCGCCAGTGCCGCGACGGCCGGACGGCGCCGTGCCCACAGCCACAGACGTGCGCCGAGCCACGGTCGGCGCGCGAGAATCGGCTCGAGCCGCAACAGGCGTTCGAGGTCGTCGGCGAGCGCATCCGCCGTCGCGTAGCGGTCTCGCGGATCCCGTGCGATCGCCTGGTGGATGATGGTCTCGAGGTCACGCCCAGCTCGGGGTGCATGGCGTCGGAGACGGCTGCAGTCGCCGAGTTCGATCCTCCGGTGGACCTCGATGGGCGAGCTGCCCGCAAAGGGCAGCCGGCCGGCGAGGCATTCGTAGAGCGTGACCCCGAGCCCGAAGATGTCCGCGCGTCCATCGAGCTCGTGGGGTTCGCCCCTGATCTGTTCTGGAGCCGCGTAGCCGGATGTCCCGACGAAGATCCCGGCCTGGGTGGTGCCGACTTCGCCGGCATTGCGGGAGATGCCGAAGTCCGAGAGCAGCGCCGTACCGTGTCGGTCGATCAGGATGTTCGATGGTTTGACGTCCCGGTGCACCAGGCCGCCACGGTGGACGTGGGCCAGCGCGCGGGAGATCGCGACGCCGAGCCGGCAGAGGAATGTGAACGGATCGGAGAGCCCGAGCTCGTCGGGGCGATCCATCGGAGCCTTGGCGCCTTTCACTGCCTCGCGCAGGCGTGGCTGGAGCTCCGCGAGCGTGCAGCCGTCGATCCAGCGCATCGTGTAGCCGCAGTGCGCGCCGGACTCGAGCACGTCGAACACGGGAACCACGTGCGGATGTTCGATCCGCGCCAGGGCGCCCGCCTCCGCCATGAAACGGGCTCGGCTCGACGGATGGCTCTCGAGCGCGGTCGCGAGCACCTTCAGCGCGACCGGCCGGTTGCCGAGTGCCGTCTGGCGGGCGAGCCAGACCGACCCGCTGGCCCCGCCGCCGAGCCGCGCGACCACCTCATAGCCCGGGAAGGCCGGAGCCGCTGCCTGCGGCTCGCTCCAGGCGCATCGCGCTGTCGCAATGGCGGCCAGTACCCGGTCACGGAGCTCGGGGCGTTCTCGCGCCAGCCGCTCCGCGTCGGGGGCGAGGCCCTGGGACCATGCGTCGAGCGCAGCGCTGAACACCTCGTCGAGGAAGTCCTCGTCGTTCGGAGGGACTGAGGGGGCGGCGGATGCCGGATCGTCGTGCACGGGCGGTTTCCGCGGAGAGCGAGAGGAGAAGTCAACGGGCGGCGACGGCTCGCGAATCCTGCGGGCTCGATCGAAGGCCGGGTCGTCGTCGGCGGTGCCGACCCCGGCGTTCGGGCCGGTTCAGCCTACGGGCGCTGTTCTGGGCACCGCGTCTGGTAAGCGCCTGCGGAGGACCCGCGTGTAATGCTCGATGCCCTTGCGGAGCCGGTGTTTGACGGCGGATTCACCGAGCCCGAGCGCGGCGGCGACCTCCGCGGTGCTCGCGTCCTCGACGAGCCGCAACCGGACGACGTCGCGCAGCTCGGCGTCGAGTTCGCCCAGCGCTCCCGCCATGGCCGCAGCGAGTTCGCGGCGGCCGGCCTCGCGGCTCGGCGTGGCGGTCACCGCGGGCTCGAAGCGGGAGGCGTCCGTCCCTCGCCCGGACGCGTCGGCACCTGGCCCCAGGGTGAGGTGCTGGACGCCACCGCCGCGGCAGGCTGCGTCGAAGTGATCGGCGGCATTGCGGATCCGGTTCTCGGCGATCTGGAGGAGCCAGCGGCGGAACTGCCGGAGACCGCACCAGCGGTGGGTCATGCGAGCCTTCCAGGCGTGGAGCAGCGTGTCCTGCCAGATGTCCTCGGCGTCGAGCTCGGCGCGCAGCCGCTCGCCGAGGCGGCTGTCAATCGCGACGAGCATCGCCGCGGGCCTGACGCCTTCGACGAGGGTCTGCCAGGCGTCGGGGGCGATGGCGGCGAGGAGGGTGGGGTCCGGGCTGTCGAGGAGAGGCGGCACACGCATGGGGCCCACATCTTAGCGGGGCTGTGAGGCCTCCGAAGGAACGTGACCCTGTCTGCGGTCGGGAGTCGCGAGTCCCGTCGACTCTTGGCGTCGTGACCGGCTGTCCCGATCCGGCCCTCAGCCAGCCCCAGCTTCTCGGGAATGCACGCCGATCGGCACGGATCGCCCGGGTTCTGCGACGCCGCGGCACGCTCTTCCGAATGGAATTCCGAGGATTCGTGAACGAGTTCGGGCCGGAAGCTTCTCTGCAGCGGCGTCATCGGTCACCTCTCCTCGGGCACCGCCATTGCATGGTGCCATCGCGGATCCAGGGATGCGTTGACGCCTACCAGGAGATCGCTGAGAACCATGCGCGGCCTGTCCTTCGTCGACGGATCAGTTCTTCTCTTCAGCTTCCTCTCGCTCTGCCCGGCGGCGAGCTCGCAGTCGTTGCAGACGCACGCGGAGGCGCACTGGGGGAGTGATGGCGCCTGCAACACCTACAACGGAGGGTGCAGTGTGAATGGAACCGACCTCGCTCAGGCCTTCGGCGATCAAGGCGCATGCGCCCAGGCAGGCAACAGCATCGGGCTCTATGGCCTGCAGAGGCTGAATGCCACGGCCTCCTGTGCTCCCGCGGCGCTCGATGTCCTGCTCGACATCGCGGGTTCCATCGGCCCGCAGCATCGCTTCTGGATGCTCGAGCCCAAGGTCGGCGGGAGATCGACGTGGTCCGAGAGCTGGATCGTGACCGGTGCACGCGGTCAGGGTTCGGTCACGTTCGCCTTGGGAGTCTCGACTCCGTCGCCCGTCGTCGCCTTCACCAGTTCGCACCTGGTTCGGGTGCGGCACAACCTGGGCGCCTGGGTGACGCTCTCCGCTCCATACACCGTGACCCTGCCGATGGCGTTCGGTGCCAGCTTCCGCCTGGACGTCGAGCTCAGTGGCGAGCTGCGGTGGGACGTGCCCCGGTGCCGAGGCACGCCCTACTCGCTGTCAGGCTCGAGGCAAACCCTGACGAGCCTGGGCATGAACTCGATCGTCGTGCGCGACTCGAACGGCGCGATCGTGCCCAACGCGAAGGTGGGCACGACCTCCTCGACCCACATTCCGGGCGTCACGACACCTCTGCCCCCGCGGCTGTACGTCGACTCGCGCGCCACGGGCGGCAATGATGGGTCGAGCTGGAGCAACGCCTTCCGCAGCCTGAAGGACGCGCTGCTGGTGGCTCAGACCTGGCCGGGAGGCCGGCCGAACGGCGTGTCCGAGATCTGGATCGCCGTGGGCACCTACTACGCGGACGACGTCTTCGGCAGCAGGACTGGAAGCAGCAGCGAACACTTCTGGCTGATGAAGGGGATCGAGATCCTCGGCGGCTTTGCCGGTTCCGAGACCAACGTGGGCCAGCGCGACATCAGGGCGAACCCGACCATTCTCAGCGGGCAGTTGAACGGCTCGACCCCCAACGTGCAGAACGTGTTCCGGGTCGGTGTGACGGTCGACGCGAGCGGGGTCCTCGACGGTGTGACGATTCGTGATGGATTTGCGAACAACATTGGCGGCGACAGCTACACGTGGCGTGGCGGCGGCATGGTCATTTCCGGCGGGGACCCGACCATCCGCTCGGTGCGCTTCGTGTCGAACAGGGCCTTTGGCGCGGGCGGCGCGGTCGCGGCCTGGGGAGTGGACAATGTCCGAGGCGCCAGCCCACGGTTCGTGGATTGCGTCTTCGAGGGCAATAGCGTCACGGCCACGCGTACGCTGTGGGGCCAGGGTGGTGGAGCGATTGCTCTCTCGAACCGCAGAGGGGCTCCTTCGGGAGGCGCGCGGATGGAGCTCGAGCGCTGCGAGATGCTCGGGAACTCCTGCTATCTCGATGGCGGCGCCATCTACACGGATGGCGGTGGAGGCCCGAGTCTGCTCCGGAACGTACGCTTCGAGGGCAACTCGTGCCAAGCAGGGCTCGGAGGCGGTCTGTGTGATCGCGCATCGAACACCGCCAACGCGTCGCGGCTCGAGGGCTGCGTCTTCGTCAACAACTCCGGGGGCACGGCAGGTGGCGCGTATCTGAACGCCTGCAATGGAGTCGTGAATTGCACCTTCGACCAGAATCGCCCGGTCGCCCTGCACGTCCAGTCTGCCTTGTCGACCGGCAGAATCGAGAATTCCATCCTCTGGGGTGCCGCGCCTCGCGAGCTGACGGGTGCAACGGCGACGATGGTGATGTACTCGATCGTGCGCGGTGGCTGGTCGAACGGCACGGGAGTGCGGAATCTCGACCCGCGGTTCCTGGCGGGGACAGCCATTCCCTCGGGAGGCTCGCCGGCGATCGACTTCGGCGATGACCTGGCGGTGCCCTCAGGGCTCAGCGCGGATATCGCCGGCCAGCCGCGGCTCGTCGACCATTGCGCGGTCGCGGGCTCGGGGGCGGGAGGCGGCGTCGTGGACCTGGGGGCCTATGAGGTGCCCTGTGCCGTGGCAAGCAGCTCGAAGTACGGTGCCGGCTACCCAGGCACGAATGGGGTTCCCGAGATCGCGGTCTCGGCTCGGCCGGTCTGCGGAACGGCCATCACGATCGATATCGGCAACTCGGCGGGGACGACGACGCAAGCCGTGTTGCTGGTCGGCTGGCAGGCTACGTCCTGGCCGCTCTTCGGCGGGACCCTCCTCGTGGATCCGCTCGGTGTCATCGCCCTGCCGATCCCGCTCGTGCCACCGGCGGGGGTCTCGACCCCGCCACTGACGCTGCCGCTGAACGGCGATGTTTGCGGCCTCGAGGTGTTCGCCCAGGCTCTGGTGCAGGACTCGGGAGCTTCGCAGGGGATCGCGTTCACCCGGGGTCTGAAGCTGACTCTGGGGCTGTGATCACCTGGCGCCCGCGGGCGACCGGGTGGGCGCTGTCCCAGGTTCGTGTTCCGTGGACGGCCCACCGACTCCGGCGATCACGGGAGCAAGCGTCCATCCGACCCCAGCTCGATTGCGGCGGGCTCAGGAGCGGCGAAGGAGCGACGTGGACTCCGCGGCTCGTCGACGAGCTGCGCCGCGCGACGCGCTCGCCGTGCACGCGCAGCATCGCGACGGAGGGCGCGCCGCATCGTCGATGTCGCCGGGTGCCGGAGGGAGGCACTCGGGCGCGACCTTGCGGCGCAGGTGCCCGTCTTGGGCGGCGAGCGTGATCGAAATCCTGCCGAGGCCGAGTTCCGTCCTCGTCACGTTGCGCTCGGCGATCTGTCCCTCGGCGAAGTCGGGCTCGGGGATCGAATCCTCCGAGCGGGCCAGGGACTCCTTCGCCTCGCCGTGGAACTCGCGCTGTCCAGCCCGCATCCGTCTCGTCCGACGGATCCGGAGGTCTCGTGCGCTGGGGACGAGCGAGGCAGCCAGTGTCCGACGACCAGCACGAGCACGAGCATGGAGCGGCGGCGCCGCGGCCGGAGCGAGGGAGCGCCGCTGAGCTCGAGCATGCGGCCGAGCTGCTCGCCGATGCGGTCGACTCGAGTGGTTGCATCGCCGAGGCGGCCTTCGAGCGGATCCTGCTCCGCCATCCGGATGCGCGGGCGGCCCTCCTGCAGTGCCGGGACAGCTATGAGGCGGCGCGGTCCCTCTTCGGAGAGCCCGGAGTCGACGGGGCGTGGGCCTCGGAACTCGCCGCGTTTGCCGCGTTCGGCGCGCGGGGCAGCGAACGGCGCCTGCTCGGTCGCGGCAGCTCGTGCATCGTCGAGCGGATCGAGGATCTGCAGCTCGCGCGCGCCGTGGCGCGCAAGACGCTCCTGCTCGAACTCGGACCGACGGCGAACGAGGTGAACCAGGAGCGCGCGCGGCGCTTCTTCGCGGAGGCCCGCCTGCTCGCGGCCCTCGACCACCCGGGCATCCTGCCGGTCCTGGCGGCGGGGATCGACGAGCGCGGGCGAGCCTGGCTCGAGATGCCGATCGTGATCGGCAGCACCTTCGCCGACGAACTCGGGCAGCGTCGCGGCGCGGCGGGCTCGCGCCGGCCGCTGCTGCGTTCGGTCGCGGTGCTGCGCGAGATCTGCCGGATCCTCGCCCATGCGCATGGCAAAGGGGTCGTCCATCGCGATCTCAAGCCGGACAACGTGATGATCGGGCCCTTGGGCGAGGTGCGCGTGCTCGACTGGGGGCTCGCGGACTCGCCGGCGGCGCTGCCCGCGCAGGCCGGGCAGGTGCTCGGCACGCTGGCCTACATGGCGCCGGAGCAGGCTGCGGGTGAGCCTGGCCTGGTGGGACCGGCGAGCGACCAATACGCGATCGGCGCCATGCTGTACCACGCGCTCGCGGGGCGCCCGCCTCACGCGCTCGCCGCTGGTCTCGGCTCCACGTCTGCCCTCGTCGATCGCGTCGCGACGCAAGCACCCGAATCGTTGATGGGGCGCGTGCCGCGGGCCCAGCTCGAGCTCGTCGCGATCTGCGAGCGCGCGATGGCCCGGGATCCACGCGATCGCTATCCGGGTGTCGCCGAACTCGGCGCCGACCTCGAGGCCTGGCTCGACGGGCGCGTCGTCCGCGCGCATGCCGTCGGGCCGTTGGTCGAGCTCCGCAAGTGGTGTGGACGCAATCGGCTCGTCGCGGCGCTCCTCTTCAGCCTCATCGTGATCCTCGTCGGCGGGACGCTCTGGACCGCGCAGCAGTCCGCGCTGCGCAATGAGGCCCTGCGCGATCTCTCCGACACCTGGCTCCTGGCCTGGCTCGAGAGCGAAGCCGAGACGCTGTGGCCGGCCTTGCCCGATCGCATCGACGAGCTGCGCCGTTGGCTCGAGCGCGCCGAGGACCTGGGCTCACGCGTCACCTTGCACCGCCAGCGGCACGCCGCTGCGGGAGGCGCCGAGCGCGAGCGTCTCGCCCGCTTCGTCGCCCATCTCGAGCGCTTCCACGGGCAGGACGGGACACTCGCGTCCGTCCGCGCGCGCCTCGCCGAAGCGGAGGCCATCGAGGCGCGCAGCCTGCACGCGCCGGCCTCGGCCTGGCGGGAGACGATCGCGGCGATCGCCGATCCGGGCCGCGCGCCGCGCTACGGCGGGCTGCGCATCAGCGCCCAGCTCGGCCTCGTGCCACTCGGTCCCGATCCGCAGAGCGGGCTCTACGAGTTCGCGCACCTGTCGAGCGGTACGCCCGCCCGGCGCGACGCGAACGGGCATCTGCAGATCAACGAGGAGAACGGCATCGTGCTCGTCCTGCTGCCCGGCGGGCGCTTCGCGATGGGGGCCAGCGCGGAGTCCTCGGCCACCTCGAACGCCGATCCGCGGGCCAATGCCGAGGAGGGGCCGGTCCACGAGGTCGAACTGGCGCCGTTCTTCCTCGGCAAGCACGAACTCACGCAGGCGCAGTGGCTGCGGGCGACCGGTCGCGAGCCGAGCTATTACGCGCCCGGCCGCGGCGTGCCCGTGGTCGATCGCACGCACCCGGCCGAGTCCATCGACGGCGACGAGGCCGAGGCCGTGCTCGCGCGTTGGGCGTTGGACCTGCCGACCGAAGCGCAATGGGAGTACGGCGCGCGGGGCAATCTGCCCGGGCCCTTCGGCGGTGCCGAGTCGCCGGGCGTCCTGGCGCGGCACGCGAACCTCGCCGACCGCCACGCGCGCGCCGGGGGCGGTGGACCGGGCTGGCCCTACGACGAGGCGCTCGACGACGGCTGGGTCTTCCACGCGCCGATCGGGCGCTTTGGCGCCAACGGCTTCGGGCTCCACGACACGCTGGGCAACGTCTGGGAGTGGTGTCGGGACGGCTATGGCAGCTACCGCGCCCCGACTCGCGAGGGCGACGGCCTGAGGCTCGATCGCAATGCCCGTGGCCGGATCCACCGCGGCGGCAGCTTTGCCAACTCCGCCGCGAGTGCGCGGGTCTCGACGCGCGATCACTGCCCCTCGCACAGCAGCTACGACCGGATCGGCATCCGCGCGGCGCGGCCGCTCGCGCGGTGACGGATTCGCGCGGCTCGTGCGCTGGAGCGTCGTCATGACCACGACCGCTCGTCCTTCGTCTCTCGCCCTGGCCTTGCTCTGGGGTCTCGTCGCACCGCTCGCTGCCCAGACCTGGACCCAGGTCGCGGACTCGGGCGGCTATCCGAACTACCCGAACGGGCCCAACCTGGCCGCGATGGCCTACGACGGTGCACGTGACGAGGTCGAGGCCCTCGACTCGTTCAACTCTGGTTCGCGCACGTGGACTTGGAACGGGAGCGCCTGGACGCAGCGCTTCCCTGACCCCAACCTGTCCGGGACCGGGCGCGACGTCCGCGGCCAGATGGTCTTCGACGCGCAGCGCGGACGGGTCGTGCTCTTCGGAGGTAGGACCGGGGCGGGGCTGCTCGATGACACCTGGACCTGGAACGGCAGCAAATGGACCCAGCTCAGCCCGGTCGGCGGTGTGCATCCGTCCGCGCGGCGCGGCGGCGCCATGGTCTACCTCGGCAATGGCCGCATCCTGCTCCACGGCGGGCTCGACGCCGGCGAGCCCAACAATGTGGGGCTCAACGACACCTGGATCCTCGATG
>JADLHO010000187.1 GCA_020848735.1 Planctomycetota bacterium | reverse complement strand
GACGCAGTCGACGATGACGAAGTGCGTCTTGGCCTTCGCGTCCGGCGTCACCGCGCGCAGGTCGTTGGGGTCGATGATGCGCACGCCGCGCCCCTTCATCTGCTCGAACAGCACACGGCTCTTCACCGTGCGCAGGAACAGCACGATCTCGACCGGCTTGATGTCGGTGCCGGTGGCGACGAGGTCGACGGTCACCGCGATGCGCGGCCCGTAGCTGTTGCGGACCTCCGGGATGAGGTCCGCCGGCTTCTTGTCGCGGACCTTGTAGGTGATCTTCTGGCAGAACTCGTTGCCCCTGGCGAACTCCTCGCGGATCACGTCGACGACGTCCTCGGCGTGGTTGTCGTCCTTGCAGAAGACCAAGGTCTTGGGGACCTCGGTGCGGCGCGGGAAGATCTCGGTGAACAGCCGATCGCGGAATGCCCGGATGACGGTGCGGAGCTGGTCGCGGGCGACGACGGCGCGGTCGAGATCCGTCGCGCCATAGGTCACCGGCTCGTCGGGTGCTTCCCAGCGCACCTTGCGCGAACGCCGGTCCCGCTTGCCGAGCACCGGCTCGATGTCGGCGGCGATGGTGCCGCCCTCTTCGGTGATCTTCGTGCGGATGCGGTAGACCTCGAAGTCGACGTTGACGCCGTCGGCGACGGCCTGCTCGTGGCCGTACTCCATCACGAGGTTCTGCTTGAAGAACCCGTAGGTGTGCGCGGCCGGCGTCGCCGTGAGTCCGACCAGGAAGCCGTCGAAGTACTCCAGCACCTGCCGCCACAGCGAGTAGATCGAGCGGTGGCACTCGTCGACGAAGATGACGTCGAAGAACTCGGGCGGGATCGCGTGGTTGTAGGCGACCGGCAGGGCTTCGGCCGGCGTGGTGGTGCCTGCGAACGGCGAACCTTCCTCGTTCTCGGCGTCGAAGTCAGGCTCGCCGCGCAGCATCGAGTAGAGGCGCTGGATCGTCGTGATGACGACCTTGGTCGAGGCGCCGATGGTCTGCGTGGTCAGCCGCTGGACGTTGTAGAGCTCGGTGAACTTGCGGTTGTCGTCGGGCGAGCGGAAACCCTGGAACTCCTTCTCCGCCTGCTCGCCGAGGTTGGTTCGGTCGACGAGGAAGAGCACGCGCCGCGCGCCGCCGAACTTGATCAGCCGATAGATCGACGAGACGGCGGTGATCGTCTTGCCCGAGCCGGTCGCCATCTGCACGAGCGCGCGCGGTCGGTTCTCGCGCAGGGAACGCTCGAGGTTGGTGATCGCGCGGACCTGGTTGCCGTAGAGGCTGCCTCGGTGCAGGTCCGGCATCGCCCGCAGTCGGGCCCGCAGGGTCGAGGGCTTGGTGTCGTCGGCCGTGGTGTGGGCGCCGGTCGCCTGAACCCAGCGCTGCAGGGTCTCGGCCGCCAGCCACTCTGCCAGCGTCTCGGGCTGGTGCACGGCGAAGACCTCACGCGTGCGCGTGTCGGGGTCGAGCAGGTTGGCGAAGAGCGTCTCGGTGCCGTTGCTCAGATAGAGGAACGGCAGCGGCTTCACCGGTGCGGTGAGGGTCGTCGGGAGGCCCGCGGAGTACCGCTCGGCCTGTCGCTCGTGAGCGCGCAGCGGCTCGCCGGCCTTCTTCGCCTCGAGGACGCCGACGGCGCGGCCATCGACGAAGAGCAGGTAGTCGGCGATGCCGTGCCCGCGCTCCAGCGGGAACTCGCGGACGGCGATGCCGCGCCCCGCGTGCAGGTTGACCTCGGCGCGATCGAAGATCTGCCAGCCGGCGTCAAGCAGACGCTCGTCGATCGAGCGACGCGCGAGCTGTTCGGGGCTGTGACCTGGCGGCGGCATGCGGACGGTCGGATGGGACGTGCCCCGCGTCCTTCCGGCCGCGGAGCGTTCTTCGGCGGGCGCGGATCATGCGCGGCATCGGCCCTTCGGGCCACGGGCTGGGCATGGCCGACCACCCACTCGACTCGACGCTCGGCTGCATGCCGGTCGGCGATGGGGAAAGACGCGCGGCTCCATCGCGGGCAAGATCCCGACCCAGCTCTCCCTCCCATGCCCACGCGTGCACGTCGCCAGAGTCCGCTCCTCCTCGCCGGCACCGCCGCTGTGGTCCTCGGCTTGGCCAGCCCCTCGCGCGCGCAGGACGAAGTCCGCGGATCGGCTGCGCAGGCACTGGCCACCCTCCGCCCCCAGCTCGAACGCCACTGCCTCGAGTGCCACTCCACCGCGGAGCAGGAAGGCGATCTCGATCTCGAACGCTTCCGTACGCTCGGCGAGGTCGAGGCCGAGGCGCGGATCTGGCAGCACGTCGAGGAGCAGCTCGAGCAGGGAGCGATGCCGCCGCAGGATGCGGCGCAGCCGAGCGCGGCCGAGCGCGCGGCGATGCTCGGCAACGTGCGCGCGATGCTGCGCGCGCTCGCGCGGGCGCAGGCCGCGGACCCGGGGCCGATCGCCGTCCGTCGCCTCACGAACCTCGAGTACACGCTCACGCTGCGCGAGCTCTGCGGCGTGCCCTCGCTCGATCCGGCGCGTGAGTTCCCCGCCGACGGTGCCGCGGGCGAGGGCTTCCGCAATGCGAGTGAAGCGCTCGCGATCTCGCCCGCGCTGCTCGCGAAGTACCTCGAGGCGGGCAAGCGCGTCGCCGGGCACGCGATGCTGCTGCCCGACGGGATCCGCTTCGCGGCCTCGAGCTCGCGCCGCGATCAGGTGGAGGAGCTGCTCGCGGCGATCCGCGCGCTGTACGGCCGCTTCTGCGACGCCGGCGGCGGCGAGCGCGTGGATCTTCAGGGCATCGTCTTCGCGACGAACGGCGGTGGCCGCATCCCGCTCGCGCGCTATCTCGCGGCCACGCTCGCGCTCCGCGACGCGCGCCCCGACGAGGCGTCGGTCGGAACGATGGCCGCTCAACACGGCTTGAGCCCGCGCTACCTCGCGACGCTGCTCGCGACGCTGCAGGCCGAGTCCGACTCGCCCTGGCTCCGGCCGCTCCGCGAGGCCTGGCGACGCGCGGGAGAGGCGGAGGTCCCCGCACTCGTCGCGGCGATCGAGGCGCGGCAGGCGGCGCTCTTCACCTTCAACACCGTCGGTCACCTCGGCAAGCTCGGCGGGCCGACGCGCTGGCTCGAGCCGCGCAGTCCGATCGTCGAACGGCTCGCCTTCGACCACGCGCTGCCGGCGACGCGCCGCGACGGCGAGCTCGAGCTGCGCCTCGTCGCGCGCGCGCTCGTGCCGTCGACGCACGGGAGCCTGCGCCTGCGCGACGCGCGCTGGCTCCTGCCCGACGGCAGCGAGTGGCCGCACGCGAGCCTGCTCGCGCTGACCGAAGGGCTCGGGACGGCGCGCGCACGCCGCCTCGCGAAAGCCGCGGTGGCGCTCCCGATCGCGGCGGCCCTGCGCTCGGGCGCGGAATCGCGCGCGCTCGAGGCCCTCGCCCACGAGGCCGGGCTGCCGCTCGAAGACCTGCGCGCGTGGTCGAGCTGTCTCGGTGCGGGCGAGCCCGACCCGGCGCTCCGCGAGACCCTGCTCACGGGCGAGCTCCTGCGGGTCGGCGGCGTCGACGCGGTCGCGGGCTTCGGCAGCGGCGACACGCCGTCGATCATCGCCAACGCGTCCGACCTCGAGCTGCGCGTCCCCGGCACGCTCGCGCCGCATTCGATCGCGGTGCACCCGTCGCCGTCGCTGCGCGTGGGCGTCGCGTGGCGGAGTCCGACGCGCGGGCCGCTCACGGTGACGGCGCAGGTGCAGCACGCACACCCCGACTGCGGCAACGGCGTGAGCTGGCGCCTCGAGCTGCGCGCCGGCGCGCTCGTGCGCACGCTCGCGACGGGCAGCTCACGCGGCCCGGCGCGGAGTGCCGCGCAGACGGTCGAGGTGGCCGCCATCGCCCCCGGCGATCGCCTCGCCCTCGTCGTCGCCGCGATCGACGGGAACCACTCCTGCGACCTCACCGCACTCGGTCTCTCGATCGCGAGCCCGAGCGATCCGACGGCGCGCTGGGACCTCGCCGCGGACTGCGCCGACTCGATCCTCGCGGGCAATCCGCACCGGGACGCCGCGGGCCGCGCCGACGTGTGGCAGTTCTTCACCGAGCCGGACCGCGAGGACCCGCGCCGCGTGCACGTGGCACCGACGAGTGCGCTCGCGCGCTGGCTCGCGGGCGAGGCGCCAGACGCCGCGGCGCTCCACGATGAACTCGCGGCGCTCGCGTCCCCCTTCGGCCCCCTGCTCGCCGACCTCGCGTCGGCGGCGCGCGCCGCTCCGCCCGCGGCCGCGCCCCTGCACTTCGACGCGCCGGGCGAGCTCGTGCTGCGCGCGCCGGCCGCGCTGGTCGCGGGGGCGCGCTGGCGCGGCACGGTCGAGATCGACGAAGGCTCCCCCGCAGCGGCGGTGCAGGTCCAGGTCGCGGTCGACCAGGACGCAGTCCCCGACTTTGCCCCGCAGAGTCCCTGCCTCGCCGCGGCCGACGGGCCGGCGCGCGAGGCGCTCGAGGCCGCTCTCGACGAGTTCCGCGCGGTCTTCCCCGCCGCCCTCTGCTACGCGCAGATCGTGCCGGTCGACGAGGTCATCACGCTCACGCAGTTCCACCGCGAGGACGACGGCCTCGTGCGCCTCATGCTCGAGGACGCGCAGGCGCGCGCACTCGATCGCCTCTGGGACGAGCTGCGCTTCGTCAGCGAGGACGCGCTCACGCAGGTCGACGCGTTCGAGCAGCTCTGGCAGTACGCGACGCAGGACGCCGACCCTTCCGCCTTCGCCCCATTGCGCGAGCCGATCGCACGGCGCGCGGCCGCGTTCCGTGAGACCCAGCTCGCCGCACGACCGCGGCACGTGGCCGCCCTCGCGGACTTCGCCGCGCGCGCCTGGCGACGACCCCTGCTCGAGCACGAGGTGGCATCGTTCGCGGCGCTGCACGCGACGCTGCTCGCCGAGGGACTCGCACACGATGCCGCGATCCGCGTGCTGATCGCCCGCGTGCTCGTCGCGCCGGACTTCCTCTTCCGCATCGAGACGCCCGGGCCGGGCCGCGATCCCGTCCGCGTGGCGGATCCCGAGCTCGCGGTGCGCCTGAGCTACTTCCTCTGGGCCTCGCCGCCCGACGAGCTGCTGCGCGAGGCGGCCGCGCGCGGCGCGCTGACGACCGAGGCCGAGCTGCTCGCGCAGACGCGCCGCATGCTCGCCGATCCCCGCGCGCAGCGCTTCGCCGCGGAGTTCGTCGGCGGCTGGCTCCAGCTCACCGGCTTCGATCCGGACTGCGAGAAGAGCGAGACGCTGTTCCCGGGCTTCGCCGCGCTGCGCGGCGCGATGTTCGAGGAGACCTGGCGCTTCTTCACCGACGTGATGCAACGCGGCGGCAGCGTGCTCGAGCTGCTCGATGCCGACCACAGCTTCGTGAACGGCGCGCTCGCGGCGCATTACGGGATCGACGGCGTGCGCGGCGAGGACTGGCGACGGGTCTCCGGCCTGCGCGCGCTGGGCCGCGGCGGGCTGCTGGGTCAGGCGGCGACGCTCGCGGCGCACTCCGGTGCGGGACGCACGAGCCCCATCCTGCGCGGCAACTGGATCGCCGAGGCCCTGCTCGGCGAGCGCCTGCCGCGCCCGCCGAAGGACGTCCCGCAGCTCCCCGAGAGCGAGCTCGGCCTCGAGCTCTCGATGCGCGAGATCACCGCACGCCATCGGCAGGACCCGCGCTGCGCGAAGTGCCACGACCGCATCGATGCCTTCGGCATCGCGCTCGAGGGCTTCGACACGATCGGCCGGCAGCGCACGCACGATCTCGGCGGTCGCGCGATCGACACGCGCGTCACGACGCCCGACGGCGAGGACTGCGACGGCCTCGCGGGGTTGCGCGCCTATCTGCTCGGCCCGCGTCGCGACGAGTTCGTGCGCCAGTTCGCGCGCAAGCTGCTCGGCTATGCACTCGGCCGCGGGCTGCGGCTCGGCGACGAGGTCCTGCTCGACGCGCTGGTCGAACAGATGTCGGCGACGGGTCACCGCATCGACCGCGCGATCGAGACCATCGTGACGAGTCCGCAGTTCCTCATGATCCGTGGCCGCGCCCACGGCGATGCCCGCTGAGCGAAGGCTGATCCCCATGATCGATCCCCGCACGACGAGACGAGCCTTCCTCCGCGGCAGCGGCGTGTGCATGGCCCTGCCCGCACTGCACTCGCTGCCCTGGCCGCGCCCCGCGCGCGCCCGCGACGAGGTCCCGATCCGCCTCGCGGTCGTCTTCTGCGGCAACGGCTTCCACAGCCGCGGCTGGTGGGCGAAGGGCGAAGGCGCCGCGATGGAGCTCGGTGCGGTGTTGGCGCCCCTGCACGCGCTGCGCGAGAAGCTCGTGCTGATCCGCGGGCTGTTCAACGAGCAGGCGCAGAAGGGGAACATCCACAGCTCGCAGACAGGCAATCTCCTCTCGGGTGCGCCGCTCGCCGCGGGCGGCGAGGTCCGCTCGGGGACCAGCATCGACCAGCTCCTCGCGCAGCGGCTCGGGCAACGCACGCGCCTGCCGAGCCTCGTGCTCGGCTGCGAGAAGTCGAACCCCTCGGTCCACAAGAACTACTCGATGCTCTACAGCTCGCACGTGTCGTGGTCCTCGCCGACCACGCCGTCGCCGCTGGAGATCCACCCCGCGCTCGCCTTCGACTCGCTCTTCTCCGACGGCAGCGAGAAGGGCGACGCGAGCGTGCTCGACGCCGTGGGCGACGATGCGCGCCGCACGCGCGCGCGTCTCGGTCGCGAGGACCTGCCGCGCTTCGACGAGTACCTCGAGTCCGTCCGCGAGCTCGAACGGCGCATCGAACGGGCCGGCGCGGCCCCACGGGCGATCCCCGCCGACGCGACCCGACCGCCCGACGGTCTGCCCGAGAGCATCGGCGAGCACATGCGGCTCATGTGCGACGTGCTCGCGCTGGGCTTCCGCACCGACACCACGCGCTTCGCGACGCTCAAGCTCAACAACGACCACTCGTCGCTGCGCTTCAAGGAGCTGGGCGTCGACTCGATGATCCACCACCTGCTCTCGCACACCGACTCGGCCGACTGGTTGAAGGTCAACCAGTTCTTCGTCGGCCATCTCGCCTACCTCGCCCAGCGCCTCGATGAGCTGCGCGAGGGCGAACACAGCGTGCTCGACCGCACGCTGCTGGTCTTCCTCTCGAGCATGATGACCGGCAATCACGACGCCGACCGGCTCCCCATCGCGCTGCTCGGCGGTGCCGCCACCGGCATCCGCGGCGGCCGCGTGCTCGACTACGAGGGTCAAGGCGAGCGCCAGGCCTGCCGCCTCTACCTCTCGCTCGCGGCGCGCTGCGGACTCGAGTTGCCGGCCTTCGGCGATGCGCGATCGCCTCTGACAGGACTCTGACGCGGAACTGTCCTCGGGCCCTCGGCACGCTCCCTCCGGCGACGCGAATCGCCGCGAGACGGCGACGCGGCGCGTCGCTCACCCCGTCAGAGGAGGCACGCCGTGCAACTGTAGTACACGTCGCTCACGAAGCCCTGAGTCGCGGAGTTCGTCGCGATGAACCGCGAGCCATTGCCATTGCCACATCCGGGCTTCTCATCGATGTCGAAGGCCTGGCTCTGGCCGTTGGCGAGCCCGCCGATGAGTTGCTTCCCCCCGGAGTCGCACACGTCGATCGTCACGCCCGAGCCATTGCTCACGGTCACCGTTCCCTTGAACCGGCAGGATTGCCAGCTGCAATCGAGGTTGCAGGTCCCGGCGAACGCATTGGGCTGACCGAGCTCACCCGCGTAAGTCCAGGTGACACCGCCGCCTCCCGGCTGCTGGGTGCCGGTGCAGACACCACAACCGGCTCCCTGGGCGGCGAGGGGCGCGCAGCAAAGGAACACGAGCGCGGTGGCGAAGACGATCACTTCGAGTCTGGTCATGTGCTTCCTTCCTCAGCGACCATCGAACGAGCCCTGGACCCCAACGCTCTGGGATCACCGGAGAGCTCTCGGCGCTCAAAGGCGCCAGACGACTGGAATCATGAGGTCATCGATTCGACCTCGGACGTCCCTTGGGCATGCGTGCCAGAGCGATCTCCAACTGCGGGATCAGTTCCTCGGCGCGCTGCCAGTAGGCGGAGACCAGGACATGGAGCCTCGGATCCTCGTGCGCGGCCACCCTTATGACCCATTGTCGCTCGCCGTCCCCGCCCATCATCGCGGACTCCGTCCGGTCCGACGGCCGTGAAGCCTCGTCCATCTCGCGGGCGAGGCGCGCCCGCTCCCTGGGATCGGTCACGCTCGCGAGCGCTGGAAAGTACCTCACTTCGCCGCGGGCGACCTTCGCCTTCGCGAGTTCATTGAGGACGGACACGCGCTCGTGATTGGTCTCGTTCAGCGCCGCGAGCATCGGGCCGAAGTCCCGGCGGATCGTCGCCCAATCGCTCGGATGCAGCTCGAGCGACTCGGGCAGATCGACGCCGAGCTGCTCGGCGATGAGATGGCAGCGGAACCAGTCGCTCGAGAAATCCGATGGGCACGGGACGCGCGCTTCCGGCGAACGCCTGGCCGAGACCTCGATGTCGGACTCCGGGATCGGGCCAGGAACCGACACGACAGGCTTCGAACGGCACTCCGGATCTGTTCCCCCTCGGAACCCCTCGACCGCCACGACGCGCCTCGCTGAACCAGGCGATTCGTCGCCACGGAGCTCCCGGCCCAGGGGAAGGATCATCCCATCGGCGAGGCCGTCTACCACCGGTGCGGGAGGCGCCCACGGCGCTTCTCCCCACATCCAGACGGACAATCCGCCGATCACCGCACAGACCATGAGAACCCATCGCGTGCCGCGTGGCTGGACTCGCGCCATCACCCGGAAGACAAACTCGGGGCTACAGAAGGTCCGCGCGGACCGCGCAAGGACTTGCTGCCCCGGACTCGAGTCCCGGGCCGCCGTCGCTACCCTCCGCACCGGCCAGACCTTCCGGATGAGCTCCGGACAATCTTTCCGGAATCGACATCTCGGCTCCTACCTTGGCGCGTACCGCCTTGAGGATCGCCTGGACCTGCGACCGGGAGCGCTCGAGGATCGAGGCGATCCGATGAATGCTCTCCCCCGCGAGGCGAAGCTCGACCACCCGCGCCTGGAGGTCCGTCAACATCGGATTCGGCCGGCTCGGTGATGCCGCTCGAAGCTGTGCGGGAATCGTCTCGGTGACCACCCTTGCGCCGGCTGTCCTCGACGGCGCGGAGCCGGTCGCCCTCTGCTCGTCTTCGACTTCGTCGGGCAGACTCCCGCAGGCGCAGCGCTTCCGATGGCTCAACAGATTGAGCGCCCCATTCCGAAGGCACTGCCGGAGGTAACCCGCATGCACTCGAGGTGGGTTGCCCCCAAAGCGCTGCCGAAGCCTGACGAAGACGTCGTGGACGAGGTCGAGCCGATCTTGCGACCGCAGGAGCCCCGCCGGGAGGACCTCGACCAGACGGTAGAGATCGGCCGCGAGCGCGGACCAGTCCGTCCCGTCCTCGCCAGGGCAGCTTCCGGGACTGCGATCCAGCGCCGCCTCCTCGTGCCGAGTCGGTTCTTCCGGTCCCGCCGATCTCATCGGTCCCGCGATCATGAGCGCATGCTACGGAGGTCCTCGCATCTCGAGCAAGGATCATGCTGCGACCGGGCCGGACCTGTCTGCGCCATCCCCGTTCCGCCGGGCTCTTTGGCCTCCACCCCGGCCAATGAGCCGCCCGGCCAGAGGACGCCGACGTGACGCGGACTCCCCCTTGGCGACGCGCTTCCCGCGCAGCCTCGCCGCAGGCTCTTCGACCCCCGCGCGCAGCGCTTCGCCGCGGAGTTCGTCGGCGACTGGCTCCCGCTCACCGGCTTCGATCCAGACCGCGACCACAGCCTCGTGAACGGCCACGCTCGCGGCGCGCTGCGGACCCGAGTTGCCGGCCTTCGGCGATGCGCAGACGCCACTCCACGAACCCTGAACCCGCACGATGACGCGCGCCCTCGACCGCACGTTGCGCCGCCGCGAGCTCTGGCTGCGGCTGCTGCTCTATCCCACGCACACGCTGCCCACCGCCGCGGCACCCGTGATCGTCGGCATGGCGCTCGCCTGGCGCGACGGCGTCTTCGCCTTCTGGCCCGCGTTCGTCGGCTTCCTCGGGAGCTGGCTGATCCACGTCGGCGGGGTCTTCCTGGACAACCATCAGCTCCTGGAGCGACACGCCGCCATCGACGAGCACCCCGAGCTCACGGCTGCCGTCGCCGACGGCCGCCTCTCGCTGCGCACGCTCGCGCTCGCCGCCGCGTCCGCCTTCCTCCTCGGCATTGCGCCCGCACCCTGGCTCGTCCTGCGCGGTGGCTGGCCCATCGTATGGGCGGGAGTGATCGGAGCCCTCGCCAGCTACGGCTATGCCGGCCGCGGGATCGCCTATGCGCGCTTCGGCCTCGCGGACCCCGTGTTCTTCCTCATGTTCGGCGTGCTCGGCACCTTCGCGACCTACCACGTGCAGGCCGCGCCGCACGCCCGACCACTCTCGCTCGCGGCCTTCCTCGCCGGATTGCCGATCGGCGCGCTCGTCGTCGGCGTGCTCGTCATCGACGACATCCGCGACCGTCACTTCGACGCGCAGAAGGGCTGGCGCACCCCGGCCGTCCGCTTCGGCCTGCGCTTCGCGCGCTGCGAGTTCACGGCGCTCCTCGCGCTCGGCTATGGCCTGCCCTTGCTGTACGTGCCCCTGCTCGGCTTCCCGCCGCTCGTGCTGCTCGCGTGGCTGACCATGCCCTTTGCGTGGAGCGTGCTGCGCGCCGTCTGGCGCCACGACGACACCCCATCGCTGCGCCCCATGACGCCGCGCCTCGCCAGACTCGGCGCGGCCTTCGCGGCGCTCTATGCGCTCGGGCTCGCGTTCGGGTAGGCGGAGCAGCGCGGCGGAGCAGCGGACTTTCCTGAAACCGAAGCGCGGGGCCCGGACGCATCCGCTCCGGCCGCGCGTGAGGAGCGCTCGCGGGCGGCCGCCCTGCCACGAGCCACGAGCTCCTGGCCGAACCCGATCCCAGCATCGCGAGTCCCATGAAGCAGTTCGCCCGTCACGGTCTCCTCCTCCTGCTCGCCGCCGCCGGCCTGGCCTTCGGCGCGAAGCCGCCACAGAACCTCACTCCCGTCGGCCGCTTCGAGGTCAAGAAGCAGGACGGCACGCCGCCCATCGACGGTGCCACGGTCGAGACCGAGGTCACGCAGCCCATCCCCTTCGTCCCCGTCTACATCTGCAAGGTCTACATCGACTACCACGACGGCGAAGGTCCGCAGCCCCTCGACGGGGAAGGCAGCGTCATCACGCCGCGCACGGATCCCAACGATCCCGGCTACCAGTGGACGAATGAGCGCGGCAACAGCGGCACACTCGATCGCCGCCGCGACGGCGACTTCGACTCCAAGGTGACGACCGGTCCCCACGCCGGCACGGAGCGCCATTGGGATCGCAAGTGAACGGCTCAGCCTGGGCGGAGGACGCGCGGCTCCAACCCCTGAAGACTGATCACCGCGGAGGCCTCGCCCGCCGCGAGGCTGGTCGACCAGAGGAGGAATCCGTCCTGGTCCAGGCACTCGAGCGTCACGGCAGAACGCGGCACGACCAGGTTCGCGTGCCAGCCGGGGACCTCCGATCCCGACCAAGGGACCAGGCACCGCCGCACGGCGCTCGCGCGGTCACCCGAGGACTCCCCGCCGACCGCCAGGGAGAGCTTGCGCCGCGCGTCCGGGCCATCGATCCAGACGAACTCGAGGCGACGAGCGGGCACGAGATCGACGATGCAGCGCTCGGCGTCGCGCGCGATCGTCGCGGCGCTCAGCCATTGCGCGCCACGACCACGGACCAGCACGTGGCAGGGTGCCTCTGGCGCGGCGATCGACTCGATCGGTCTCTGCCAATGGTATGGGCCGAGGAACTCGAGCTCTCCGTCGACACCGGCCAGGATCTGCGGATCGCAGGGCTGGACGCGGACGGGAAAATCCGAACGCCGAAGCCCGCGGAGTTCGAGCGTCGTCCGGCGCGGATTGCCGCGGAGCCGGACGGTGCGAGTGAGCGGCTCGTCCGCGACGCGCACGATCTCGCGCGGCGTCACGATGTCGAACGCGCCGCGCGGCACGACGTCGAAGACCCAGTCACCCGCGGGTACACGCAGCGTTGCGCGGCAAGAACCTCGCGGGATCCGCGACAACAAGGGCACGAGCGTGCCGTCGCAGTCGATGCGACGGAGCGCGAGCCTCGCGGCGTCGAGCTGGCCCTGCTCCGCGTCCGCGGCGATGTCGAGCTCGATCGACGTCGTGTGCGGCGGCGCGACGAGCGTGATCACGTGGGCATCGAAGGGCGGCGCGGGCCCGCAGATCACCCGCATCGCGTTCCTCGGCGCTGCCCCGATCGCCTCGCCCTGCACCTTCAGCTCGACCGGCGCCGCGGGCAGGCCCGCGAGCGAGAAGAAGCCCTCCTCGTCACAGGTCACGCCGCGCGGCTCTTCATTGCCCCGTCCGGCGACGAGTCGCGCTCCCTTTGCCGGCGAATCGAGTCCGTCGGCGTAGACCAGCCCGTGGATGGTCGGACCCGCCGAGCCGCGCAGGTCCAGCGCGCGAGGGCCGCGTGCCGGAGGCAACCGGACATAGCGCGTCCAGCGCCGCGATCCGTCGTGGAGCTCGGCGCAGATCCAGAGCCAATCGTGTTTGGGTACCCGGAGCACGAGCGCTTCCGGAAGCGTCCGCCAGGCGGGAAGGTCCTCGTCCGGGACCCCGTGCAGCGGCCGATGCAGCCGCCGCGGATCAGCCCCGTGCAGCCAGCGCACGCGGCCCATGACACCGGCGTCCAGCGTCACCGGCAGCGTCTCCATCGGCAGCCTCTCCATCGGCTGTGACTCCGTCGGAAGCGCCGGCGTCCGAACCGCAACCCTTTCCTCGCGCGCCACTGCGTCGCGATCACCACGAGGCTTCTCCGCAACCGACTCCTCGCGGGAGGAGCGCAGCGTCGCCTGCTCGCCATCCTCCCCGCTCCGAGACGCGAGCCAGCCCCAACCCACGAGACCCGCTCCCCCGAGGAGCAGGAAGACCAGCACGCTCGCCCAGGAGCTCCGCGTCATCGCACTCCGATCGTCGCCTCGGCGGTACGCGAGACCGTGGCCCCGGCCGGGTTCGCCCCGAGGTCGAGGAGCAGCGCCTGCTGCCAGACCCGCGCCGCGAGGAACGCCGGATCCGGCGGAATGCGGGCCGACCAGGTCAACTCGCTGCTGCTCTCGGTCATTGGAAATGCGAGCTCCGCGGCGACCCAGAGAGAACAGCCGCTCAGCCCGTAGGAACTCAGAGCCAGCGGCAGGGTGTGACCGCCCCCTGTGACGCTCGAGAAGCCCGTGAGCATGACCGCCGCGCTCGGCGCCAGCGACCCGGGCAGCAGCGTCACGACGAAGTCGTCGTCCGACCTCGGGCCGATCGAGTTCGTTCGCAAGATCGGCGCGGGCGAGATGGGAGCGCAGCCCCCGCGGAGGATCTGGTAGTCCGCCAGTCGTGGCGTCTGCCACTCCCACTCATCGTGGACGAAGCCAGTGCCGGTAAAGCCAGAGAGGATGATCGTCTTCCTGAGCGGTGTGACGTACCCCATGCTCCAGACCGCTCGCCCGCTGAGCCCGGCTGTCCAGGAACTGCGCAGGCACCAGCGACTGCCATCCCACTCCCAGGTCTCGCCGAGTGGCATTGCTCCGGAGCTGGCCGTGTCG
>JADLHO010000186.1 GCA_020848735.1 Planctomycetota bacterium | reverse complement strand
GTCGAGGATCGCGAGCGTGTTGGTCGCGGCGTCGTAGCTGAAGTCATAGTTGCCGCCGCCGTTGCCGAAGGGCGTGAAGGCGCCGAAGTCGAGCGCCTCGGCCGTGCCGTCGGGACGCATCGCGCGGATCACCGCGAAGAAGTCCTGGTTGGGCGTCGCCGTGCCGCGGTCGTTGTAGATCACGAACGCGCCGCTCGGCGTGCGGCAGAACGCGAGGTTCTGCTGGTTGACGCTGTCCGCGTCGGTCGGGTCGAAGAGCACCGCGAGGCTCGCGATGGCATTGTCGCCGTTGCGCGTGCCGCGGATCACGTTGTTGCCTTCGCGCAGCCAGATGTCGCCGGTCGCGGGGTCGAAGGTCATGTCGCGCCAGAAGCTGCCCTGCGAGGTCAGGATCACCATGCCGTTCGAGGTCGTGTAGACCGCCGCCCCGGCGAGGTCCTGCAGGGCGCGACGGCCCGAGCCGAACTGCGTCCAGGCGACGCCCGCGGCCTGCGAGCCCACCGGGTGGCGAGGGTCGAAGCCGACGCCGCTGCCGCCGCGCATGTTGACCGTCCACAGCGAGGCGCCGCTCAGGTCGAAGGCCGTGAGGCCGTTGGGGTCCGCCGCACCGTCGTCATAGGCGGCGGCGACGCGGTTGTTCGCCACGCTCACGTCGAGGCCCGAGTAGCCGCGGAACGCCGGCGTCGCGAGCGAGCCGAAGGCCGCGCCGAAGCTCGGGGTGGCGAGCACGCCGCTGATCCTGCAGATCGCGACCGTGCCCGCGGCGTTCGAATTGTTGAAGCCCGCGAGATAGAGCTCGGAGCCGGTCCAGGCGATCGCGCCGGGATTGCTGCCGATGTACTCCGGGTTCGCGGGCACGGCGGTCGAGTCGAGGTTGAGGGTGACGAGCTCGGTGAGCTGGATCTGTGCCGTGGCACTGCCCGCGAGAGCGAGGCCGGCCAGGCAGAAGAGGCGCTGGTGCATGTCGGGACGATCGGGGAGTCGAAGGGAGATCGCGCGCGGCAGAGCCCGGATCCGTCGCCGGAGTTCGCCGGTCCGCGCGGGGCGGAGACCTTAGCTCTTCGCGGGGCGCGGGCGAGCGGACGCACGCGCGGGCGTGCCGCTTCGGGACGCGGCCCACGGAGCACGTGCGCTGCGTCGTGTCGCGTGCACGGTCGAACGGACGGCGGAAGCGATGCGGCGCCTCGCTATGCTCCCGCGCCGTTCCCGTCCGCAGCACGCTCCGTTCGTCGATGAAGATCGGCCGCAAACAGTTGATCGTCGTGGGAGACCGCATCCTCGTCGAACCCGACGAAGGCGAGACGCGCACGAAAGTCGGACTCCTCCTGCCGCCCGGCGTGAAGGAGAAGGAAGACGTGCGCGGTGGCCGCGTCGTCGCACTCGGCCCGGGCATCCCCTTGCCCTCGCCGCAGGACGAGGCCGAGCCCTGGAAGGAACCCCAGCGCACGCCCCGCTACATGCCGATGCAGGTGGAGCTCGGCGACTACGCGCTCTTCTTCCGCAAGGCGGCGATCGAGATCGGCTTCGAGGAGAAGCGCTACCTCATCGTCCCGTACGCGGCGCTCCTCGTGCTCATGCGCGGCGACGCGATCCCCGACCAACTCCCCGAGAGCCTGTGAGCGGGGCCTCCGATCCGGGCGCCTCACCGCGAGCCCTGCTGAGGCCGCGCTCGGCGATCTGCCTCGTCGTCGCGAACATGATCGGGGCGGGGGTCTTCACCTCGAGTGGCTTCGCGCTCGCGGACCACACGCCCGCGCTCGTGCTCGCGGCCTGGCTCGTCGGCGGCGTGCTCGCGACCTGCGGGGCCCTGTGCTACGGCGCGCTCGGGAGGCGCTTCCCGCACTCGGGCGGTGAATACGAGCTGCTGCGGCTCACGGTGCATCCGCTCGCCGGCTTCCTCGCCGGCGTGGTCTCGCTCGTCGCGGGGTTCTCCGCGCCGATCGCGATCGCGGCGGCGACCTTCGAGATCTACCTGAAGACCGCGTTCGGCATCGAGGCGCCCGCGCATGCGATCGGCGCCGCGGTGATCGTGGGGGCGGCGCTCCTGCACGCGATCGGCCTCGAGGTGGGGGCCAAGGCCCAGGATGCGCTCGTCGTCTTCAAGCTCGCGCTGATCGCCGTGCTCGTCGTCGCGGGGGCGATCGCGCTCGGGATGCGCGGACTGCCCGCAGCGGGCATCGCCGCGTTGCCGACCGGTTTCGACCTCGAGGCCTTCGCCGTGACCTGCGTCTGGGTGTCGTTCGCCTATTCGGGATGGAACGCCGCCAGCTATCTCGCGGGCGAGCTCGCGGACGCGCCGCGCACGCTCACGCGGAGCCTGCTCACCGGCACGTGGATCACCGCGGTGGCCTACCTCGCGCTGAACGCGGTCTTCGTGTTCGCCGCGCCGCGCGCGGAGCTCGCGGGCCAGGCCGAGGTCGGCGTGCTCGCCGCGCGCGCCCTCGGCGGTGAGCACGCCGCGATGGTGCTCGCCGCGCTGGTCGCGCTCGCCAGCCTCACCTC
>JADLHO010000185.1 GCA_020848735.1 Planctomycetota bacterium | reverse complement strand
TCCGCTGCCGACGTGCTCCGCAGCTTCGGCTTCCCGTCTGCCTGAACACCGACCCAGCAGTTGGCGGCCCGAATCGTCGCCGACGCCGTGACCGCCGGAATCAGGCGGATCGTGACCGCCGACAACAGCCAGGCCCCCCGCGCAACCGCGCCCGAGCGCGGCCCACGGCGCCCATCGGCCCGGAAGGCCCTTGCCGATGCGCTTCCGCTCCGCGGCCGGCCATGGCCGCTCCGATCGGCCACCCATGGCCGCTTCCCGCCGCCGACCCACCCATTGCTGCCGCATCCCCGACTCCGAGACGCCTGCGGCCACCGAGCGTCATCGGACTCGGCCGTTTCGAGCTGCGGCCCGCCCCATCGGCCAAAGGAGCGGCCAAGCTCGGCCGCCTCATCAGAAGCGGAAGAGCAAGCCGAGCCGCGACGCGACCGATCGCTCCATGGCGGCGCGTGTGCGCGGGGCGCCGCGTCCCCTCACCCAGTCCCAGGCCAGTGCACGGAAGCGCGCCATGGCCTCGGGTAGAGGCTCGATGCCGGAGCGCCGGATCCTCGCACCCAGGGCGTCGAGCGTGCCTCGGCACGAGAGGAGCGGCGCCTGCGGGTGCTTCAGGCGGAGCTCGTACTCGTCGGCGAGGATGCCGCCGACCTCCTGCCGCAGGCTACGGAGGCGGGCCCGCGAGTCGCCGAAGAGGAAGAGATCGTCGACGTAGCGCAGGTAACCTCCGACCTTCAGCCCGCGCTTCACGTGGTGGTCGAAGGACTGCAGGTAGAGGTGCGTCGCGAAGAGCTGGCTCGTGACCGAACCCATCGGTAGACCGCGACCCGGCGGCGGCCAGTTCGGGTCGATCCTCGCGAAGTGCCGGGCGCGCGGCGAATCGTAGAGTCCGCGACCGGCCGCCAGGATCCCCTGTAGCAATGCCAGCAGGCGGTCGTCGTCGATCCGGCGGCTGAGCTGGGCGAGCACGCGCTCGACGACGATGCTCGGAAAGTAGCTCCGCACGTCGAGGTGGACGACGAAGCGGTGTTCCCGCATGCCCCGCAGCAGGGCGAGCACGGCCCGATGCGTGCCGAAGCCGCGTCGGCAGGCGTAGTCGGCCTCGCTCGCCGATCGCAGGATGATCGGCTCGAGGAGCATCGCGACGGCGCTGTGCACCACGCGATCGGCAACGCTCGCGCGCGCGATGAGGCGCGGCTTCGGCTCGTGGAGGAAGAGCAGCGAGTAGGGCCCCGGTCTCCAGGTCCCGTCCTGGAGCCTGGCTTCGATGCGTGCGAGCGTTCGCTCCCCGTCGAGCAGGAACGCGGCGACGTCAGGGCGCCGCCGCTTCCCCTTGATCGTGCGCAGAAGGGCAGCGTCGAGATGCGCCTGACCAACGAGCTGGTCGAAGAGCCCCCTCATCCGACGTCTTCGCATGGGTCCGCGTGGAGAGCCGTCGGCGAGAGGGTCCATCCGCGCGGCATTGCCGGCACGGGGCAGGAAAGGTGGCCCGCCCGGGACCGCGCGGCGCGGCGACGGGCGGGCCTGGATCGGGACGCGGGGCTCACGCCCCGCTCCCCGGAGCCCGGTCTGCTCGGGGGCGGTGACTCAGGGGCTGCAGTCCGGCAGCTCGAGTTCCTCCCGCGGGTTCGGGGGCGGACAGGACGAGCCGGAAGCCGTAGTTGTCCCTGGCGTTGTCCGGCGCGTTCCTGTTGCGGTTCGCGGAGCGACACCTCCTCGCTTCGTTCCTGTAGGAGCCGCCGCGGAGGACGCGGTCGCGGCCGCTCTCGACCGGGCCCCTCGATGTTCTTCGAGGCGCCTCTGCTCTGAATCGTGCACGAGGCTTCGCTGCCAGCCTCCAAGCATCGCGCCGATCTGGACGAGCTCGGCCTGCACGCTGCGTACGAAGCCCAAGCTCAGCACACGGGCCTCGGCGGAAAGGCGCAATGCCAAGCGCAATCGCAGGGCGAATCGATCCGCACGGGCCAGGTCTTCGCGACGGCGGGCAGTGAAACTCAGCGCCTCGGCAATCGCGAAGAGCAGCTCGTGTGCCTGTTCGCGCAAGGAACGGAGTTCGCGCTCGAGATCATCCCGTCGGCGCTCGTCGAGCATCCGACAGACCGAGTAGGCGCGGGTGAAAAGCGGTGCTCGCTCGGGGCGGACGCCGCTCATGTGCGTCGCCCCGTCTCGCTGCGGCGCTCTGCCCATCGCAGGAGCCCCCCGATGCGCGGCAAGACCCTGGCTTCGATGGTCTGCGCAAAGTCGAGAGAGGCCGTGTCCTGTCCAGAGAGGAGCAGGTCGGCCACGGCAAACGCGAGGCTGCGTCGAGCGGACCGGAGCGCGTTGCTCCGCGCGCCGAGTTCGAACTCGTGGGCGGAGAGCGCCAGTTGGCCGAGCGCTTCGCGAAGGGCATCGCGAACTGCCAGCAGGCCGGGCGGGGCCTCCGCCGCCATGGCCTGGCACACGAGATCGCGCAGCTCGGCAAAGGGCTCGAGATCGAGGGCGGAGCGGTGCTTTCGATCGCGGGTGCCGGCTGCCCGCGAAGGGAGGGAACGCTCGACCGCGCGGCGCAGCTCCTCGTTGCGGCGCAGGAGACCCTCTCGCTGTTGTGCCGTGAGCGGCAGATGGTCGATGTCGATGAGCCAAGTCTTGCCGTGAAGCCGGGCGGGGATCTCGCCGCGCGCGATGCGCGCTCTCACGGCGCGGGCGCTGCGTCCGAGCAAGGGAGCGGCTTCGCTGATCTTGATCTCCATGCGGTTCGGACGGAGCGATGGGACCGCAGGTTCCGTGCTGGAAACTGCGCATTGAGGCGGCCACCTGGTTCCCCAACGCATGCCGATTGCCGGAGGATTGCCCTGGCTGCGGTCATGGCGAGCGAGAGTTCCGACCGATGCGCTCGGAAGGGTTCGCACGCGGCAAGGATCGGTCGCTGTGCGGGCCGACGCGGTCATGGACTGCCGATCGAGTCGGTCATCGATGACCGGCCTGCGGCAAGCGCTCGGCAAGGGATGCCCAGGCTGGCTGGCGCCGCGAGGCCAGGCCCGCTGCAGTCGAGGGGGAGGCGTCGCCGCTGGCTCGGTCACCGAGCGCCGCCCGTGGCCGGTCCGGCCGGGGAATTACCCCATTCCCAATGACCGAACTTCGAAGACCGCTTGGGGGCGGACAGGACGAGCCGGAAGCCGTAGTAGACCCTGGCGTCGTCCGGCGCGTTCCTGTAGCGGAACGCGGAGCGACACCTCCACGCTTCGAACCTGAAGGAGCCGCCGCGGAGGACGCGGTCGCGGCCGCTGAGGGGACCCAAAGGGTCCTCCTCGCCGCGCAGCTCGGCGGCGTACCAATCCCGACACCACTCCCACACGTTGCCGTGCACGTCGTGAAGACCCCAGGGGTTCGCCGGCCTCTCCGCCACCGCGTGCACGCGGTCTCCGGAGTTGCCGTCGAACCAGCCCACGGCCTCCAGATCGGCGTCGGCGTCACCCTGCCAGAACCGCGTCGTCGTACCCGCCCGCGTGAAGAACTCCCGCTGCGCTTCGCTCGGCAGCGAGACCCGATACGCCGCAGGCGCACCGCCCAGCCTCAGACCGTAGCGGCGACGCCAGTGCTCCAGCCAGCGCGCGTAGAGGTTCGCTTCGAACCAGCTCACGTGCGTCAAAGGCAGGCGAGCCCCGTCGCCCCGGTGCCTCAAGTGCCTCGGGTTCTTCGCCATGAGCCGCCATTGCGCGAAAGTGACGGAGACCGGACGGACCCAGAGCGGCTGAGTGAGAACGACGCGGACTTGCGCTTCGTCGCTGTCACGACCTTCTTCACCCTCCGGACTCCCCATCAAGAACTCGTACGGCGGCTCCCCCTCCCGCGGCGCACGACACCATTCCCCGAACTCGCCCTCCAGCTCCGTCTTCGTCGGACGGCGAAGCCCTCGCTCGAGCAACTCCGCAAGCTCCTCTTCCGCACCCATCGCCGCGAGGCACTCGGCCATGGCCCCGAGCTCCGCGAGCGTCGGCTTCTTGCGGAACCAGCGTGCGAGCAGTCCTTGCCACCACGATGCCATGCGTCGTGCATCATGCCGGGAGCCAGGTGCGAAAGCTCAGCGTGGTTTCGTCGGTGCGGCACGGTCTGTCGCAGCCCTTGGCTCGGTCTCGAAGCCGGGGACGCCGAGCTCGCAGAGCTCCGCGCGCACGCGGTCGCGCAGGGCCTGGAGGACGGGTGAGACGTGGTCCCAGCGGCCCAGCGCGAAGAGCGCGAGCAGGGCGGCGAGCCAGAAGAGGCGTTCGAGCGCTCTCATCGCCAGCGCTCCGGCTCGGACAGGTGGCCCGCCGCGACGGCTTCGCCGTGCAATGGGGGCAACTGCTGCGGGGCAAAGAGCCCGAGCAGCGTGAGCAGGAAGAGCACGTACAGCACCGCCGCCAACACGGCGCGGCCATTCTGATCGGGATCGGGTTCGCGCATGGCTTCGACTCCTGTGCAGGACTGCACCGGAGAAGGCCGCGCCGCGCGGAGGTCTGTCGAACGCGCCGCTGCCAATGAAAAGGACCCCCGCGGTGCTTGCGCCCCGCGGGGGTCCACCCTCGCCCCGAACGTCCGCGATGCCGTTCAGTCGAGATCGAAGCGGGCCCGCTCCTGGCGCGCGCGCTCCTCGCGCTCGCGCAGGTGGCGGTTCGCGACGCTCTCGGCCGTTCCGCACCACGGTCCCTCGCGTTCGGGGGACCCTTCGATCGCGGGCTGCTCCTGCACACGCGGTGCCGGGTCGAGCTCGAGATCGGGCTGGATCTGTCGGTTCAATTCGTCGTCCTCCTCTCTGGGTTGTGATCCCCGGCCCACGCGGGCCGGGCCTCAGCCGACGAGCCGATCCGCCAGCACGCCACCCGCAAACGCGAAGTAGAGCGCGATGACGAAGATCAGCCCGACGAGTTCGGCCCGGCGCCGGCGCGGCGCGGGGATCGGGTTCGATTGGTTCTTGCTCATGGGAAGTCCTTGGCGACCGCACGCGCGACCGCTCTCAGGACGGTGAAGGTCCGCTGCGAGCCGCATCTGTCGGCAGCTCGGCGAGCCCGGCCGCCGCATCGCCGAGTCCGGCGAGCGCACAGCACGCGCATTGCGGCTCGCGGCTGCGCGGCATGCGGCGCGCGACGAGCTCCGCGTGGCGGTCGAGCACGAGCTGGAACCAGACGCTCTGCGCGATGTCCCCGACGAGGAAGCGCTCGACGAGGAACTGCGCGTGCGCGACGGCGAGCGCATTGAGCGAGCGCAAGGAGCCCGCACGCTGGCGCCGCCAATCGCGCTCGTGACGGCGCGCGAGATCCAGGGTGCCCACGCAGAGCAGGCAGCCGTCGCCCGGCAGCACGAGGCGCAGGTCCGCGCCGGCGACGAAGTTCGCGCCCTCGCCGAAGACGCCGGTGCCGAGATCGAGGTGCGGGCGCAGGTGCGCACTCGCATAGAGCGCCGCGAGCAGCCGCGCCTGGTTCTGGTCGGGCGCGCTCACGATCAGATCGGCGCGCGCGCAGGCGGCGGCCGCGCGAGGGTGCTCCGCGCCGATCGGCAACGCATGGACCGTGAGCTCGGGCGCCACGCTCTCCAAGCTGCGCCGCACGCCGTCGACCTTCGGACGTCCACACGACCCGCGCGCCGGCACCTCGACCGCATCGAGGCTGTGGTCCTCGAGCAGGTCCGGGTCGATCAACGTGATCTCGCGCACGCCCGCGCGCGCGAGGCCGACCGCGACGAGCGAGGCGAGGCGCGCCGCGCCGATGATCGCGACGCGCAGCGCGCGCAATCGTCCGTGCACGCCTTCGCCGCCGAGGGCGCCGATGTAACGGCTGAAGGGCCCCGCCTCGGGAATGCCGCCGACGAGATCGGGCGGCGTCCGCGTGGGCACCCAGCGATCCATGCGCGGCCCGGCGATCAGGATCTCCTGCACCGGGTGCACACGCCCCTCGCAGAGCACGGCCGCGCTGCAGCCGCGGCCTTCATAGAGGAAGACGTCGGCCCGCGGCCGCGGCCCGCGCGGCACGTCGAAGCCCTCCCACCAATGGTGCGAGATGCCCTCCAGGCTGCGCGGCAAAGCCGCGAAGCGCAGCACCGCGGCCAGCGCGCGCGCCGAAGTCGCCGCCGCGGGAATGGCAAAGACCTCGAGCTCGCCGGCCGTCCGCCGGAGCCCCGCCGGCAGCTCGACGACCCGGCCCGGCGACTCGCGGAGCTGGCGCCGCAGGTCCTCCAGGACCGCGGCCGTGATCGTGATGCGACAGAGCAGCGCGGCCGACCCTGGTCGTGCCGCGGAATCGGATGCGTCCACACCCAGCAGAAGGCGTGGACCGCGCATGGCATGTCGCGCCGGCGACAGAAGCCAGCCCCCTGCCGGCCTTCACCGGGGCGAGCGGCGGACGCCTGGACTTCCGATGCGTCCCCAGGGACCATCGGTGCCATGAAGGGATGGCTTCGTTCACTGTTCGCCTGTGCCCTGTGCGCCGGCGCCCTCGGTGCACAGCGCGTTTGGACCGTGACGGCCCCTGACCCGGTGCAACCGGTCATCGACGCCGCCGCTCCCGGAGATCGGATCGAGCTGTCCGAGGGCGTGTTCACGAACTTCCGCTTCGAGAAGGGACTGACCATCGTCGGCTCCGGGATCGCCAGCACCGTTCTCCGGCGCGTGGACATCGCCAACCTCCCGGCCTCGCAGGCGGCGGTCCTGTCGAACGCCTGGTGCACGGACCTCTGGGCCCAGCAATGCGCGGGCAGCCTGGTCCTCGATCGGCTGCAGGTCGGTGTGCCCGAGTCCATCAATGTCGGATCGATCGAGATCCACGATTGCCTGCGCGTGCACGTCCGCGACACGATCGGCGCCGGACTCCTGATGCCTTTCAGCCCGCCGCACGGCAATCCGGCGATCCGCGCCAGCGGGTCGACACTCGTCCTCGAGCGATGCTCGCTTTACGGCAGCATCAACCTCCACGACGGCACGTCGGCGATCGACCTGACGGACTGCGCTTTGATCGCGGTCGATTGCTTCCTGCGTGGAGGGCCTGCAGGCCGCTACTTCGATCCGTTCGCATGGCTCTGGACCTACGGCACGCCCGCCCCTGCGCTCCGGGCCAGAGGAACGGACGTCCTGGTTCTGGGCCGGAGCAGGCTCGAAGGCGGCCGCTATCCGACGGGCGGCGTCGGCACGTCCGTCGTGACCCAGAGGCCAGCTCGGCTCGCCGACGACGTCGTCCTCTTCGGCGATTGGAGCGGGTCGCGTCGCATCCCGAAGCAGCCCGTGCTCTCGGTGGCCAACGAGTCGGAATGGGGTGCGACGACGCGCGTCGCGATCCGCGGGAGGCCTGGCGATCTGGCGGCGCTGTTCCTCGATGTGACTCTCGGCGGACCGCTCCTGCTCGCGGGCTCCGAGACCCCCTACTTCCTGACCGGCTCCGCGGAGCTGATCGAAGTGACCACCCTCGATGGGCTCGGCGATGGCTCCTTCACGTTGCGGCTGCCGGCTCTCCCGACGGCCGTCCAGGGCGCGGTGTTCCTCCAGGCCTTTGACGCCTCGCCTGCGACGCGCAGCCTCAGTGCGAGTGCTCCCGTCTCGCTGATCGTGCGCTGAATGGCGCCCACCGCGCTGCGGTGCGGCGCAGCGGACCTCGCGCCTGCGACAGAACCACCTCCCCTGCGGGCCTTCACCGGGGCGAGCGGCGGACGTTCCGCCGCGCGACCCTCCACGAGAGATCCGCAATGACCAAGCTCGAGACGTTCCGCAAGTTCCTCGCCGACCAGGGCTATCGCCCCCAGCTCCACGACGACTACGTGCTGTTCCAGCACGAGGGTGGCAAGTACCTGATCCCGCTCGACGACAACGATCCCAAGTTCTTCCGCATCGTCTTCCCGAACTTCTGGCAGCACGACACGCCGGAGGCGCACCGCAGCGTGCTGGAGACGGCGGCCGCCGTCACGGGCTCGATGAAGCTCGTGAAGGTCTTCCCGAGCGGCAATGACACCGTCGCCTCGGTCGAGTTCGTGCTCCCCGACGAGAACGCCTTCCGCGAGGTCTTCCCCCGCGCGCTCACCACGCTGCAGCTCGCGTGTCGCGAGTTCTGCGCGGCGATGACGATGCGCAGCCGCGGCAATCCGGTGCTCGACGCGCTCAAGCGCCTCCTCGGCGGCGGCGACGGCGGCCAGGCGCCCGCGGCGTGAGCTGCGGGGGCGTCAGGAACCGAGCCGCAGCAGGAGCCCGTTGCTGAGGTCCGCGCCCAGCGTGGCATCGCTCGGGCCCGCCACGAACTGCAGGACGACCTCGAAGCCGCGAAATGCCGGATCGGCCGGGATGGGCAGCGAGGTCCGGAACTCCCCGTTCACGAGCGGGTAGCTCCCCTGGATCGTGAAAGCCGCAGGGTCGACGTGGAAGCGACAGGGTGTGCCGCCGAGCAAGGGCGGCGGCGAGAGCGGCGCCACGCTCAGCATCAGGAAGGCAATCGCTCCCGCGCGACTCTGTCCGCGCACGGGCATCGTCGAGCCGAGGATCGGATCGGCCAGCGCGTCGAGCGTGGGGGAGCGGGTTCCACCGCAGCCCTCCTCGAGACGCGTGACGGTCGCTCCCGCGTCGCTCACGTGAGGCTCCACATTGGCAATGGGGTCGAATGCGGGCGCAAAGATGCGGCCGCGGGAGATCACGGGGGTGGAGAACAGCTCCGGAAGCGTCGAGCGACGCGTGCCCGCGGCAGTGCCATCGGTGATCCAGGTCTCGTAGCGCGCCGGTCCCGCGAAGCCGCCCACGTTGACGCGCAGGAGGGCGCGATCCCGACCGATCACCAGAGGCTTGTCGACTGGCGAGGACGGAAGCGGGATTGTCCAGAAGGTGCCGAAGGCGGGGTCGATGCCGAGCACATGAACGGTGGAGTCCCTGACCTCGATGAGGGCGCGGTCGCCCAGCGAAATGATGCTCGTCGTGCCGGAGAGCGGCTGACTGCGCAGCGTCACGGGGCGAGGTGGCGAGCGTCCATCGCAGAACCAGGCATTCGTTCGGTCGAGGAGGACGATCGTGTCTTCGAGGGCCGCGATCGCGAGGACACCGTTGTCGGAGACCGCAGGACGCAGTGGGCCGTGCATGGTGACACGTCCGGAGCTTCCGTCGATGGATGCGAGCTGCTCCGTTGCGTCTTGATCCAACGCCAGGAACCAAGCCCGATCGCGGAACACCACGATGGGAAGGTCCACCGCAGACCTGCTCTGCTCGATCTTCGCGAGTCCGTGAGTTCCCTGGGCAGTGCCGTCGCTCGAGAGGAGGCCCAGGGTGACCCGTCCCCCATTGGTCCACGAGACCATCGGAACGCTTGCCAGGAGCAGGCGCTCGCCGAGACGAGCAGCGAGCCGCGTCGCGACACCCGTGACCCAAGCGCTCGCGCCCGTGCCATCGACCGAGAGCACGCCGGAGGGAGAGCCGGGATAGGCGTAGAACTCGAGGAAGAGCGAGTCACCAAAGGTGAGCCACTGGCCGATCCGGTGAATCGAGCTGGATCCAGGCGGCAATGCGATCGGGATGAACGCCTGTCCCCTGCGGCCGGCGAGCAGGCGCTCTTGATATGAAGCTAGCCGCTCGATGACGTAGTCGATGTCGCCAGAACCGAAATGCGCCATGAGCGCGCTGGAGAAGGGAAGCGAAGGCAGCGTGCCTCGAGCTGTCCCGTCGCTTCTCCAGACGATGTACTCGACGAAGTTCGCGGTCGTGAACATGGCGCCCCGCGCCGTGGCGGCATACCTCGACGTCCCGCTCCCGTAGTTCGGGCGGCCTTCGTCGCGTGCGACGTTCACCGCGAGGCGTGTGCCGCCCGGAGTTCCGTCGGTCACGCCGAGCTCGCTACCGGCCGTGGGGTCATTCAGTTGGAACCAGACCCGTCCTCCGGCCCCGATCTGGGTCGCGTTCTGGTGCGTGGCGGCCGGCGCGAGAGTCACCATTGTGGAACCCGCGGGATCGAACCCCACGAGATCCCCCCACGTGGACCAGAAGACGAACCGATTCCGCGCGACACTGATGGGCGGGAGGTCCGTCGGAAGCCGGTCCCCGATTCCTGCGGACACGGCGACCCTCTCGGCCGTCGACTGCCCACTGCGGATCCGGATGAGCTCGAAGACCACGCCGCTATAAGAGGAGTCCGGGATTCCCCATAGGTCACCGCCCATGACTCCGACGAAGCGATGCACGGGCGACGGTCTGGGCACGCCGGGCGCGATGAAACGGGTCCCCCCGGCAGTGCCGTCGGTTGCGACTGCGATGTTCGGAGCGTAGGCGGCGAAGAACAGGCGTCCGTCGAACACCGCGGGATACGTGGGGGCGAAGTTCGCGACCAATGTCGTCAGAGCAACCGTATTGGCGATCGTGCCATCGCTGACCCAGAGCGTCTGCAACGCCATTCCGGCACGGCCAGTCCACAGCGCGCTGCGGCCGTCGGGCAAAATGCCGATCCTCGACACCATCTGAGTCCCGCTCAGTGGCGCGACGAGGCGGGTGCCAGCGCCCGTCCCATCGCTTCGCCAGAGCTCCACTCCGCTGCCATTCAGCGCCACGAACTCGATGCAGGGCTGACCATTCAGCTCGCGCGCGACGTGACCCCACCACGAGCTGCCTCCGCGGCCCGGCACGACATCGAGGAGCAGACGCGTCCCGCTCGCCGTTCCG
>JADLHO010000184.1 GCA_020848735.1 Planctomycetota bacterium | reverse complement strand
GAGGTCCCGCGCGCGGCGGATGAAATCGATCACGTCGCCGCTGCTGCCGCACCCGAAGCAGTAGTAACTCCGCGTGTCGGGGTAGACCACGAAGCTCGGGCGGTCGTCGGAGTGAAACGGGCACCGCCCCATGAACCGCCGTCCGGTGGGCCGCAGCGCGACGCCGTGCGCCGCGATCACGTCGGCGATCGGGTGCGCCCGCTTGATCCGCTCGACGTCAACCGTCATCACGGTCCTCCTCCCGTTGCCGGGCGAGCTCCGCCGGCGATGTCGTCGCCAGCGCGTGTTCGAGCTCGCTCGCCTCAACGCGCAGCGCGACGTGGTTGCCGCGCGCGAGGAACAGCCCCTCGCCGCGACGGCAACCGAGGAGGAACTCGCGCTCTCCGCGCGAGAGGCCGAAGGTCTGCTCGACGATGCCGATCGTCGAGCTGTCCTGCCGCATGAGCAGTTGCACGGAGCTGTTGGCGAGGATGGTGTGTCCCTCGGCGGAGGCGAGGAAGTCTTCGACGTCCTGCGTCACGGTGGTCAGGCCCAGCCAGCGCTTGCGCGCCCGTCTTGCCATCTCCGCGAGAAAGCGCGCGCCGTCGGCGTGGCGCACGAGCGACCACGCCTCATCGATCAGCAGCATCCGTGGCCGCGGCCGGCGCGTGACTTCGCGCCACACATGGTCCGCGATCACGTACATGGCGACGGGACGCAGCTCTTCCTCCAGGTCGCGCATCTGAAAGACGACGAACGGGCGGTCGAGGGACGCCGTGGTCCGCTCCGAGAAGACGTGTCCGAGGCTCCCGTCCACATAGCGGGCGAGCCGGTCGGCGAGGCCGTGTGGCTCCTCGCGTTCGCGCAGCACGTTGAAGAGGTCGCGCAGGACCGGGACGGAGCGGCCGTGCGTGCTCGCGTCGCGCGTGATGCCCGCCCGCCGGTAGGTCTCGTAGAGCGCCTCGTCGAGCACGCCCCGCTCGCGCTGGCCGAGCGGTTGACCGGGGTCCGCGAGCATCACGCCGAGCAGGCCCTGGAGCGCGAGCACGCGCTCGGCGAGCGGGTCGCGGCCCTCGTCGTCGTCCGTCGCCGCAGCGAGGTCGAACGGGTTGATGTGGTGCGGCGACGACCCCGACAGGCGGACCATCTGCCCCCCGACCGCCTCGCACAGCCGTCCGTACTCGTCCTCGGGGTCGATCACGAGGTAGTCGATGCCCAGCAGCAACGCGCGCAGCGCCTCGATCTTGCAGAGGTAGCTCTTGCCCGCACCCGACTTGGCGAAGACCGTCTTGTTCGCGTTCTCCTGCTCGCTGCCGAAGGGGTTGTGGACCACGAGCGAGTGGTTGTGCGCGTTCTCGCCGTAGAGGATGCCGTCCGTCACCGCGAGGTGACTCGACCCGAACGGGAGCATGGTGGCGAGGCTCGACGTATCGAGGTTGCGGCGCCGGCGCAGGTGATCCTGCCCGGCGGGCAGGCACGCGAGGATGCCCGGCAACATCTCGTAGAGCGCCGGACGCGCGCCGGCCATCATGCCGCCGAGCAGCCCCGCCACGCGCGTCGCGCTCTCGTCCAGCGCGGCGGCGGTGCGCCCGTGGAGGCGGAGGTAGAGCGCCGTCGAGAACACGCGCTCGTCGCCACGCTCCAGCGCGTCGCGCAGACGTTCCACGTCCTCATACGCCACCTCGCGCTCGATGCTCGCGATCCGGCCGCCTCTCGCATCGAGCATGCGCGACGACTGCAGTTCGACCATCCGGTGCGTCAGCGACCGGACGACGCCGCTGGAGTCGAGTGGCTCCAGGTGCAGGCTGACGTCCAGCGGCTCGTCGGCGTCGATCAGCCGTCCGAGCCAGTTGGGTGTGACGTGGCGCGGGTAGTCGGTGATCGCGAGCACGCGGCTCGCCGAGCCGTCGATCGTGACCTCCGCGCGCGCCTCGGCGATCGCAGACGGAGCGGCGATGTCCGCCGCCGTCCGCGTGCCGAGCGCGAACGACTGGCCCGCTGGTGCGGACCGGGCCGGTTGCCGGCGCCATGAGGGGAGACTAGGCACGGGCGGCCTCCTTCCCCGGGACGGCCGCGACCGGCGGCGCGGTCAGCACCGGTGTCGCCAGCGGAGGCGCACCGCCCGCCGTCACCGCCGTACCGACCAACGAGGCACGCCACAACGCCACCAGCTCCTCGGCAGCCAGACGCCGTGTCGGGACGCCGAACGCGGCGAGTCCCTGCGCGAGTTCGGAGCACCGGAAGGTGAGCGTGCGCCGGGCGACAGCCAGCGTGGTCGCCTCGTCCCGCCGTGCCGACGATCGCCATGGCAATGCGAAGCCGGTGCGCTCGAACACGCCGCCCGCGCCAGCCGGTACAACGACATAGCAGCGGCGGTCGAGCAGGGTGCGTTCCCGCGCGAGGCGGCGGACGAAGGTCTCATGGTCGAGTGCGAGGCGGCGCCAGATGTCTCCGGACCGGGCGCTCCGGCTCTCGCGCAGCCCGGAGAGGTAGACCTCCACATCGGTCGGGACGATCCGCACGAGCACCTGGATCGGGTACGCCAGACCGTTCAGGAAGCGCTTGTAGCCGGCGAGGATCGCCTCCTGCTCCGCCTCCGACTTGAGCGCGAAGTTGACGGTCCCCGCCTCCAGCACCGCGCGGTAGTCGCCTCCGCGCAGGCACAGCACGTCGCGGGATACGTCGTCGAGCGGCAGCGACTCCTGCGCGCTCGCGTGCCTACGCTGCATCCTCGGCCTCCTTCCGCTGCAACCG
>JADLHO010000183.1 GCA_020848735.1 Planctomycetota bacterium | reverse complement strand
TGAAGCGCGAGGCGCTCTCGGGCCAGGACGTCGAAGAGCGGTGCCGCGCCGCGACCCTCGCCGTCAACAAGACCATGGTGCCCGGCGATCCGCGGCCGCCGCGCGTGACCTCGGGCGTGCGCGTGGGAACCGCCGCCGCGACGACGCGCGGCCTCGGCAAAGGCGACTTCGACCGCATCGCCGAAGTGCTCGTGGCGATCGTGAAGGGCGTGGACCCGTCCTCACAGCGCCCCACCATCGAGCGGCTCTGCGCGGAGCATCCTCTGCCTTGAGGCGCGGCCGACCGCGGCTCATCGACTGCGCGTGTTCCCGTCCCGCATCGTCTGCCTGACCGAGGAGCCGACCGAGGTCCTCTACGCGCTCGGCGAGGATGCGCGCATCGTCGGCATCTCCGGCTTCACCGTCCGACCGGCGCGTGCGCGCCGCGAGAAGCCGAAGGTCTCGGCCTTCACGTCGGCGGACATCGAGGCGATCCAGGCGCTGCGCCCCGACCTCGTGGTGGGCTTCTCCGACCTGCAGGCCCAGATCGCGCAGACCTTGATCGCGGCGGGCCTCGAGGTGTGGATCAGCAACCACCGCACGATCGACGGCATCCTCGGCTACGTCCGGCGCCTCGGTGCGCTGGTCGGCGCCGGCGAGCGCGCCGCGCGCTGGGCCGAGGAGCTCGCAGCGCACGTCGCGCACGTGCGCGCGGCTGCGGCGAGCCTGCCCCGGCGACCGCGCGTCTTCTTCGAGGAATGGGACGAGCCGCTGATCAGCGGCATCGGCTGGGTCGCCGAGCTCGTGCGCGCGGCCGGCGGCGACGACCTCTTCCCCGAGCGGGCGCTGCCCCTCGCGAAGGACCGGATCGTCCGCGCCGAGGAGGTCGTCGCACGTGAGCCGGAGATCGTGCTCGCGTCCTGGTGCGGCAAGCGCTTCCACCCCGAGTCGCTGCGCACGCGCCCGGGCTTCGCGAAGCTGCCCGCGGTCCGCGACGGCGAACTGCACGAGATCCCCTCCGAGCTGATCCTCCAGCCCGGCCCGGCGGCGCTCACGGACGGGCTCGACGCGATCGCCGCGGTGATCCGAGGCTGGGCCGCGCGGCAGACCCGCGGCTGATCGCAGCGCCTGACGACTCAGAAGCGCAGATCGCCCTGCAGATAGATGAAGTGCGCGGGGTCGTCCGAGCCGCGCGAGTCCTCGACGCCCTGGCCCGGCAGGAAGAGCCCGTAGCCGGCTTCGACGTGCGACCTGGCGGGCTTCGCGTCGATGTCGATGCGGAACTTCAGGTCGAACTCGTGGCCGAGCTCGGAGTCGATGCCGGCACCGCCGCTCGACAGGAAGCCGTTCGGGCCGCTGACGAAGTCGGCGTCCTCCATCGCGCGGAAGGAACGCCAGCTCGCCTCCAGCTTGGAGCTCTCGCAGGGTTCGAAGCCGAACGCGAGGGAGGCGTGCACGACGTTCTCCCAGAACGCGAGGTCCATCTGCCCGAGATGCGCGTGCGCCGTCGGGAAGAGGGTGTCGAAGCGCTCGTTGTCGCCGCTCGCCGGGTCGTTGCCCGACGCGGCGTCGATGTCGGCGCGCAGATAGGGCTTGATCCGCCCCTCGAAACGCCAGGTGCCGTGGAGGTGCGCGCCGAAGGTCTCGCCGAACGGGATGTCCGCGTCGTCGACGTCGCCGGTCTGGGTCGCGAGCTCCGCGCCGAGCTCGAGGGCCCCGAAGCCACGCACGGCGCGCGCACCGAGGGTCAGGCGGTTCTCATTGCCTCCGGTGCCCGTGAACGAGTCGTTCAGGCCGAGCACATAGGCATCGAGCGCGCCCTCCTCGCAGCGCGCGGCCCAATAGAGACCGAAGAAGAGGGCGTCGTCGTGGCGGTTGAGCGTCGAGCGATCCTCGCGGAGCTGCGTCACGAAGAGGTCCAGGTCGGACTTCTCGGTCGGCTGCCAACGCCAGCGTCCACCGTCGAAGGCGCGCGCCTGCGTCGCCCAGTCGAGGCTGCCGACGAGCCGTGCGTCGCCGTAGTTCAGCTCCTGCCGGCCGAGGCGCACGTCGCCGCCCGTCCACGGCATGTCGTGCACGCGGAGGTAGCCTTGGTGGAAGTCGAGGCCGGCGGAGGCGCGGGACACGGTGCTGCCCGACTCGCCGAAGAAGCGGGCATCCTGCACCTGGACGAAGGCGCCGAGCCGCTCATGGACGGTGAAGTCGAAGTCGAGGCGCACGCGCTGGCCGAAGAAGTCGTTGTCGTCCGTGCGGTCGCCGTCGAAGTCGAAGTCGAGCAGGTTCTCCCAGCGGAGCCGGTATTGCCCGCCGATCTTCAGGGCCTGCAGGCCCGGGATCTCGATCTGCGGCGTCACGGATGAGACGGGCGAGACGGTCTCGCCCCGATCCACGGACGGCGGCGGCACCTCGCGGTGAGAGGGGTCCTGTGCGAGCACAGAACCGGCGAGAGCCGTGCCCACGGCGAGACTGCGGATGACGAAGATCATGGACGAGCCCTTTCGAGAAGTCGGTCGGAGAGTCGCGTCGGGATCCGACGCGTCGATGTTTGCGGGATCCCCGGTGCCGCCGGTCGGCAGGGGGATGTGCCTGCCGCGGCGCAGCGCGCGCGGTTCATTCCACACGCCGGCGCGCGTCGCGGGGTTCTGCGGGGAGAGACCCTGCTGCGGCGGCTCATCGCGGACCCACCCCCAGGAGCTCACGGATCGCGTGCACGGTCGGCGTCGGCTCCACCGCGAGGCCCTGCTGGCGGTGGACGATGCGCCCCTCGGCGTCGAGCAGGGTGATGACGTTGCTGTGTGCGAAGTCCCCGCTCGCCGTCTGCTGGTAGTTCACCCCGAGCACGGCTGCGAGTTCGCGGACGTCGACGGCGTCGCCGCGGAGCAGGGTCCAGAATGCCGTATCGAGGCCCTGCTCTTCCGCGAAGGCCGCGAGTCGTTCCGGAGTGTCGCGCGCGGTGTCGAAGCTGATGAGCAGCCCGTGCATCCGCTCGCGCTCGCGCGGATCCAGCGCATCGACGATCCGACGCGCATCCGCTGCGAGACGGGGACAGGCGTAGCGGCAATGCGTGAAGACCATCGCGACGAGCGTCGGTCGGCCCCGCCAATCCGCGAGCCGGCGCGGCTCCCCGCGCTGGTCCGTCCACGCGGAGCCGAGCTGCCAGAGCGAGGTGCCGGGCAGACCGGAGCCTGCGGCCGGCTCCTTCGCACTGCAGCACGAAGCGAGGTCCTCGGCGCATCGGAAGCCGAGGCTCCTGCCGGTGTCGGGCGCGCGCAGACTGCTGCGCAGGGCGCCGCGCATGAAGGCCGCGTAGTCCGAAGGGTCGGCCGCCCCCACGGCACCGCTGCCGCAGAACAGGGAACGCTCCAGCCCGGGATCGCCGCGGGACTCGCCGGTCACCAGGGCGCTGTTGAAATCGTCGACCCATTCCCACACGAGGCCGTGCAGATCGCCGATGCCCGTGCGATTGACGAGACCGGACCCGATCGTCCCCAGCCGCGCGCTCGCGGACCGGCCATACCACTCGAGGATGCGCGGCGTGAGCGAGCGCGCGGCGTCCTCGAAGTCGCCGGCGGCGAGCTCCCACTCGGCGAGGGTCGGCAGTCGTCGTCCGAGCCACTTCGCATAGGCGCGGGCTGCGAACCACGAGACCTGGGTCACCGGCTGCTCTGCCTGGCCCGCGGCGAGTTCGGTGTCACCCACCCAATGCGAGAGGTATCCCTCGTCGGCAAAGAGCCGCTGCACCACGCTCCGGCGCCAGGTCGGATTGGCCTTCACGAAGGCGAGGAACTGGGCATTGCTCACGGGACTCCGCTCCATGCGAAAGGCAGCCACGTCGACGGCGAGCCCGTCCTTCAGATAGAGCGGCCGGAAGGCGCCGCCGGCCACGTCGACGAGTGGCGAAGCGACCGTCGCGGCATCGATGGCCTCGCCCGCCGGAAGCAAAGTCGCCTCACCGCGATCCTGCGCGGGGGTCTGGTCTCGCCCCACGCCGCTCGAGCCGGGCTCGCCGCGATCGCAGGCCGGAATGCAGAGCGCGAGGAACAAGGCCGCGAGAGACCGGGAATCCGCGCGACGACCAGACCGGTGGGACATGTTCAGCTCAGTGCTGGCGCTGGGCAGCGACCTCGGCCGGCGTCACCATGCCGCCGTCATTGCCGAACGAGTTGAGGACGTAGGTCAGGACGTTGGCGACCTCGTGGTCGTTCATGGCGACAGCCGGCATCACGCCGTTGAACTCCGTGCCATTGACGGTGATCTTGCCCTGGAGACCGTGAAGGATCGCGCGGATGCCGCGCGTCTTGTCGGCGAGCAGGTAGTCGGACTTCGCGAGCGGCGGGAACGCCATCGGAATGCCCTGACCGTTCCCCTGGTGGCAGGCTGCGCAGATCTGCAGATAGGAGCGCTCGCCGTGCTTGATCCGCTCCTCCTTGCTCAGGTCCATCGGCATCGCGGCCGGCGTGATCGCTCCGGCGATCGACTGGATCGCGCCACCTTCGGGCAGATACACGGTGTCGTCCTGCTTGCCGCTGTAGATCGCCGTGTTCTCCGCGCCTTCCACCTTGAGCATGCCGAGCGCGCCCTTGTTGAAGGTCCGGAAGATCGAGTGGTCGACGATGATGAAGGTCCCGGGGACCTCGCAGCGGAAGTCGACCATGGCCGAGCCACCGGCGGGCACGAGCGTCGTCTGCACGTTCTTGTTGCCCACCGAGCCACCCTCCGCCCACACGACATCGAAGATCTCGCCGATGACGTGGAAGGAGCTCACCAGGTTCGGACCGCCATTGCCGACGTAGAGCCTCACGGTCTCCCCGACCTTCGCCTTCAGAGCGGCATCGCCGACGAGCGCGCCGACGCGACCGTTGAAGAGGACATAATCCGCGTCCTCGCGCACGGCCTTGGCCATGTCGAAGGGCTGGAGCCCCGTCTCGCCGTAGGCGCCCTTCGTATAGAAGTCGCCCTGCATCACGTAGAATTCCTTGTCCACCTTGGGCATCCCGGCCTTCGGCTCGACGAGGATCAGGCCGTACATCCCGTTCGCGATATGCATGCCGACCGGTGCCGTCGCGCAGTGGTAGACGAAGAGCCCTGGATTGATCGCCTGGAACGAGAACTTCGAGCTGTGCCCCGGCGCCGTGAACGACGACGCCGCACCGCCGCCGGGACCGGTCACGGCGTGCAGGTCGATGTTGTGCGGCATCTTGTTGTCCGGGTGGTTGGCGAGGTGGAACTCGACGAGATCCCCCTCACGCACGCGGATGAAGCTGCCCGGCACCGAACCGCCGAAGGTCCAGAACGTGTACTCCGTTCCCTCGTTGATCGGCGCCGTGAACTCCTTCACCTCGAGCTTCACGACGAGCTTCGTGGCGTGGCTGCGCGTGATCGGCGGCGGGACGTGGGGCGGCGCGGTCAGCACCGCCAGCTCCTCCCCGACGATCCGGTCCTCGGACCCGGCCGCGCGGGCCCCGGCAAGCGCATCGCCGCCGGGCGCGGGGCCCGGAATCGGTGTTTCGCCGCCACAGCCGGACAAGCAGAGTGGGAGCGGGAGTGCGAACAGGACGGCGAGGAGCTGAGTGAGGTTCATGGTCGGCGAGCGGGCACGGGCCCGCGGCATCGCTCGCCCGGGCCAATCCATCGCTTGAGATGGAATTCCCTCATGCCCCACCGGGCCGGGCGGCCCCCGGTCCGGGCAGTGACCCGGCGAGCTCAGCGGACCGGGCCCCGGAATGCGCGCCGCAGGGCCAGGGACCCGCGCGCGATCCTGCGGGTACCGACCTGGAGCTCCATGCCGACCATGTCGAACCCTCGCCGTCCCCGCGATCTCGTCTTCCCCCTGGCCCTGCTCGTCACCGCCGCGAGCGAGGCTCGCGCCCAGTTCCCGCTCGGCAAGCTCGAAGGGAGCAACCCCGAAGCGCGCATGGGCACGGCCGTGGGCAGCACGACGCTCCGAAGCGGCGCGTCCTACGCGCTCTTCGGAGCACCGGGAGCCAACGCGGCCACCGGACTGCCGAACACCGGCACGGTGAGCGTGCGCGTGCTCGCCAACGGGACGCTCGTGTCGCCGGCGCCGTTCTTCCTCGGTCTCTCCGGGACGGCGACGGGTGCCGCGTTCGGCGCCCGGCTCGGCGGCTCCCGCGACGGACGCATCGTGATCGGCGCGCCGCGCGCGAGTGTCGCACCCGCGAGCAACAACGGCGTCGTGATCGTCGTCGACGCGAGCACGGGCCGCACCACGAGCACGATGCACGGACCGTCCAGCGGGGAACAGGCCGGTCACGCGGTCGGCTTCGTCGGCGACGTCGATGGCAACCTGATCGACGACATCGTCGTGGGTGCCCCGTTCGGTTACGGCGTGGGCTCGTGCTGTTGGACCGCGGGCGGTGGCGTCCACCTCGTCGATGCGTCACCGGGTCTCGTGACACCCACCGCCACGTTCATGGGCGTCGGTGTGTACTGCCCCTGGCACTGCAGCGGCGCCTACTCCGAGTCGCTCGGTCATGCGCTCGCGGCGCTCGGCGACGTCAACGGCAACGGTCGCCTCGACTGCCTCGCAGGCTCGCGCCTGCTCAATCGCACGCGCATCCTCGAGTGGGATCCCGCGACCGCGACACTGGTCGAACTGAGGGGCGACACCGGGCCCGCCTCCTTCGGCACCTGCGTCGTCGGCCTCGAGGATCTGAGCGTGCCTCCGGATGGCGTCCCCGACTATGCAGCCGGCGCACCCGATGCGCGCATCGTCCGCGTCCTCGATGGTGCCACGGGCGCGGTCCTGCGCAGCTTCGTCGGTGTGGACAACAGCTTCGGCTCGGCCATCGCCGCGATCGGGGATCAGGACGGCCGCGGACGCGGCGACCTCCTGATCGGAGCACCGGCGGCGCTGGCCGGCATGGGTTCGGCATTCGCGTTCTCGGTCGAGACGGGCAACCTGCTCGGCATCGTGGCGGGTTCGATCCCGGGCGAGGCCCTGGGCACTGCGGTCGGCGCCGTCGCCGATTGGACCGGCGACGGCCGTCCGGAGCTGCTGATCGGCGCCCCGCTCGCGACGATCGACGATCCGAATGCGCCCGGCACGCCCATGCCCAATGCCGGCCGGGCGCTGGTCGTCACCCTGGACTGCGGCGCACGCTGCTCCGTGCCCGGCTGCGCTCCGACCCCGACGAGCGGCCTGGTGCCGCGGTTCGCCCTGCCGCGCGGGAATGCGAGCCCTGGCCACTCGGTGTTCGAAGTCGCGGCCGCCGAACTCGCCCCCGGAACGCAGGCGCTGCTCCTCCTCGGCGCGAGCGCGCTGTCGATCCCGATCGACCTGGGCGCGATCGGCATGCCGGGCTGCGCCCTCGGCGTGGATTGGTTCCTCTCGCCCGCGGTCGCGACGGGCTCGCCGATCGTCGGCGCGAGCTCGGGTCAGGGCAGCGCGAGGTATCCGCTGCCGATCCCGAGCGGCATCCCCTTGGGCACGGATCTCCACGCGCAGTGGTTCGTCTTCGATCTCGGCGTCCCGATCTTCCCGGGTGCGCTGTCGGCGGCGACGAAGTTCACGGTGCTGGCGAGTCCCTACTGAGCCGCGTCCGCTTCGAGCATCTCGTGGAGGAGCGTCCGCGCGAGACGCCACTCGGCCTCGACCGTGGCGTGGCCGATCCCAAGCCGGCTCGCCGTCTCCGCGATGCTGAGCCCTTCGAGATGGCGGAGCCGCACGATCTCCGCCAGCCGTGGCCTCAGCGTCGCGAGGCGACCGAGCGCGCCTTCGACGTCGAGCGCGAGATCCACGTCGCGTCCTCGACTCGGGTGCTGATCGCGCAGCGCCTCGCGGCGGAACGCTCCGCCACGCCGCGCGGCACCCTCGCGCCGCCGGAAGTCGACGATGGCGTCGCGGATGCACCGTGCCGCCAGCGCGAAGAACTCCCGACGACCTCGCCAGGGCGTGCGGCGAGGGCTCAGGAGGGCGACGAAGGTGTCGTCGACGAACATCGTCGGTTGCCAGCGATCGCGGAGCGAGCCGTTCCCCATCGCCCGGAGCGCGAGGCGACGGAAGGTGCCATTCCAAGATCTGAAGACGTCGCGGATCGCCGACTCGTCGCCCACCCGCGCGGCATTGAGGAGCCGCGTCGCGTCCGCAGGGAGTTTCGCACCGGGATCTCCTGGGGCGTTCATGCGGCGATGATAGTCCCGCGGAGCGAGTCCAACCTGCGCGAGGTCCAAGGTACGCCCCCGTGAGTCCTCTCCGACATCGCGATGCACTCGAGACCCGAGCGCACGAGGTCGTCCTCGCCGCGTTCCAGGCATCGCCCGACGAGCGCGACCACGTCGTCGCCGCACTCTGCCGAGGATCGCCGCAGGTCGAGCGCAGGGTGAACGAACTCCTGGCGCGCGCGGCGGCGATCGACGGGTTCCTCGAGCCGGACCGCGAGACCGCGCTCGACGACGAACGCGGCGCCCACCGCGCGTTGAAGATCCTGCGTCCGGGAGACCGGCTCGGCGAGTTCGTGATCGTCGCGGCGCTCGCGATCGGCGGCACGAGCGTCGTCTTCCGCGCCCATCACGAGAGCGACCCTTCCGACGAGGTCGCGCTCAAGGTGGTCGGCATCGACGAGGATGCTCCGTTGCGCACACTGGCGCATTGCCAGCGCGAGGCCGCGATCGCCTTGCGCATGCGACACCCGGGACTCCCTCGCATGCGCGGCTGCGGACACGACGCCACCCGCGGTGTCCATTGGATGGCCCAGGAGCTGATCGAGGGTCCGCTGCTGTCCGACCTGCTCATCGCGCGCGCAGGGGCCGGTTCGCTCCGCGCGAGCGAAGGGGACCGGGCGATCCTCGCGCTCTCGCTGCGCATCGCCGAGGCGCTGGCGACCCTCCATCGGCATGGCATCGCCCATCGCGACGTGAGCCCGAGGAACGTGGTGCTGCGACGCTCCGAGACGGATGCCACACCCGAGCCGGTCCTCATCGATTTCGGCCTCGCGCGGGAGACGGCATCGGCGACGCCCGTGACGCGCGCCGTCACCGAAGGCTATGCCGCACCGGAGGCCTTCCGTTCGGCGCGCGCGGACCGCCGCAGCGACGTGTTCGCCCTCGGCTGGCTGATCCACGACCTGCTCGCGGGCTGCACGCACGACACGCGACCGCGCGACGACTCCGGCCGCGCAGCTTCCCTGCGACGCACGGCACCCCACGTCGAAGCCCGGCTCGCCGATCTCGTCTCGTGCATGACGAGCAACTGCGCCGCACTTCGACCGCGCCACGCCGGCGTCGTCGTCCGTGCGCTCCGCGGGTTCCAGACCGGACGGCGTTCGCTCGCCTCGGCACTGCAGTGGCGGGCGCGAGCCGCGTTGTCGACCGAGGGTGCCGCACGTCGGCTCCGCAGGATCGCCCTCGCCCTCGGACTGCTCGCCGTCCTCACGGGGTGCGGAGTCCATGGCTGGATCCACGAGCGCGCCCTCGGCGAGGGCGACCTGTCTCGCGCGGAGCGCGCACGCGCGCGACTCGGCTGGATCGCGGAGGTCCTTCGACCGGCGCAGGCCCGCGACCCCGCGCTCGATGCCGTCGCGATGTCGGTCCGCTCCGGCGATCTCGAGGACGCTCGCTGGCGTGCCGCACGTGCGCTCGCCCGCGACGGCGCCCACGTCCACCCGCTCCTCGTGCGGTTCCTCGCGCGGGAGCTCGCGGCGACGAGCGATGCGAACGCATCGCGGCTGCGGGCGACCCTGGCGCCGGTCGCGCGCTTCTGCGTCGAGAATCCCGCCCTCGACCCGGCCTCGCTCGCGTCCCTCGCCCCGCTGCGGGAGGCGCTCCTTTCGATCCTCCGCCCGGATCGACCGGTTCCCGCGATCGCCGCGGCGGTCAGCGCGCTCGCGGCGTGCGGCGATCTCAGCGCGCTGCCCGAACTCCTCGCGTGGGCGGGATCGCGCGAGGTGACGGCATCGCCCGATTCGGCCGAGGCCAGTCGGCTCGTCGCGATCGCCGCAGCCCGGATCCTCACCCGTGCCGAGGCCTGCGGTACCGATCCCGAGGGGACCGCACGCGTCGCCGCGCCCGTCTGGTCCCGGCTCCTCGCGCTCCTGGGCCCCGCGTCGGAGGCCGGCGATCCCTTGTCGATCGCCCGTCGCGAGCTCGAGTTCGCCGTGGCGCGTTGCGCGCGCGACGCGGGGAGCGCGATCCCGAGCTGCCACGATCTCAGCGCGCGCGCGATCGCGGCCGATCCCGGGCTCGCCGCCGAGCTCTCGACCCAAGGCCCCGGGCGCGTCCTCGCCGAGCCCGGATCGCCGGCCGCGGCCCTCCTGGCGTGCACCGGGTACGGGGAGCTGGTCGCCTGCTTCGGCGACCCCGGGCTCGAGGACCTGGGTCGAGACCACCTCACGCGCTTCGCGGCACGGCTCGCCCTCGACGCGGCGTCGGCGATCGAGCGCTTCGAGACCGGCGTCGCCCAAGGCCGCCGCCTGCGCACCGCACCGTGGCCCTTTCCGCTGCTCGATGCCGACACCCGGATGGAGTTCACGCCATCCCGCGCGGAACGCGCGCGGACCGCGTTCCCGATGGCGCGGATCCCCGCCGAGACGGGCGTCGAAGGCGGTCCGCGCAACCCGGTCGCCGATGCCGACCTCGAGTACCGACCCGCGCGCGTCGCGGGGAGCGTGCTCGCGATCGGGACGAGCGATGCCACCTTCGACGTCGACCCGCTCACGCCGGGACGGGGCTACGTGCGGCTGCGTCCGCGACCGGGCAGCGGGATCGCGTTGCGCTTCGACGTCGGAGGCCGGGCGCTCGAGAACCTCCGCGTGATGGTCTACGCGCAGAAGGGCGATCGCCGCATCCTGCCGTTCGGAGGTCATGCGGCGTTGGATGTCGACTGCGACGGCCACCCCATCGCGCGGGATCGGACCGTCGGCGGCCGGGTCGCCCACGAGCTCGAGATCGCCATCGATCGCCTGGCCAGCGGCGGCGAGCACCTCGTCGAACTCCGCGCGGCACCCGGCTGCGAGACCACCATCCGCGTCTATGCGATCCGCGTGGTCGTTCGCTGATCGCCGCCCGCGGCGCGCGCGATGGAGCAGAACGTCAGCGCGACGTCGCCTTCAGCTTCAGCTCCGCCAGCTTCGCGCGCCGTTCGTCGAGGAAGCCGCGGTAGCCGCGCTGCTCGGCGAACTGCGACTCGAGCTGCGTGAGCGCCTCCTCGCAGAGCGCGAGGTCGGGCCGCTCCTGCGTCTCCTGGTGGAGCAGGATCCCCGACCAGAAGTCGCGCACCGCGTTGCGCCCCGCCGGGCGCTTGCCGGCGCGCCAGAGCGCGTGGAACTCGGCGCCGACCGCGGGCCGCGCGCGCTCGTCGAAGCGGTCGACGCGGCTCAGGAGCTCTGCGACCTCGAGGTCGGTGATCGCGGCGGCGAGGCGCTCGGCGTCGGCCGGCGGCAACGTGCCGCTCGCGGCGTAGAGCGCGCGGGCCGTCGCGAGGTCGAGCGCGCCGACGGCGAGCCCGGCCTCCAGCCGACGGCGCTGCTGCGCCTCGATCGCGCGCGCGCACTCGGCCTCGAGCGCCAGGAACGCCTCGGCTTCGGTGACGAGACGCGCGAACTCGGCGACCGACTTCTCCCGGTGGCTCTCGTGCACGCCGAGCACGCGACCGCTCGCATCCATCACGACGTGGTGCGGCCAACCGCTGGCGCGCGTCGCGAAGAGGAAGCGATCCTCGTCCGCGTCGAGGTGCGCGGTCACGTGACCGTAGAGGACGACCCGCCCGGCGAACTCGACGAAGTCCGGGGACGCGAGGACCTCGCGCTCGCAGCGGATGGAGGTCCCGCAGGGCACGAAGGAGCGCGTGCAGTGCACGAAGATCAACTTCCCCGCACGCGCGGCCTCGCGCTGCGCGTCCGCGAGCGAGACGTGCCAGGGTGCGAGCCGCAGGAAGGGCGACGCGAGCTTGTCGGCCCGGCGCTGCGCGAGGAGCGCGGGATCCTCGACGGTCTGGGCCAGGACGGTCGAGGTGAGCAGGGCGAGGGCGAGGATGCGGTGCATGGAGAGGGCCCCGAGGGCGAGCGGGGACGCGCGAGGACGCGCGAGACCCGCTTGGACTCCGCGCGATCTCAATCCCCCCACCACGCCTCGGCGAACGAGCGCTCGACGACCACCCACACGACGACGCGCGCGCGCAGCTCGCCGCGCTCGATGCGTGCGAGCGTGTCGTCGAGCCCGCGCCGCGGACCACCGGCGGGAAGGACGCCGCCGGCGTCGACGAGACGACCCGCATGACCCGCGAGCGCGGGCACGAAGCCGACGTCGGCGAAGCTGTCGCCGGCGACCGCGAGGCCCGCATCGGGTTCGCGCTGGTCGAGCGTGCGCTCGCTGCCGTCGGGCCCTCGCACGAAGAGGCCGATCCACCGGATCGGTGCGCGCACCAGCGGGCCGAAGGCGCCGTCGGGTGACAGGCCGGTCTGTTCCGCGAGATCGCCCAGGCCCATCCGCTGCATCGAGGTCGCGGCGCGGAGCGAGGCGCGTGGGATCGCCGCGAGGACGCCCCGGTCCTCGAGGTGGCGCACGACGAGCTCCGCGGAGCGGAAGCAGGCCTCGAGGGTCCAGTGCGTGTCCGTCGCCTGATAGAGCGCTTCCTCGGGCCGGCTACGGCGCAGCTCCGCCATCGCCGCCGCGAGGTCGAGCGCGTCGATGCCGTGCGCGCGCGCCTCGGCGAGGACCTCGCCGTACAGCGCCCGCCGGGCGGGCGGGATCTCCCGACCTTCGGGCAGCAGTTCGGGCAACACGCGCGCCGTGTCGGGCACCGTCACGAGGAGCAGCGTGACGCCGAGCGCCGTCGCGCGCCGTGCGATCGCCGCGAGGTGCCGCTGCCGCGGGGCGTGGTCGCGCGCGAAGAGCCGCGGCTCGTCGAGGGTGCCCCAGAGGAAGAGCTGCCCGCCGCGGCCGATCACGGCGTTGCCGGTCTCGAGCAGACCGAGCCCCATCCAGAGATCGCGGTAGGCGCCGCGGATCGCGTGCGTGACGGGCGAACTCTCGACGAGGTGCTTCTCGAGGGCCTTCGGATACTCCCCGTCGAGGACGGCGCGCAGCTCGAGGGCCGGCAGCGGCGGCGTCGAGCGCGTCTGCACGCGACCCTGCAACAGGAACAGCACGGGCCCCATCGCGATCGACGCGCAGAAGCCCACGATCAGCAGGATCGCGCGCGTTCGCGGCAACGGGTCGCTGGGGTCGATGATCACGGTGGCGGTCCCGACTCAGAACTGGAAGTAGATGAAGGGCGAGTGTTGGCGCGACGCGAGCTGGCCGAGCGCGAGCAGCGCGACGACGACCGCCCAGACCACGACGCGCAACTAGAAGCGCGCGGCGAGCGTCTCGGTGCGCGGCATCGTCCACGCGATGCCGAGCCCGAGCACGACCGCGAGCCAGGCCTCGAGCGGATGACCGGTCGGGATCGGCAGCGCGCCGAGTCCGTTCAGGCCGAGCATGCCCTTGCCCATGCTGCCGATGGTGCCGAGCGAGCTCGCGCGGAAGAGCACCCAGCCGCCGAGCACGACGAGCATCGTGACGAACACGCGCAGCGGATGCGGCAGGAAGTGCCAGAGCGGGCGCTTTCCCGCGAGCCGTTCGACGACGAGCCAGGCACCCTGGTACGCGCCCCAGAGCACGAAGTTGTAGGCAGCCCCGTGCCAGAGCCCGCCGAGCAACATCGTGAGCGAGAGGTTCACGTAGGTGCGCAGCGAACCGTGCCGGTTGCCGCCGAGCGGCACGTACAGGTAGTCGCGGAGCCAGGTCGAGAGGCTCACGTGCCAGCGTCGCCAGAACTCGGTGATCGACTCGCTGCGGTACGGCGAGAGGAAGTTCGACGGGAAGCGGAACCCGGTCATCAGGCCGAGTCCGATGGCCATGTCGGAGTAACCGCTGAAGTCGAAGTAGATCTGGATCGAGTAGGCGAGCGTCGCGAGCCAGGCGTCGAGCAGACCCGGTTCCACGCCGGAGCCGGGCACCGCCGACGCGAAGGTCTCGTCGACGAGCAGCGCCGCGTTGTCGGCGATGAGCACCTTCTTCGCGAGACCGAGCGCGAGGTGCACGATCCCCCGCGCGAACGGCGCGACCGCATGTGCGCGGTCCCGCACCTGGAGCTGCACGTCGTGGTAGCGCACGATCGGCCCCGCGACGAGCTGCGGGAACATCGACACGTAGCACGCGAGGTCGAGGAAGCTCCGGACCGGCTTCACCTCGTTGCGGTACACGTCGATCGTGTAGCTCATCGACTGGAACGTGTAGAACGAGATGCCCACCGGCAGCACGATCGCCACCCAACCCGCGAAGGGTTGGCCGGTGAGATCGCGCAGCAGCTCCACGCCGAGGTTCGCGTACTTGAACCAGCCGAGCAGCGCGAGGTTCGTCACCATCGACACGACGAGCCAGCGCCGGCGCACGCGCGGGTCGGGCGCGGCCTCGATGCGCAGCGCGACGAACCAATCGATCGCCGTGCTCACGAGCATCAACGGCACGTACTTCGGGATCGACCAGGCGTAGAACCCGTAGCTCGCCAGCGTGAGGAAGAGGTTGCGGGCGCCGATCCACGGCAACGCGTAGTAGCCCGCCAGGAAGAGCGGCAGGAACGCGAAGAGGAAGAGCAGCGACGCGAAGATCACGCGCCGCGACCCCGCTCGCGCCTGCGCCGCGGCGACGCGCTCACGCCCGCTGCGCCTCGCCGTGCGTGACCGTCACCACGGTGTGGATGCCGCCGCGCACCATGAAGTCGCCCTCGACCTCCATGAAGCGCGGCCGACACAGCGCCACGAGGTCGTCGAGGATCCGGTTCGTCACCGCCTCGTGGAAGGCCCCCGTGTCGCGGTAGCTCCAGAGGTAGATCTTGAGCGACTTCAGCTCGACGCAGTGCTGATCGGGCACGTAGCGGATGCGGATCGTCGCGAAGTCCGGCTGCCCGGTCTTGGGACAGAGGCAGGTGAACTCCGGGCACTCGAAGCGGATCTGGTAGCTGCGTCCCGGATGGGGGTTGGGGAAGGTCTCGAGCATGACGTCGCGCGGCTGCGTGTCATAGCCGCGCGAGCGCCCGCGGCGAAGCGCGAGGCCGCGGTCTCCCCGCGCGGCCGAGGCCGACTCAGGCCGGGTGCCCCAGGTCGTCCGTCGCGTAGGACTGCGAGGTGAACTTGTTGAGGAAGGCCACCCACGCGTCGTCGGCCTGCTGGAGGATCGTGCAGCCGTCCTGCCAGATGGCGTTCTCACCGGCCCAGGGCGAGCCGAGCGGATCGCCCTGGTTCTGGTGGATGTTGTGCATCCCGTAGCCCGTCGTGAACGGCTCGCCGAAGACGAGCACCTTGCGCCCGCCGCTCCTCGTCGTCGCGACGAGCGGCTCGAGATCCGCGAGCGCGGCGACGCTCGTCCCGCGCTTCCAGACCTCGGAGACGTGGAACTTGCGCCGCAGGATCGCGGCGAGGAGAGCCAGGCAGCCGAGCCGCCAGCGCAGCATCGGACTCCGCACGTAGTCGATCGCGCCCGAGCTCGCGTTGCTCGCGAGCGCGTGGTACCCCGCCGTGAGCGTGAGCAGGCCACCCAGATCGTCCGGCCGCAGCGGCACCGTGCGCCACTCGACGCCCGTGTTCGACTGGTGCGAGTCGACGTCGATCGCGCAGCGGTACTCGTGCCCCTGCGCGGCGACGATCAGGTTGCCGTGGTAGTAGCGCCCCGCTGCGTCGGGATCGTCGCGGTAGTAGTTCGCGATCGTTCCGACCAGCACGCCGTAGCCGTGGCTCAGACCCATGTTCGAGACTCCGTCGTGGTTGCGTCGTTCGAGTTGCCCGAGCGCCGCCCTCAGGACTCGGGCGGGTCCTTCGCGTCGTCGACGAGCGTGAAGAGCTCGAGTTCGATGCGGCGGAGTTGATCGAGCCGCCGCACGCGGAACTCCTCGCGCTCGTCCGACGGCAGCGATCCGCGGTCGAACCGGAAGAGCGCCTCGAACTCGCGCTGCAGGTCCACCAGGAGCGCCTCCCCCTGCTTCGGACCTGCCGGTGCCTGCGCGACCGCGATCTCGCCGAGCGCGTTCCGATCCGGCTCGCCGGTCAGCGTCTTGCCGAGCGCGCCGCGCAGGTCGGCATTCAGCTCGCGCCCCTGCGCGATGGCCACCTCGATCGAGTCCGCGAGGCGTCGCTGTTGCACCGACGCCCCGGCGCGCTCCGCCGTGAGCTCCTTCATGCGCTGGCGCTCGTCCTCGCCCAGCGCCTTGCCGCCGCGCACCTTGTCGACGAGCACAGACAGCTCCGCGGCACCGGCGACGGCCGCGGGCGAGAGACCGGCCTGCGTCGCGAAGCGCGCGAGGTTCGCGAGCGACTGCATGAGCTGACGCGTGTCGCCCTCGTAGGCCTTCACCTGCCAGTTGCCGATGTCGTCCTTGATGAGGGTGTAGTTCGTCGACCCGGTGCCCGAGAGGCGGATCTGGTTCACGCTCTGCCAGAACTGCTTGTCGAGCTGCTCCGCGGTCTTGCGCCGCGACGCGGGGAGATTCCACTCCGTCCCGAGGATCCGCGACTGCATGTGCAGCGGAGTGGTCTGGAGGTCGGGCGCGGGGTACGCGTTCCGCAGGTAGGCCGCGGCGTGTCGCAGGTACACGAAGCGCGTGAGCTGTTCCTCGACGAACTCGAGCGCCGTCCGCAGGTTCTTCGACCGGGCGCTCTCGCCGGCGCGGGCGAGCTCTACCGCGAGGTCGTAGCGCAGCGTGGAGGCGAGTCCCTCCAGGGTCTCACGCGCTGACGCGCTCGCCTGGACGTTTGCCGCGCTGGGGACCGAGCCATCGCTTGGCGCCGCGACGATGCGGGCCACGCGCTCCCGCTCCCCGGCCGCGCGCCCATCGCGCTCGTGCTCGGCGAGCTCCTCGTTCGCGTCGAGGAGGTGCTCGCGCCGCTGCAGGGCGTCGGCCTGGGTGAGCAGCGAGTTCGCCACGGCCTGCAGGAGATCGATGTAGAGCTGCCCGCCGTCGTCGACGAGCCGCTGGAAGCCCGAGAGGACCCTCAGCTTCTCCCCGAAGCGCACGAGGTCGGCGAGCAGGGTGCGTCGCTGCGCGCGGTCCTCGTCACCGTCGTTCGCGGTCTCGAGGTACTCGGTCGTGAGCCGATCCAGGCCCTGGCGCAGTCGACCACCGCCGAGGCTGCCGCGGCTCAGGCGCGAGATGCGCTCGCCGAGGACGGTTGCCAGCGGCAGGGCTCCGCCGGAGGCGCTCGCGATCATCTGCACGGGACCGGCGGCCAGGCCGAACATCGTCCAGCAGCGGCGCAGTGCGATGAGGTCCGGTTCCGCCTGGCGCTCGTCCAGCCACTGCGTGCCGGTTCGAGATCCCGTGCCGCGCTTGCCGAAGACGATCTCGTCGACCGACTTCGCGAGCCAGCGGTCCGTCTCGAGCAGGGCTTCCGCAGTCAGACGCAGCGCATCCGTCTCGCCGAGGCCTCCGAGCTCCTGGAACCTCGCGAGCACGGCGGCGAGGCGCTCGCCGGTCTCCGCCGCACGATCGCCGCGCGTCGCGAAGGTACCGCTCATCCAATCGAAGAGCGCACCGCGTGCTGCGATGGCGCGCAACCGCGCGAGGCTCGGCACCGTGCGCGGTTCGACGTCGAGTACCAGGTTGGGGTCGAGCACACGCACGAGGAAGTCCCCGGAGGCGACGAGCGTCGCGACCAGCAGCAGGCCCTTGGCCTCGGCGATTGCACGCGCGTCCCACGCCGCCTCGCCCAGGCGCGAGATCGCCAGCGTCGCCGCCTGACGGAGGATCGAGCGCAGGCGACGTCGGCACTCCAGGAACTTCTGCGCCGCGAGACTACCGGCGCTGACGAAGGCGGCGCGGTCGACCTGGGCGATCGGGCCGAGCTCCATTTCGTCGAAGATCCGCTCCCAGACCGTCGGTCGCGCAAGCGCCAGGAACAGGGCGTTCGCGGGAAGCGATCGCTTCTTCTCACCAAGCTGCAGTACGCCACGAAGCGGCAGCACGAACTCGGTGCCGCTCGAGGGGTCGGTGACGCGCAGCTCGATGCCGAGCGTCTGCGCGAAGTGCGTCACGTCCTCCGCCGCCCGGAAGGGGTGTTCCGGGCTCGTGGCGAAATAGCCCTCCAGCGCCACGCGCGCCTGCGCGTAGCGATCTGCGCCGCCGCGCCGTTCGTAATGCAGGAGCACGCGCTCGGCCAATTCCGCCTCCCGCTCCCGCTGCTCGGGGCGACGCTGGTCCACGATCTCCCACGCGAGCTGGTACGCCGCGAACTCGCGCTCGATCTCCTTCAGCGCCGGGGAGCTCCCGTCGTCGTCGCGGTCCTCGTAGAGACCGAGCACCTCGTTCGCGTTCGCGGCGAGCGCCGACTCGAAGCTCAGTCCCTCGGCGCCGAACACGGCGGGCATGCGGCGATCCAGATAGCCCCCGCGGCTGCGCCATTCGACGAGCGTCCAGTCGCGCTCCTCGGCCTCCACGGCGTCACGGAGATTCACGATCAAGGGCTTGGCGCCCATCGCCAGGGCGATGAGCTCCTGGAGCTGGATCTGCTCCTCGTTGGCGATCGGCCCCTTGTAGACGTCGACGTCGATCCGCAGGACGGAGCAGGACGCACCCAGCAGTCCCAGCG
>JADLHO010000182.1 GCA_020848735.1 Planctomycetota bacterium | reverse complement strand
GAGCGATCCCGCGGCGATCTCCACCGACCCCTGCATCAGCAAGCACGGCGGGGAGCAGCCCGGACAGGAGCGCTGGGCCATGGTGTTCCGTCGCTTCGTGCCGAACGGCAACACCTACACCATCAGCATGCGGCGGGCGGTCTTCGACGCCGGCCTGAACACCATCGCCTCGGATGGCCCGTTGGGTGGGCCGGCCCCCGACTCGCTCGTGTCGGTCTCGCCGCTCACGGACTTCGTCGGAGGGACACGTCGCTTCCTCGCCGTGTTCTCCGGGCAGGGCACCGCGGGCGGCGGAGGCGACATCTACGGTGTGCTCTTCGGGGAGAACGGACAGCTCCTCGAGTCGGCGCAGAACCTGACCGAGATCGAGAGCGGCGACCCGACCTTCCGTGCGCGCAGCCAATGGGGGCCAGTCGTCGACACCGACGGCTGCCGCTTCGTGATCGTCTACCGCGATCAGTACACCCACACGGACTCGGACGTCCGCATCTTCACCATCGCGCACGAGCCCGCGGTGCTGCCCTACCACTGGTCGCTTCACGACCGCAGCACGCTCGGCAGCAGCTTCGACCCCGAGCGCAATCCGATCCTGCTCGCGCCGCGCATCGCGGCGAGACCTCACCGCTACCTCGTCGGGATGACGCTCGAGAACGCGGCCGCGACCCAATGGACGACGGTGCTGCGCCTCTACGACGGCATGCGTTCGACCGGTGGCTTCAGCTCGCGGGCGACCGGCTGTGGCGGTCTGAACCTCGCCGCCTCGGGCGAGCCCGCGCTGGGCGCCCCCTTCCGCATCGAGACCACGAACGCGCTCGGCCTCGCGGGGCTCTTCGTCGGCGTCGCGTCGTCGACCGCGATCGCCGCCTGCCCCGGCTGCATCCTCGGGACCTCGATCTTCGCCACGCTGCCGACGCCGAGCACGCTGATCGTGCCCTGCGACCCGGCCCTCGTGGGCGGCGCGATCGCGATGCAGGGCTTCGATACCGCGCAGGCGGCCTGTCTCGGGCTCGTGCGGCTCAGCAACACCATCGACGTCGTGATTCGCTGAGAACGGAGACGGCGCGAGATCCTCGACGCGCCTGTCTGGCTCGGCCGGCTCCTGGCCATGGGTGGGCTGAACCACCTCTCCAGGAGCCAGAACCATGAGCCTCTTCCGAGTCCCGAGTCCGAATCCCGGCCGTGCGCTGCGGCACAGCGCGTCGCGTCGCGCCGCCCCGATCCTTGCCGCCCTGACCCTGCTCTGCGCCCCGAACCAGGCGCAGGGTCCGGTGAGCGCCTTCGGCTTCCCGCACGTTCCGCTCGGCAACGCGACGCTGCAGTGGAACGCGAGCCAACGCGAGCTCAGCGTCGCGGGAATCGGCTCGTCCGGACACGACGGCGTCGAGTGCATCCTCGGCAATGGCGACGGCTGGCACGGCTTCGCCCACGCGAGTCCTCTCGTCGTCCCGGTGGGCGGCAGCTACACGGTGCGCGCCGTGCATCTGCCCGCGGGTGCGCCCGAGCAGCTCGTCGCGGAGATGACGATCCGCGGCGTCGATCCGCAGCGCCGCGAGTTCAGCGTCGAGATCCCAGGACATACGACGGCAACCCTCGAGGGCTATCGCGGCGGGCAACTCGTCCTCCGCGAGACCGGCCTCTCGATCGACGGCGGCACCGACCTCGAGCTGTTGTTCTACGGCGAGTACGACTGCACCAGCGTCTGGGTCGTGCGCACCAACGCAGGACAGATCGAGTGCGGGACCGACGACCTCACCGAGACGGAGATCCACGTGACCGGCGGCGGTTCCGCGGTCGTCGACCACGTGCGGATCGTGCCCGAGGGACTGGCGACGCCCCTGCCTTCGATCGATCGCATCCGCATCCTCGGTCGCAACCTGCCGACGCTGCGCATGCAACAGGCTTCGGTGCAGCTCGACGGCGTCGAGTGCAATGCGCTCGGCCGGGCCCGACTCGCGCCGGTCAACGGCGGGCTCGACGTGCCGGGCATCGGGAGTTCGATGCTGGATGGCGTCGAGTTCCGGAGCTTCCACGACTCCTCGACCGGCCAGCGTTCCCTGCGCGAGGGTGCGAGGATCACGCTCGATGCCCTCGAGGTCTCCGGACCGCCGCTGCCGCTCGGCGCCGCGCTGCGCATGAGCGGCACCGGGACGATGCCCGGCACGGCGGAGATCCCCCTCGGCCACGTGACGATCACCAAGCTCGCCACGCAGGTCCTCGAACTCCAGGCCGACTACGCGGCCGTCGGGATGAACACGCAACGCATCGAGCTCCTCGCCGATGGCGATCTCATCGCGTCCATTCCCGGCCACAGCGGTCCGATCGCGCGCTTCGCACAGTGGCCGAACGGCTGCGGCAAGGAGCGCATCTGGGATGGATCGGGCACGTCGTGCTTCGCCTTCGGTTGGGATCAGCCGGTCCACGTCCAGATCCTCGGGGCCGGTGCCGGCACCTGGCAGGCCGACGAGATCCGCGTGCTCGCGGAGGGTCCCGGCTCGTTGAGCGAGATCCGCAGTCTCGCGCTGACCGGTGCGGGTCTCGGTCACCTCGTCGTGCTGGGCGTCACCGAGAAGGGCGCCGCGAGCGCGATCGCCTATGGCACGGGTTGCGGTGGCCTCGCGCTGAGCGCCAGTCCGCCGGTGCTCGGCGCGACGTGCACTGCCCAACTCGACGGAATCCCCGCCGGCAGTCCCGCCGCGGTGGCGATGCTCGGTCTCGCGCAGTCACCGGGTCTGCCGCTCGAGTTCCTCGGCATGGCCGGCTGCGAGTTGCTCGTGATGCCGCTCGATGCGCTCGGCGCGCCGGTCCTCGGCGCGGGACTCACGATGCAGTTCGCGATCCCCGACGATCCGCGCCTGGTCGGCGCCGAGCTCGCGCTGCAGTTCCTCACCGTGAGCCCGGGAGCGAATCCGTTCGGGATGCTCGCGAGCAACGGCGTGCGGCTGCGCTTCGATCGCTGAGTGCCCGATGCCGTCGGCGCCTCCCGGTCACCGGAAAGGGTGCGCTCTCGGCCGGCGTTGGTACGGTGCGACCGGTCGCCAGTCCGATCGGTCGCCCTCCCAGCCGTCGCGTGCGGGCTGGGCCTCGCGTCCCTGCTCCGTCCCGGGGTCCCCATGCTCTCGAAGACCGGTTGCTCCGTGCTCCTCGCGCTGCTCGTCGCGCCACTCTCCCGAACCCAGTCGGTGACGGTCTACGGCGTGAAGTCCTGTGGCTCCTCGCCGGGTGTCTGTGCGGGCGTGCCCTCGACCGTTCCCGCGAATCTCTTCCGCTTCGACGCCGGCGGCAGCAGCTTCAACGACCTCGGCCGACTCCGCGAGAACGGCGTCGACGTCGATCTCGATGGGCTGGCCTGGTCGGCGGCCCATGGGCTCTGCGGCTTCGTCCTCGGCGCCGCTTCGCCTCGCAGCTCCACTCTGGTCGGCATCGATCCCTTGACGGCCGCGGTCACGCGTCGCGGTGCTCCGCTCGCCCGTGAGATCCGCGGCGCGGTCTTCGCGATGGACGAATCCCTGCTCGCCCTCGACGTGATCGGGAACTCCCTGCTGCGCATCGACCCAGTGACGGGAACCGAGATCGCCGCGCCCTTGCCGATCGTCGTCGGCGGCGTGCCGCTGGCGCTGTCCAACGTGTGCGATCTCGCGGTGCGCGACGACGCTGCCGTCTTCCTCGTCGCCTTGGACACGATCTACGCGCTCGACACCGCGACGGGCATCGCGAACGTCCTGCGCGTCGACACGGGTCAGGCGCTCGCCGGCGCGGCGTTCGCGCGTGGCCGACCCTCGAACGAACTCTGCGTCTACGAGGTCAACCACACCGACGATCTCTTCCGCTACGACCTGGGAACTGCCGGCGTCCCGCGGAGCGACCTGTTCCTCGACATCATCCCGTCGTTCAACGCCGGTCGCGGTGACCTCGCGGCGCTGCGGCGCGACGACCTCTTCGCACGCTGCGCCTTCCGCAACGGGCACGGCATCAACCCGATCGGCTACGGCTGCGTCTCGTCACCCGTGCTCGGCAGCGTGTGGCAGACCTCGATCGCGATGCCCCCGGGCGCCCTCGCGAGCATGGTCGCGATCGGACTCTTCCCCGAACTCGGCCTGCCCTTCGACGGCGGCGAGATCCTGATCGGCTTGCTCCCCACGCCGCTGCTGCTGGTCGGCACCGGCACGCACGCCGTGACCATCCCGAATCAGGTCGCGCTGCTCGGCACGCTGGTGCCGACCCAGGACTTCCGGCTCGACAGCTCGCCGAGCGGCAACCGCCTCGTCCCGCTCAACGCCCAGGACCTCGTGCTCGGGACCTGAGAGCGGGGGTCGAGTCGGGGCCTTGGCGGCGGATCGGCGAGAGGCTGGTCGCGAGAGCAAACAGCGGAACGATTACCGGTCCGTTGACGATTTCCGTGCTGTACTCGACGAATCCACCGGTCGCCGCATGGATCCGCAACCTTCCATTGACGATCTGGCCAGCCGTGACGGCTTCGTGACCACCGCGTCCCTGGCGGAGGCGCTGGGCGTCAGTCGTCAGGCAGCGCATCGGCACCTGCTCGCCGCGATGAGAGCAGGCCGTCTGACGAGGATGGGGGCGGCACGCGCCACGCGCTATCTGCCGACCACGCCCACGTGGCGCTTCGACCTCTCGCACGTCACGGAGGAGCAGGTCTGGTCGCAGATCGCGGCCAGCGACGCGGCCGTGAGCGGCCTCGACACCGCAGAGCGAGCGATCACGGTGTACGTCGTGACCGCGATGGTCAACAACGCGATCGACCACTCGTTGGGCACCGCGCTGAGCGTGCAGCTCGCCATCGACGCGGAGCGCATCGCGGTCGTCGTCGAGGACGATGGCATCGGTGCCTTCGCTTCGGTGCGTCGTGCCTTGGGTCTGGCGACTGATCTCGAAGCCGCGGCGGCGATCACCAAGGCCAAGGTCACCTCGATGCCCGAACGGCACAGCGGTGAAGGGTTCTTCTTCTCCTCGCGGGTCGCGGACTCGTTCGTGCTGGAGAGCAACCGGCTCCGCTTGATCGTCGACACCCTGCGAGATGACCTCGCGATCGCCGCAGCTCAGCGCGAGCGTGGGACGCGAGTCGAGTTCAAGATCGCGCGACCGCCGAGGCGAACGCTGCGCGCGGTCTTCGAAGCGCACACGGAGCAGTTCGAGTTCGCCAAGACGCGCACCGTCGTGAAGCTCTTCGGTCTGGGCCGCGACTTCGTCTCGCGGAGCGAAGCACGCCGCATCCTCGAAGGTCTCGATCGATTCCGTGAGGTCATCGTCGACTTCGAGGGCGTTCCGGGCATCGGCCAGGGTTTCGCCGATGAGGTGTTCCGGGTCTTCCCGAGCCGCCATCCCGGCGTCCGCCTGGTGCCCATCCGCATGAACGACGAGGTGAACTTCTTCGTCGAGCGGGCTCTGCGCGCGAGCAAGAGTCGTGGCTGAGGGATTCGTTCGCCGCGCACCGCACTCTCACATCACGACGCGCACCGTCACCGGATTGCTCACGGTGTCGAGCGGATGCCAGAACGCGAAGGCCCAACTGAGCTCGAGGCCGGGGGGCAGGCCCCAGAGTCCCGGCGGGAAGCTCACCGTGCTCGTGGCGCGGCCCGCCGCCGGCGTGATCCCATAGAGACCGGGGATGCTGCCGTGGAACCAGGCGCTCGCGGTGACCTCGAGCAGGAGGTCGGGCATGAGCGGCAGGACGAGATTCGGACCGAGCGGGATGCCGGGCGTCGAGCCCGAGGCCGACGCGAGGAGCGAGAAGAGCCGGGGCTGCGGATCGTCCGAACGCAGCACGAATTCGAGCGCGCCGCCGCTCTGGATCGACAGCGTCGACTGTGCGCACCAGAGCGGGTCGTCGACGAGTTCGAGCTCCAGCGGCGGACCGAGGCGGATGGACTCGCTGCCGTCGAGCACGACGGCGGTGACGCGAGCCGTCGTCGCGCGGGTACCGGCGACGAGACGCAGCTCGTGAACGCCGTTGCCGAGCGCCGTCGTGGCGCCGAGGGCGACCGCGCCGGCCGGTTCCACGGCGAGCGTGAAGCCCAGGTTCGTGCGCGTGATCGGTGAGCCCAGGCGATCCCGCAACTCGACGCGGAGCCGGGTCTCGCTCGCGCCATCCGCGGGCAGGCGTTGGTGCGCGAGAGCCAGCGTGGAGACGAAGTGGTCGACGCGGCCAAGACGCGCGGCGGCCCAGGCATCGAAGTGACCGCGCAGCTGCAGCACGGCGTCCGGCGCCGAGGCGGGCTGGTTCGCGACGTCGAGCGACGTGTAGTACCGACCGTTCGCACAGCCGTTCGCGTCGCAGGTGCCGTCCTGATCGCCCGGTCGCGCCACGATGAGGAACGCGCAGTGCGAGCTCTTCGTGAAGTTGCTCGGCGGCGAACCGCAGGACGTCGGCCGCGACACGTCGCACGAACAGCGACCGTCGCCACCGGCGGCGTGCGCGGCCTCCATCGCCGCCATGAGGCGCGACGGGAGATCGAGATGGGTCGCACCGAGCGCGGTCTCGATCGCGTCGAGCACTCCAGGACCCGCCAGGAGGTTCCCCTGCACCTGCCAGACGACGTCGCCGACCCGACCGTTCCGCTCGCCCGAGAACGAGGGGACGCTGCTCCCCGTGTGGTCGGCCGCACGACTCGCGAGATCGACGATGCCGTACTGGCGCCGATCGTGATCCTGGTCGCGACCCGCGAGCAGTCCGAGGATCTGCGCAGGGTCCATGCCGGCCGCGAGGTTCGTGAGGATGAAGACGCGGTTCTGGCCGTCGCCGTCGAGGTCGGACTGCGCAGCGGCGACGCCGCGGCCGACGAGCACGATCGGCAACGTGCGCCGCAGATCGAAGTCGGGCAGGCAGGTTGCCGCCGCGATGGCGATCTCGCCGGTGCGCAGATCGATCAGCAGGATCGACCAGGTGGCTGCCAGCGGTGAGACGAGCAGCGCGATCGCAGCCGAGATGCAGGCGATGAGGCGCGGCATGGTGGAGCGGACCGAGGAGCCTAGCTCGCGGCGCATGCGGCGGCGGACCACGCCTCACATCGGGACGCGGCACGCCTCGCGAGGCCGGGATCGCGCCCTACGCGCGGGACTTCGCGAGTGGCTCGCGTCGCTTCGGGCAGCGGCGTTGCTTCAGTCCGGCATGCGCTCGAGCTGCAGCGAGTCGATGCGGAACCACGCGATGCCATCGTCTGCCCGGACTCGCAACGCGAGCTCCACTTCGCGCTGGAACTCCCCCACCTCGAATTCGCACCGCGATGCGGTCCAACGGTGATCGCCGAGCAGGCGCTCGCTGCGCGCATCGTCGACGGCCAGGAAGGCCCCACCGTTCTCGTGACCCTCGTCGTCTCGCGAGCCCGAGCGCAACCCTGCGGTGCGGATGCTCGCGAGGAGGCGATAACGACCTCTCGCCAGCAGGACGGTCGTCCGCCACGCCGCGACCTGTGACCCAGCATCGTCGTCGCGCGCCTCGCAGCTCAGCTCGTAGGCCATGACGCCGTCGACGCCCTTCCTCCGCAGCGCGATTTCCTCGGTCTCGGCCGCCGGCTTCCAGCCCTTCACGAGGATCGGTCGCGCTCCGCGGAACTCGAGCGGCCGCGGCTCGGGTGCCTTGCTCTGTGCGAGCAGACTCGCATGCCGCGCGGCGACGCGCTCCTCGAGATCGCGCACGGCGTCGCGGAACGCATCGCGCACGTCGTCTCCCATCTCCACCAGCGCCGGCTCGAGCCGCTCGGCCATCGCGCGGATGCGCGGTCGCCAGCGTTCGGGTGCGAAGACCGGCACCAGCGCGCGAACACGCGCGCGGTACTGCTTGCGCCACTCCGGACGCGCGAGAACGGCGCTCGCGACGAGTGCGGGCGGATGGCTCAACACCGAGGCCTCGGCATCGCCGAACAACTGATCCATGCCGTGTGGCAGGAAGCGCGCCCGGCCATCCCGAGGATCGAGGTAGACGCGGTAGTTGTTGCGATTGAGGGCGTAGCCATCCCAATGGCCGAGCATCGACTCCAGGGCGACGAAGTCGATCAGCGCCGGCACGTCGACCCGTTCCGCGAGGCGCGTGCCCGTCACGTCGTCGTCGGCCACGGAGCAGACCTCGACGAGCGCGCGCAGATCGGAGCGATCGTCGACGCCCGCGCCGGAGTCCTTCTCGAGCTCGGCATCGAGATCCTGACAGAACCCGCCGTCGTAGAGGTTGCCGCTGCCATCGCCGAACGCACGGTCCAGCAGTCGCCGGTCGAAGGGTTCGCGGAGGACGTAGAGCCCGAGCTTGCGCCCATCGAGTTCGAGGACCGCGTGGGCGACGCGCGGCGCCGGATACCCGGCCGCCAGGAAGACCTGCGCGCCGAGCCACTCGTGCAACCAGGTCCCGTCCTGGACCGCGTTGTTCAGGTGGAACTTCGCGAGACCGTGGAAGGGAGCGGCCTCGCCGAATCGGTCGAGATCGACCGTGAGCCCGGGTCGATCGTCGAACTCGCGGAAGCTGCCCGCGGCACCCTTGAGCTTGATGCCCGCGGACGGCCAGTCCTTGCCGTCGATCGAGACGCGCGCGGGTGCGTACTCGCGCGGCGACTCGCGGAGCCTGCCCTTCGATTCCTCCGACACCGCGACCGCGATCCGGACGAGCCTGCCCGCGAAGAGCTCGCGCGCGGGATCGTGCGCGTCGGCATCGGCGCGGCGCGGGGACTGCGCCGGGCTGGCCGCGAGCGCGGTCAGTCCGACGAGCGCGAGGGCCGCCCGCGCCGCGAGCGTCGAGGAGGGTGCGTGCAGCAAGGGCGCGGATGCTACCGGCCGTTCGTTCAGCCCAGCATCTCCCACGCGCTGCGGTACTCGCCGGCGGTCTGCGCGTACTCGATCAGTCCGCCGAGGAAGGCATCGCGCGCGAGCGTCGCGCTGTCGGCGACGATCGCGACGTGCCGCCGCGCGCGCGTGACCGCGACATTCAACCGCCGCGACTCCGCGAGGAAACCGACGTTGCCATCGTCGTTGCTGCGCACGAGGGACAGCACGATGGCCTCCTTCTCCCGCCCCTGGAAGCCGTCGACCGTGTCGACCTCGAGCCGCCCGTTCTCGTACTCCGCGGCGTCGAGTGCACCCTCTCCCACGCGCCGATATGCGGCCAGCGCCTCGCGGAGGAGCTGCACCTGCGCGTTGTAGGGCGTGATCACCCCGATGTCGGCGGGTCGCAGTCCGGCCTCGAGCAGCGCCTCGACGTGACGGACGACGATGCGGGCCTCGCCCTCGTTCGACTTGCTGCCGTCGGCGTCGCCCACCGACTCCTCGAGACCGCAACCCGCGGTATCGATCAGGAGCACCACCGCGCCGGTGTCGCGCGTCGTCGCCACACCCGGGAGATCGCAGAGCCGATGCTCCTTCACGAGCGCGGCCGCCGTCAGATGGCCGCCGTACATCGCATCCGACGCCCAACGCATGATGGTCTCGTTCATGCGGTACTGCATGGTCAACATGCGCGTGCGCTCCGCGCCGTGGAGGGTCTCGGTCACGCGCTCGAAGAGCGTCTCGCCGAG
>JADLHO010000181.1 GCA_020848735.1 Planctomycetota bacterium | reverse complement strand
CGCGCCGCGGCGGCGGGCGTCCCGGACGTCGCGTCCGAGCTCTGGTGGGGGAAGCAGCTCGCGGGCGTGAGGCTGAACATCGCGGAGCTCCGCGCCGACGTGCTCGAGCCGTTGCTGCGCGCCGCGTGGCGACGCCGCGCGCCCAAACGCCTGCTCGACGACTCCGACGGCGAGGACTGAGGTTTCCCGTCAGGTCTGGCTGAAGCGCGCAAAGGCGAGCTCGGAGGTCCCGAACCAGCGGAGCGAATCCGCGCGGAACTTGCGCCAATGCTCGAGGATCTTGCGGTATCCGGGGTCCCGGGCGGCCTCGTCGTCGAGCAGCGCCTCGGAGGCCTCGCGGGCGCGGCGCATGATCTCGTCGGCGAAGGGCCGCAGCTCCACGCCGTGGGCGATCAGGCGCTGCAATGCGGGCGGATTGCGCTCGTCGTAGCGCCGTTGCATGACGCCGGCCGCCTGCTCCGCCGCCGCGCGGAAGATGGCCTGGTAGTCCTTCGGCAGCTTGTCCCAGGCGGCGCGATTGACGAGGAAGGACAGCGAGGGGCCGGGCTCCCACCAGCCGGGGTAGTAGTAATGCTTCGCGATCCGCCAGAAGCCGAGCTTCTCGTCGTCGCTGGGGCCGACCCATTCGGTGGCGTCGATCGCGCCGCGCTCGAGCGCGGGATAGATGTCGCCGCCCGCGAGCACCTGGACGGTCACTCCGAGCGCGTTCATCACACGCCCGCCGAGGCCGGGGATCCGCATCTTGAGCCCGTTGAGGTCGGCGGGCGATTCGACCGGCGAGCGGAACCAGCCGCCCATCTGCGCGCCGGTGTTCCCGCACGAGAAGGCGAGGATCCCGAACTCGGCGTAGACCTCGGCGAGGAGCTCGCGGCCGCCGCCTTCGGCGAGCCAGGCGTTCTGTTGGCGTGCGCTGAGTCCGAAGGGCACGCAGGTGTCGAAGGCCAGTGCGGGCGCCTTGCCCGTGTAGTAGTAGCCGCCGGTCTGGCCGACCTCGACCGAGCCCTGTTGCACGGCGTCGAGCACCTGCAGCGCCGGCACGAGTTCGTTGGCCTGGTAGGGGCGGATGTGGAAGGCGCCGTCCGTCATCTCGGCGACGCGCTCCGCGAGCACCTGCGAGGACCCGTAGATCGTGTCGAGCGACTGCGGGAAGCTCGACGCGAGCCGCCACTCGACCCTCGGGCGACCGCTCGCGATCGGGCCGGTCGGTGCGGCGCCCGAGCCGCGGAGCACGGTCGCGGTCGCGGTGCCGATCACGCCGGCGGCGGCGCCGCAGAGCCCGCCGACGAGGAAGCTGCGGCGGGCCGTGCCGCGTTCGCCCTGGTCGGACGCCTTGGTCCGGGGGTCGTCGTCCTGCATGCGCGGGCAGCGTAGGGTCGTCGCGTCGCGGCGCACGTATCATCCCGCCCCACCATGGTCAGGCGGTCGGGCTCGTTCGCGGCGTTCGTCGTCGCGGTCCTCTGTTCGGAAGGTTGCGCACAGGACGCCGCGGCGGCGCCCCGCGCCGACCCGAGCGTTCGCGAGCTGCGCGGCGCGTGGGTCGCGACGGTCGACAACATCGACTGGCCGAGTCGACCGGGACTGCCGGTCGCGAAGCAGAAGGAGGAGCTCGACGCCATCCTCGATCAGGCGGCGGCGATGCGCCTGAACGCGCTCTTCTTCCAGGTGCGCCCCGCCTGCGACGCCCTCTACCGCTCGGAGCTCGAGCCCTGGTCGGAGTGGCTCAGCGGCGCGCAGGGTCGCGCGCCGGACCCGGCCTGGGACCCCTTGCAGCACGTGATCGATGGCGCCCATGCGCGCGCGATGGAGCTGCACGCGTGGATCAATCCCTTCCGTGCGCGCCATCGCGCGGCGACGTCGCCCGTCGTCGATCGCCATCGCGCGAAGGCCTGGATGGTGAAATACGGCGAGGAGCTCTGGCTCGACCCGTCCCAGCAGGGTGCCCGCGAGCACACGCTCGCGGTCGCGCTCGACATCGTGCGGCGTTACGACGTCGACGGCATCCACATGGACGACTACTTCTACCCTTATCCGGTGAAGGGTCAGTCGTTCCCCGACGACGCGAGCTATGCCGATTACGTGCGCGGTGGCGGCAAGCTCGACCGCGGCGATTGGCGGCGCATGCACGTCGACGCGATGGTGGAGTCGCTTCACCGGGGCATCCGGCAGGTGAAGCCCAAGGTCCGCTTCGGGATCAGCCCCTTCGGCATCCTCCGCCCGGGCGTCCCGAAGGGGATCGAGGCGGGCATCGATCAATACAAGGACCTCTATGCCGACGTCGGCCACTGGGTGAAGCAGCGCTGGTGCGACTACGTCGCGCCACAGCTCTACTGGCCCGTCGGCCAACGCGCGCAGAGCTACGCGACGCTGCTCGAGTACTGGGATCAGGCCCTGCCGGACCGCATGCACCTGCTGATCGGCAATTACACGACCAAGGCCGCGCGCGCGGAGAAGGGTTGGTCGGTCGATGAGCTGCTCGACCAGATCGACCGCACGCGCGCGCGCCCGCGTGCGGTCGGCAACATCCACTTCTCGATGAAGGTGCTGCGCGACGACATCGGCGGTGTCCGTACGCGCCTGCGCGCCGGCAGCTACCAGCTCCCCGCCCTGCCGCCGGCCTGGCCCTGGCTCGACGGCGCGCCGCCGGCGGCGCCGCAGATCCGGGGCGCCCATGTGGACGGCGACGTCGAGGTGCGCTGGAACGCCGACCAGGACGCCCGCCTCCGCGCGCTCTACCTCGCCTGCGGCGATCGCTGGGTCCTGATCGAGGTCGTCTCGGCGCGCAAGCCGGGGATCCTCGTGACCGCGGCCCAGCTCGAGAAGCTCGGCGTGCGGGGGCTCGCGGTGAGCTCGGTCGACGAGTGCGGCAACGAGAGCGAGCGCGTCGTGAAGATGTTCTGACGACGGGCGGCGCTTGGAATTGTCGGCCCACGGGTCGAGTTCAGGTCTGCGAGGGTTCCACCATGCGAGCAGCAGACCTGATGACGCGTTCCGTTCGTTCCTGCCGAAGCGATGAGTCCTGTGCCGTCGCGGCGCGCCACATGTGGGAAGGCGATTGCGGCTGCGTGGTCGTCACGCACGACGACGCCACCGTCGCCGGGATCGTGACCGACCGCGACCTCGCGATGGCGGCCTGGATCGGCGGCAAGCCCTTGGCCGAGATCCCCGTGCGCACGGCGATGGCCTCGCCCGCGCGCGCGGTGCTCGCGAGCGACTCCCTCAGCGCGGTGCTCGAGGCCCTGACCCAGGAGCAGGTCCATCGTGTCCCGGTCCTCGACGAGTCCGGGGTGCTGGTCGGGCTCGTCTCCCTGGCCGACGTGGTGCGCGTGCAGGCGAAGAACCGCGTGCTCGACGCCGCGAGCCTCGTCGACACGATCGCCGCGATCTGCCGGCCGCGGCACGTCGAGGTCGAGGCCTTGCCCACGCCGGAGCCGACCGTCGCGCTGACGCCCCAGGCGAAGCCGGCGGAGGCCGCGACCACGGCAGCGGCGCCCAGACCGATCGAGGTCTCGGCCGGGTCCGCGAAGCCGCAATCGAAGCCGGATCCGCGGAACCAGGGCAAGCGGCGCTGACCGGCGGGAGGCCGCGCGCGGCGTCGCCCTCAGTGCTTCGGCGCGACGACGCGCACGTCGTCGACCCAGACCTCGCCGCCGAGCACCATGACGAGCATCACGGCGCCGGTCTTGGCGCCCGCGGGCAGCGTGTAGTCGCGGACCACGCGCGACCAATCGCGGTCGCCGCGCAGGTTCACGATGTCGACGTTCTCGTCGAGCACCGAGCCGTCGGGGCCGTAGGCGAAGAATTTCAGGAAGGCATTGCCGGCCGCCTTGCTCTTGACGAGCGCGGAGACCTGCACGCGCGTGCGCCCGGCGAGCGGGACGTCCTGGTGCACGACGTCCATCGGTGCCCCGCCCGACTTCGCCAGATGCAGGCACCAGCGCCCTTCGGCCGCGCCCTCGGCGATCGTCGCGACCTTCAGCGTGTTGCTGTTGTGGATCGTGTCCCACGCGGAGAACTCACGCTCGAAGTCGCCATTGCGCACGAGGTTCTCGCCCTCGACGAGCGGGACCTCGCCCGTGTTCTCGGGCGGCGCGGCATCGCTCAGGAGCCAGGCGAGGCCGCTGCGGAGGCGCGGGATCGGCGCGTCGTGCCAACCGTGTCCGCCGACGTAGGGGCGCAGCCAGACGGCCGCGCCGCGGCTCGTCAATGCGGTCGCGGCATCGGTCGCGAACTGGAAGCGCGTGACCGTGTCCTCGGGTGACTGGTCGAGCACGAAGCGTCGGCCCTTCGCGTTGCGGAGCAGGCTCCGGTCCGACTTGAAGACCGACATCGCGACGTAGAAGCCCGCGAATCCGACCTCGCGCGCCAGCGCGACGTCGTACGCGACCGGACCGCTCGACGACCAGGCCAGCAACACGGTCCGCTTCGGATCGATGGTGTAACGCGAGGCCACGTCGCGAAGGGTCGCGGCGATCCGATCCTCCGTGAGCGGCAGACCCGCCACGCGCGAGCGCTGCGAGGGCCAGACAACCGGGCGGTCCGACCCACCCTCGGGCGCGGTCAGCATCGCCAGGACGAAGTCCGGGCCGGCCGCCGGGCGCACGCCGTTCTCGACGAAGGGCAGGAACTTCGCGCTGCCGTCGTCGCCCGGGAGCACGAGCAGCAGGCCGTGGCCGTGTTCGCTCGCGGGCCGAGCCGACTGCGGGGCGATCAGGAAGTACCGACCTGCGTCGCGTCCCGGCAGGTCGATGGACTCGGCCCGGCTCTCGGCATCGTTGCCCTGGGCCCGGAGGCCGACGGACGCGCAGGTGAGCGCGAGGATCGCGGGTGCGAGACGGCAGTGGACCGCCCTTTGGAACTGCTTCGACATGACCGGCTCTCGTTCGGATCGCGCGGCGGGATGGGGTTCCGCGGCCGCGCGACGGGTTCCAACCCGACATGGATCGGCACGAAGGGCCCCGCAACTTGCCTGCGGAGCGCCCGGTTCGGGCCCGCGCCATGGGCGCTTAGGATCCGGCGATGGTCCGTCCTGGTGCCGGCGTCGTCTCGCTCGCCTTCTCCTCGGTCGCATTCAGCGCGGCGCTCCTGTGCGCGGCTCCCCAGGATGCCGCGCGGGCGGGCGCGGCAGCCCAGGCCGCCCTGCCCCGCGCGAGCGCGGCGGCGATCGAAGCCGACCTCCGTGCGCTCGTCGGTTTCGGCACGCGGCACGTCCTCTCGCCGGTGGACCTGCCGGGTCGTGGGACGGGCGCCGCACGGGACTTCCTGGAGGCGCGCTTCCGCGACTGCGTCGAGCGGAGCGGCGGGCGGCTCGTGGTGGAGCGCCAGCAGGGCCAGGTCGCCGTGCGGCGGCAGGGCATGCCCGCGGAATGCACGGTGGTCAATGTGATGGCGACGCTGCCCGGGACGAGCGACCCCGAGCGCGTCTATGTCGTCGCCGGTCACTACGACTCGCGCAACGGCAACGGCGCCGATGGCCAGGGCGACGCGCCGGGGGCGAACGACGATGGCTCCGGCACCTGCGTCGCGCTCGAGGTCTGCCGCCTGCTCTGCGCGCGGCAGTTCCCCGCGACGATCGTCTTCTGCGCCGACGACGGCGAAGAGCAGGGCCTGCTCGGCTCGGCGTTGCACGCGAAGGCCCTCGCGGAGCGCGGCGTCTTCGTCGACGGCATGCTCGGCAACGACATCGTCGGCAACACGCTCGGCATGGACGGCGAGCGGCGTCGCGAGTACCTGCGCGTGTTCAGCTATGCGCCGAGCGGCAACGACTCGAGCGGCCGAAGCCTCGCGCGCGCGTTGAGCTGGACCGCGCGCCGCATGGACGGCTTCCGCGTGCAGCTCGTCTTCCGCGGCGACCGCTATGGCCGCGGCGGCGACCATCGCTCCTTCTTCGAGGCCGGCTTCCCCAGCGTGCGCTGCACGGAACCGCGGGAGGACTTCTCGCGCCAGCACCAGGACCTCGTGATGCGCGAGGGCAAGCCCTACGGCGACGTCGTCGAGTTCGTCGACTTCGACTACGTCGCCGACGTCGCGACGCTCAACGCGCTGGCCATCGCCGAGCTCGCGAGCGCACCGCGTGCCCCGACGCTCGTGCGCGTCGAGGGCGCCCGCGACGCCTACGACACCTTCGTGGACGTCGGCGAGATCGAGGGCGCGAGCGCCTACGAGTTCGTCTGGCGCGCGACCACCGCCCCCGACTGGGAGGGAGCCCTGCTCGTGCCGGCGACCGCGCTCGAGTTCGGCGGCCGCAACGCCAGCGCGCGCCAGGTCTTGAAGGGCGTCTGCATCGACGACGTGGTCGTCGGCGTGCGCAGCGTCGGCGCCGACGGCAGCCGCAGCCGGGTCACGGCCGCGCCCGAGCCGGACGCGACGGCGTTCCGGGCGGCGGCGACGCGGGGGCGTTGAGCGTCGACGGCGCGCCGCCATCGCGCGCTCGCGTCCCACGGCGGCGCAGGGTTTCGAAGCGCCGGACTCCTCTGCATGATGTTCCGCCCCGATGTCGCAGCTCAGCCCTGACCGCCAGCACCGTCCGGCCGACGACCCGATCTTCGCGCTCAACGCGGAGGCCACGCGGCGGCGGGCCGCCGGCGAGTCGATCGTCAACGCGACGCTGGGCACGCTGATGGACGACGACGGGCGTCTGCTCGTGCTCGAGTCGAGCGTCCGGGCGCTGCATGAGGTGCCGCGCGACGAATGGGCCGCCTACGCGCCGATCGCGGGCCTGCCGGCCTTCCAGCGCGCCGTGATCGAGGACTGCTTCAAGGGCCGCGAGGCGTTCGCGCGCAGTGCGACCGCCACGGCCACGGCCGGCGGCACCGGGGCCCTGCGTCACGCCGTCGTGAACTTCCTCGCGCCGGGGGACGCGATCCTCACGACGAGCTTCTTCTGGGGGCCCTACCAGACGATCTGCGACGAGCAGGAGCGGCGCGTCGACACCTTCCCGATGTTCGACGCGCACGGCGCGTTCGACCTCGCCGCGCTCGAGAGCGGCATCGCGAATCACCTCGAGCTGCAGGGCCGCGTCCTGCTGATCCTGAACGACCCGTGCCAGAACCCCTGCGGCTACTCGATGACGCGGGACGAATGGCGCGGCGTGGCCGAGCTGCTCGCGCGCCACGCGGCGCGGGGCCCGATCACGCTGCTGATCGACATGGCCTACTACCTCTACGGTTCGGCCGCCGATCCGCGTGCGCACCTCGACGTGCTCGAGCCCCTGCTCGGGAAGATCGGGCTCCTGTTCGCCTGGAGCGCCTCGAAGTCGTTCACGCACTACGGCCTCCGCGTCGGCGCGATCGTCGCGTGCGAACCGGACGAGTCGCAGCGCCGTGCGCTGACCAACGCGTTCGCCTTCTCCTGCCGCGGCACCTGGTCGAACTGCAATCGCGGGGGGCAGGCGATGGTCACGCGACTCCTCAGCGAGCCCGGGCTCGCCCGCGCCTGCGACGCCGAGCGCGCCGCCGCGAAGGAGCTCCTCATGGGCCGGGTGCGCGCCTTCAACGCGCGCGCGATTCCCGCGGGCCTGCGCTATCCGCGCTACGAAGGCGGCTTCTTCGTCACCGTCTTCGCCGACGAGGCCGAGTCGCGGGCGCGTCACATGCGCGAGGCCTTCGGCGTGTTCGTCGTCCCGCAGAAGGGCGCTCTCCGCGTCGCGCTCTGCTCGGTGCCCGAGCGCGACGTGCCGCGGGTGGTCGAGGCGCTGGCCGATTGACGCCCGCGCGCCGCGCGACTCACTTCGCGCGGACGAAGGTCATCGTCATCTTCTCGGCGCCTTCGCCGCCTTCGCAGGTGAGGACGTCGCCGACGAGCGTGCCGATCATCGTGTCCTCCTTCTCCTTGCCGACCTCCTTGCCGGTCATCGTGAGCTTGTTGCCGTCGGCCTTCCAGGTGCCCTTGACCTCGGAGTGCATCGGGCCCATGTCCATGTGAACGGTGAAGGTGTTGTCGGCATTGACCGTGAGGTCGGCCTTCATCGCCTTCGACATCTCACGCATCTGCGTCTCGGTCTTCGCGCGCTCTTCCGCGGGGAGCTTGGCGAGATCGGCGGCCTGGGCCTTGAGCATCATGTCGGCCATCGCGTTGGCGTCGAGCGACCACTTGCCGACGGCAGCTGCGGCACCGCCGCCGCAGGCACCGAGGACCAGGAGGAAGGAAAGGGTGATGGCGAGACGCATTGCGAATTCTCCGTTGGACTGACCACAGCCGGGCGCCGTGCCCACGCGTGCGGGGGGCGCAGCGTCGGTTCGGCGGGCCGCCAGCGCAAGCGAGGATTGCCGGCTCGATGGGCTCTCCGGCTCCCGGGGGCTCTCAGCTCCCGGCCAGGCGCGCGCGGGCGAAGTCCTCGAGCCGGCGGGCGTCGCGATCGAAGAGCCGGATGCCCTCGCTGAGCTTGAACTCCGCCATCGGATCGTCGTTGTGCAGCCAGCGGAAGCTCGCTTCGTCGAGATGGACCGAGGCCTCGATCCGCGCCTGCGCCAGCGCCGGCGTGAGGCGCGGCTCGATCGCGCCCGCACGGGCACGCAGCTGGTCGATGAGCTCGGGACTGATCGTGAGGAGATCGCAGCCGCAGAGCTGCACGATCTGCTCGACCTTGCGGAAGCTCGCGCCCATGACCTCGGTGCGGTAGCCGTGCGCCTTGTAGTAGCACCAGATGCGCGCCACCGAGGCGACGCCCGGGTCCTCCTCGATCGGGATGTCCGCGACGCCCTTCTCCTTCTTCCACCAGTCGTAGATGCGACCGACGAAGGGTGAGATCAGCGTGACCTTCGCCTCGGCGCAGGCGACGGCCTGTGCGAAACCGAAGAGCAGGGTGAGGTTGCAGCGGATCCCCTCGCGCTCGAGCTGCTCCGCCGCGCGGATGCCCTCCCAGGTGGCCGCGATCTTGATGAGCACGCGTTCGCGCGCGATGCCGCGCGCCTCGTAGAGCGCGATGAGGCGGCGCGCCTTCTCGAGCGTCGCCCGCGTGTCGAAGCTCAATCTCGCGTCGACCTCGGTCGAGACCCGTCCGGGCACGATGCCGAGGATCTCGAGGCCGAACTCGACGAAGAGCCGATCGAGGAAGCACGCGAGGCGTTCGCGTTCGCCCCCCGCCTCCTTCGCCGCGTCGGCGAGTGCGCGCTCGACCAGCGGGCGGTACTCGTCGAGCACCGCGGCCTTCTGGATCAGGGACGGGTTCGTCGTCGCATCCCGCGGTGCGGCGCGGCGGATCGCGGCGACGTCGCCGGTGTCGGCGACCACGATCGTGTGGCGGCTCAGGGCTTCGAGCTGGTTCATGGCGAGGCCGCGATCCTAAGCGCGGGGACCCCGCGGTCCTGCGCTCTGGCGGCGGCGGCGCGCTTGCCTCAAACTCCGCGACCCCGCGGGGCGCCCTGCCCGCGCGGGAGCTCGGACATGAAGATCCTCGTCGTCGACGTCGGTGGCACCAACGTGAAGCTCCTCGCCACGGGCCAGGAGGAGCGCCGCAAGTTCGCGAGCGGCAAGACGCTCACCCCCGACGAGATGGTCGAGGGCGTGATCCGCGTCGCCGAGGACTGGGAATGGGACGTGGTCACCGTCGGCATCCCCGCCCCGGTCCGCCGCGGCCACGCCCTGCTCGACCCGCGCAACCTCGGCCCCGGCTGGAAGGGCTTCAACTTCGCGCTCGCCTTCGGCAAGCCGACCAAGGTGATCAACGACGCCGCGATGCAGGCGCTCGGCAGCTACGAGGGGGGCACGATGCTCTTCCTCGGGCTCGGCACCGGCCTGGGCTCGGCGCTCGTCGACGAAGGCCACGGCGAACAGGGCCACATCATCCCGCTCGAGCTCGCGCACCTGCCCTTCCGCCAGGGCACCTTCGAGGACTACCTCGGCGAGCGCGGCCTCGAGAAGTTCGGCCGCCGCCGCTGGAAGGACTTCGTCTTCGAGGCGGTCGACCTGCTCCGCCTCGCGCTCGTCGCGGAGTACGTCGTCATCGGCGGCGGCAACGTCAAGAAGCTCGGCTCGCTGCCGTCGCTCGCGCGCATGGGGAGCAACCTCCACGCGTTCCTCGGCGGCTATCGGCTCTGGGAAGCCGCTGCGACGCTCGGGCCGGCGGCGCAGGGATTGGAGTAGGGCGCGGGGCGCGGGCGCGCCGCACGACGTGCTCCGTTCCTGCCGCGCCGGATCAAGCGCAGGCAGACCGGGACGGCGATCTCCGCCGTGGCGATCCGTTCGGGCAGCCGATCGTCCACCCGGAGGAGAAGGGCTTCCGGACCGCAGCTGCGACACGCAGGCGACCATCCGCCCCTCGCGGTGGCGCCCCGGCAGCGGAGCGCAGGGGATGGCCTCACCGCGCTCGCGGCGCGGGGACCTTGTGTCCTCAGCGCACCAGCGCGCGGCTCGGCTGTCCCGTGCTCACGAAGTGACCGAGCGGGCGATCGTCGGTGTCGGTGACGAGCCAGACCGCGCCCTTCCTCGCGCGCTCGTCGTGGGTCGCGTTCGGTTCGAGCTCGGCGCGTTGCCTTCGCTCGCCATCGGGTGCGATCCAATGGATGCGGATGCGCTGACCGCTGCCGTTGAGGAAGCGCAGCGGCGCGGGAGCGCCCTCCGGTCGCGAACTGGGGAGCGCGACGTCGGCGGCGTGCTGCACGAGCTCGGTCGTGCGCTCGGGCGCGCGGGGCGCGAACGTGGTCGGTGCCTTGGCGCGCAGTGCGGAGAGGCGCGCGGCATGCTCGGGCCGGCCGGCGAGGTTCTCCCACTCGTGAGGGTCGGCCACCACGTCGTACAGCTCCTCGCCGCCGTCGTGGTAGCGGATGTAGCGCCAGCCCCGGTCGCTGAGTCCGAACGAGCCCGGCGTGTCGAGCCAGGTCACCGCGACGTGCGGCCATGGCGCGTCGACATCGGCGAGCAGCGGCACGAGCGAGGGTGCGTCGGCCATGGGATCGGGAGGCAACCCGGCGAGCTCGAGCAGGGTCGGAAACAGCGAGCGCAGATCGACGGGCTGGTCGCAGACGGCCGGCCGTGTGCCGTCAGGGAGACCACGGACGCCGGCCGGCACGCGCACGATCAGGGGCACGCGCGTGCAGACGCGCCAGGCGGTGAACTTCTGCCAGTGCTCCTTCTCGCCGAGATGCCAGCCGTGGTCCGAGCAGAGCACGACGATCGTGGAGTCACGGCGCGGACTCGCGTCGAGCGCGTCGAGGATGCGCCCGAGCATCGCGTCGCTGTAGTGGATCGCGGCGAGATAGGCCTGCACGGCCTGTCGCCATTGGCCCTGGGCCTGGATGTGGGGGAAGTAGCGGTTGAGGGCCCTGCGCCGGCCTTCGGCGGGGAGGTCGTCGATGTCGCCCTCGCGGTAGCCGGGCGGCAGCTGGATGGACTCGAGCGGGAACGGCTCGAAGTAGCGACGCGGCACGAACCAGGGTTCATGCGGTCGGTACAGCCCGCCGGCGAGGAACGTCGCCTGGTCGTGCGGCGTGCGCAGGCGGGCGGCGATCCACTCCGCGACGAGCAGATCTCCGCCGTACTCCTCGTCGGTCGCGTCGAGCGGACCCCAGTCGGTCTCGACGTATTGCCAGGCCCCGGCGCGCGGCAGGGAGAGGGGCCGCGTCTTGGGGTAGAGCGTGCGCGGGATCGGTGATTCGGTGGCTGCGCTCGGGAAGTACTCGTCCCACGACGGCGCGTCGATGACGTAGTGGAGCAGCTTGCCGCTGCCGAGCGCGCGGTAGCCGTGGGTGCGCAGCACGGCAGGCAGCAGCTGTGCCTCGGGCAGCGCGTCGCGCATCGATTGCGTGTTGGTGTACAGCCCGGTCGTCGCCGGCGATCGGCCGGTGAACAGCGCCGTGCGCGACGGGTTGCACGAGGGCGCCGCGCAATGCGCATTGGTGAACAGCACGCCGCTGCGGGCCAGACGATCGAGGTTGGGGGTCCGCGTCTGCGGGTGACCGCCGAGGCATCCGACCCAGTCGTTCAGGTCGTCGACGACGAGGAAGAGGATGTCAGGCGGCGGGGTAGACCCGGTCTGGGCGGTCGCCGTCGCCGCGAGGCCGAGAACCGCGAGCAGGTACACGAGGCAGCGCATCGGGTCGCGGAACGTAGCCGGTGGCTGGGCGGGGAGCGGGGAGCGAGGCGATTCTCCGGCCCATCCCCCACGAGCTCGTCTCTCGGCGCGCATCAGCGCACGAAGCCCAGATCGACCTTCACCGTCGCGGTCCCCGGATCACATCCGATCCGTGTGGCGATCGAGACGGGTCGCCCCTCGTGCAGGCCGATCGCGGTCACGCCCAGCTCGAGCGCGCAGCTCGGGACGTGGAACTCGGTGCGGTCGCCGTCCACGCGTCGGCGCCAGCGGGTCGGGATCGCGGCGCTGAACCCGGTGAGGCTCAGCGGGCTCGCGATGGGTCCGTCCGTGTCGATGAGGGTCACGCCCTCGGCGAGACCCTTCTCGTCGGTGAGCGGATCGAGGTGTGCGCGGAGCTCGCAGTCGAGCTCCTCGGGCAGGCGCTCGAGTCTGCCGGGGCTGATGCCGACCTCGATCCGGCGCGCTGCGGCGAGGGCGAGCGTGAGATGCGCGAGGTCCCGCGACGCGGACCGCGCCGGGCTCACGGCGATCGACGCCGCGCACCAGCCGCGGGCTTCGGTCACGAAGACGAGGAAGGGCAGCGCTGAGTCCGTCGGGACGAGCGCGCGGACGCGGCCGAGGCGGTCGGCGCGGTAGCGCTGGTGCTGGAGACCGGGCAGGGTGCAGACCGCTTCGAGATCGCCGGCGGGCGTGATGCCATCCGCCTGGACGAAGCGGATCTCGAGCGGTCGCAGGATCCGCACGAGGTCCAGCGTGACGCGATGCTCGCGCTCGTGCGCGATCGAGGCCATGGGCAGGAGGACCTGCGCAGGCGCGCGTTCACGCCAGCGCGGCGGGAGCGCCAACAGTGCCGTGCGATCGAGGACGAGCTGCAGGCCGCCGTGCGCCGCGGGTGGGTTCGATGGCTCTTCCTGGGCGACGATGCCGAGGTCCACGAGGCCCGGCGTCGCGCTGATCCGCACGCTGTCGATGGGCAGGAGCTCGCGCGCAGCGCGGAAGTCGCAGGGCGAGGAGAGCACGAGCGACGCGCCGCCGAGCGGGACCGCGTGGGCCTGCAGGATGAGCTCGCGGGGTTGGCTCGGCCCGCTTCGAAGGAGGACGGCGCCGCCGGGATCGGGTGTCGCGAGCGCCGCCTCTCGCGTGTGCTGCGTGCGGTTCCCATCGACGAGCAGCCAGGCACCGTGGTAGCCCTCGGCCTCGACGCAGACGCGGAGGTGTCGCGCCCAGATCGCGCTGCCGTCCCCGCGACCCACCTGCGCGGCGAGGCCGCCGAGATCGACGAGGGCCATGCCGCGCTCTTCGCTCGTGCCCAACTCGATGCGCGAACCGCCGAGGACGGCGAAGACCGTGGCGCCCGCGATCCCGACCTCATCGCCCTGGCGCGCGATGGACATCCGCATCCAGCGCGGACCGGCGGGCCGCAGGACCGTGGACCCGTCGCCCTGGATCCTCGCGGCGAGCAGCGGCCGCGCGTTCGCATCGCGGACGACCACGTCGTGTGTCGAGCACGGTGCGGGCACGAGTCGCAGCGCGGCGCGCGCCCCGCCCGCCGCGTCGATGGAGAAGGTCTCGAGCAGTCCATGCGCGGGGGCGAAGACCGCGACCTTCAGGGGTCGCGGAGCGTCCGCGGGGCGATCCTCGAGCTCGATCAGGCGCGGTGTGCGCGCGTGCGCCGGACCGAGCGCGACGCGCTCACCGGCGAAGGCGTACGCGAGCTCGCGCGAGACGAGTGGGTTGCCGGCGTGCTCGCGCGGTTCCGGCGCGGACTGTTCGGCCCAGAGCGCGTGGCGACGTCCGGCCAGGAGATCGAGTCGGAAGCGGCCGCGCTCGTCGGCGACCGCGACGACGTGGTCCTGGGTTCCGACCGCGAAGTCGAAGCTCGTCAGGGCCACGGCGTGCACCCGCGCTCCGGACCAGGGCCCGTCCGCGTCGCGCATCGCGACGCCGAGCAGCGGTTCGCGCACGAGGCCGTCCTGGGCGGCGAGCGATGCACCCAGAACGGCGCAGGCGACGAGCTTGGACTCGAGACGCACGGTCGGGCTCCTGACGCTTGGGTCGTGCGGAGGATAGCGAGGTCGCGGATCGCGGGACTGCGGCGAGCATCGACGCCCGCTTGATGCGCCGCTCGCGAGGACCTGCTCCGCTGTGCGGCATGAGCTCGTTCGCACCGCGCTGGTCCCTCGTCGTCTTCGCCGCATCGTGCCTTGCCGTGCTGCTGCCGCGGATCCCGCCGCGACCGCGCGAGGACCCCGCGGACCTGATCGCATCGCTGCGCGAGCGCGCGAAGCCCGCGCCGCTGGTCGTCGCGCACCGCGGTGCTTCCGAAGGCTTCCCGGAGAACACGCTGCCCGCCTTCGCCGAGGCCGTGCGCGTCGGCGCCGAGCTCGTCGAACTCGACTTCCATCAGACGAAGGACGGCGTCCTCGTCTGCCTGCACGACGCGACTCTCGATCGCACGACCGACGCACGCGTGGTGTTCGGCGGCGAACGCCTCGCGGTCGCCGAGCGGAACGCCGAGGACCTCGCACGTCTCGATGCCGGCAGGTGGAAGCATGCGCGCTTCGCCGGCACGCGGATCCCGACGCTCGCCGAGGCGCTCGACGTGATCCAGCCGCGCGCGACCACGATGATCGAGCACAAGGCGGGTCGTGCGGAGGACCTCGTCGAGCTCCTGCGTTCGAAACGCCTGGTCGAGCGCGTGCTCGTCCAGTCCTTCGACTGGGACTGGCTCGCGACCCTGCACGCGCTCGAGCCGCGGATCGCGATCGCGGCGCTGTCCGGCGATCCGCCCAGCGACGCCCGGCTCGACGAGGTCCGGCGCACCGGTGCGGCGATCCTGCACTGGGATCATCGGCGCCTGCGCGTCGAGGACGTCGCGCGCATGCGCGAGCGCGGGTTCCTCGTCTGCACCTACACGATCGACGCCGACGTCGCACTCCTGGGCGCACCCGCGCTCGGCCTCGACCTCGTGACCACGAACGTGCCGGCACGCCTCGTCGCGCTGATCGCGGGCGGGCAATGCCGTCGCGGGCGGACGAACTGAACCCGACGATCGTGCGCGTCGCGTGCGGAGACGCTCCTGCTCAGCGCGTGAGCTGAAGCTCCACGAGCAGCGGATCCGAGGCTCGCGCGGCTTCGACGTGCAATGTCGTCGTGGCGAGGACCTCGTGGGCGGGCCCGGCGCGGACCAGGATCTGGAACTCGCCGTCGACCTTCGGCACACACAGGCGCGCGCGGCCGTCGACGAGCGGGGCCTCGAGCTGCAGGTCCGCCACGAACGAGTGGACCTGCGCGTCGTCGACGTCGGCGCAGGGAATGCCGCTCGTGTCACGCGCCGGGACCGTGGACACGCCGCCGCCGAGCCAGACCGGGCTCGGACACACCATGGCGACCGAGAGCTCATCGCGCAGCACCTGGCCCGGGGCCGCGGCGACGCGCACGTCGAGCGCGAGCGGTTCACGCAACGTGATCACGAGCCGCTGCGGCGGCGCGTCGGGGTCGGACTCGCGGAGACGGCCGAGCGAGACGAGGCGCCAGCCGGCCTCGCCGATCGCGCCGAGCAGGATCGGGGATTGCCCGGTCGTCGGCATCACGAGGACGGCACGGCCGGAGCGATCGCTGCGCATCTGATGCAGACCGAGGGCATCGAGTGGTCCGGCGTGGATCACGACGTCGGCCGCGGGGTCACCGGCCGGGCGGAGCATGAGGACTTCGATCAACGCGATGTGATCGAGCAGCTCGAGCTGGATCGGTGCGACGCGACCGGGCAGCCGCAGGAGCAAGGAGTTCCCGAAGCCTGCGCGCCACGCCTCGGGCATCGCGGCGAGCAGACGATCGTCGGCGAGGATCCGGAGCAGCGGTTGGTCGCTGTCGTCGTGCGGCAACTCGTAGCGGCCCTCCGCGTCGCAGCGCCCGCGCAGGGCGAGGCGCTCCCAATCGCCGGTGAAGTCGAAGAGCCCGTTGCCGGCCTCGACCTCGTACTCGAAGTCGAGCTCGGCGAGGGGGAGCTCATCCGCGAGGATGCGACCGCGGGCCCAGGGGCCCAGGCGTCCGACGATCTCGAGCTCGGCGTCGAAGCCGGTCGTTTCCGCGAGTTCCGCGGCCGTGCGCGGCTGTGGTTCGGCGATCCGCAGCAGCCCGAGGTCGTGGCGCGCGGCGATCACGACGAGCACGGGCAGGGTCCTCGTGGATGCGATCGCGGTCGACGCGAGGTCGAGGCGCGCGACCCCTTCGGCATCGCAGGTCGCGAGTTCGTGGAAGCGCCCGTCGAAGCAGCGTGCGAACCCGGCGCCCGCGAGCGGACGCCTGCCCGCGTGCGAGACGGCGCGCACGCGGACCCAATGCGCGGGCGCTGCGGCGAGGACCGCGTCGGACCCGGCATCGGAAGGGAGCTCGGAGAACGCGGCGCAGCGCAGGAGCCGGCCGGCTGCGTCGAAGAGTCCGAGCTCCAGGTCGGGTGCGGCGCTCGCCGGCAGGATCGTCGCGTCGTCGGCGTCGAGGGCGAGGGTCCTGCGCTCCTGCAGCGCGAGCGAGATCGCGGTCAGGCTCAGCGGGCGCGGCGCGGCAGGGTCGAGCCCGAGGAAGCGCAACCGTGTCGATGGCCGCGGCGCATCCTCCGCGCGCAGCTCGATGCGCGCGGCGCCGGCGACGTGCACGAGCGCGCGCGACACGAGCCGCGCGCCGTCCGCGAGCTCCTCCTCGGCGAAGACCGCGTAGCGCCGCCCGGGGACCATCGATGCGCGGAAGCGCCCCATCGAGTCGGTGACCACCGCGAGCTCGTCGACCTGCTCGGGGATCGTCCGCGCACCCGCGGGCGCGGGGCGCAGGCGCACGCGCGCACCGACCCACGGTCTCGAGTCGGCGAGCCGCGCCGTCCCGATGAGCGGCAGGCCCGCCGGGTTGCCGCGGCCTGGCTCGCGGTCCTGCGCGCCGACGGTCTGGAGCGTCGTCGCCAGGAGCAGCGAAAGGGTGATCGCGTGCATGGCGCGAGAGGATAGCCCGCCGGACAGAACGCCATTCCTGGGACGGCTCTGCCCTGCGTAAGCTCGGCGCGACCAGATGGGTTGCCGCATCACCCACGACCGGCCGCTCGGCTTGCCCGAGCTCGCAGCGCGGCCCGAGTTCCACGCCTTGTCGATGCCGCGCGATTGCCGCGGCGAGATCGACGATGCGCTGCTCGAGTCCCAACGCCTGCCCGGCATGCGGCTGTTGCGCATCTACGTCCCTTCGCCTCGCCTGCGCGGCGAGCGGCCCTTGCCCGTGCTGCTGGTCAACGACGGGCACAAGGCCTTCGAGCCGGCGAACCACCGCAGCGTGCCGCCGTGGCAGCAGTCCGGCACGCTGCAGCTGCACCGGCTCATGGACGGCCTGCTCTGCGAAGGCGCGCTGCGGCCGGCGATCGTCGTCGCCGTCGCCACGCACGCCGCGACGCGCGCCAACCAGTACGTGCCGGTGCGCACGCGCCATGGCGACGTCGAGTTCGGCGGGGTCGGCGATGCCTACCTCGACCTGCTCGAGCACGAGGTGTTGCCCACGGTCGAGCGGCGGCTCCCCGGTGTGAACGTGTCGCGCGCCGCGGCGGACCGCGTGCTCGTGGGCACCTCGATCGGGGGCGTGTCGGCGCTCTACGGCGCGATGACGCGGCCCGCGGTGTTCGGCGGCGCGATCGCGCTGTCGCCGTCGGCCTGGATCGACGACGGCTTCCTGCTGCGCACGGCGCGGGCCGAGGGCCAGCCGCGCGCGCGCATCGCGGCGGACATCGGCAGCGGCGAACGCGCCCCGATCCGCCACCATTGCCGGCAGCTCTTCGATCACCTGAACACCGCGAGCGATGGCCAGGTGCTGGCCGGAGAGGTCGAGGGGACCCACCACGAGGACAGCTGGCGCGCGCGCCTGCCGCGCCTGCTGAAGCACGTGCTCCGCTAACGCCCGCGCGCCCCGAGCACGAGGATCTCGCGCGAGCCGACGCGCCAGCTGCGCACGATCTGCATGCGGTCGCGCAGCTTGTCCTCGAGCTCGTTCCAGTCCTTGCGCCAGACGAGCGCCAGGAACTGCGCGCCGTCGCGGTCGAGCGCCAGATCGAGCGGGTCCTTGTTCGTCGGCACACCGGCGTAGAAGCGGTAGCCCTCCGGCTGCACGCCGAGGCAGGGGATGCTCTGCGGTCTCTCGGGCCGTGCGGCGAGCCAGGTGGCGAGTTCGCGCGCCGACTTGAAGGGGTCGAGTGCCGGCACGATCGTCACGACGGCGACGAGCATCGCGAGCGCGAAGGTCTGGGCGAGCGCATCCGTGGCCTTCGCGAGGTCGCCGCGCGCACCGCGGCGCAGGACGACGCGCGCGCCCCACAGGAAGACGAGGCCCAGGGGCAGGAGCCAGGGCGCCCGTGCGTCGAGGAACTCGACCGTGTCGAGGCGATCGATGTCGTCGCTCACCGCAGCGCGCAGCCGTTCTCCGGCGACGAGCAGCGTCGCGCTCGCGGCGAGCACGACGATGCCGCTCAGCGCGAGCACGCCACCGCCGACGCGGAACACGGCGCGCGGCAGCGACCGGCCGCGCAGCGCGTCGGCGAGGACGCGCGCGCAGAGCAGCGCCGCGGCCGGATAGATCGGCAGCAGGTAGAGGTCGCGCTTCACGGGGATCGCGCTGAAGAACGCGAACACGAGCGTGAACCACAGCGCGACGCCGAGCGCCGGCCGATCCACGGCGCTCGTTCGCGCCGCGGGCGCGACGCGCAGGGCACGGACGTCGCGCCAGGCGCGTGCGAAGGCGACGACGAGGAAGGGCGTGAACGGGAGGAAGTACAGCGGGAAGTGCAGCAGGTGCTCCCAGGGCGGGCCGGGGTGCTGCGTCGCCTCGACCATGCGGCCGAGGTGCTGTCCGAAGAAGAGCGCTTCGAACAAGGCGGGCTCTTCGAGTGAGGCGAGCAGGGCCCAGGTCACCACCGGCAGGATCGCGAGCGCGGCGAAACCGGCCCAGGCCAGCTTGCCCGGCCGCACCGCATCGGCCGGCCGCGAGGCCGCGCCGAGGAGGCGGATCGCCAGGATGCCGCAGCCCACGTGCAGCCAGGCGACGGGCCCCTTCGCGAGCGCACCGAGCCCCGCGAAGAGCCCTGCGAGGAGCAGACGACGCGTCGCGAGCGGGCGCGGACCGCGTTCGTCGGTGCCGGCATCGATCGCGGCGAGGCAGAGGCCCGCGAGCATGGGGTCGAGCTGGAGACGACCGCCGATCTCGAAGACCATCGGGGTCGCGAAGAAGAAGAGCGGCGCCCAGCGCGCCTCCGTCTCCCCGAAGAGCCGGCGCGCCAGACGCGCGAGGACGACGGCGCTCAGCAGCGTCGCGAGGATCGAGGGGAGGCGCAGGGCGAACTCGTGCCAGGCGGAGACCTCGCCGAAGAGCCCGACGAGCCAATACACGAGCGGAGGCTTGTCGGGATAGAGCTCGCCGTTGAGGTGGAGGACGAGGCCGCCGCGCTCCATCGCCTCGCGTGCGACCTGCGCATAGCGCGGCTCGTCCGGAGCCCAGAGGTCGCGGATCGCCGCGAAGACGAGGATCGGCACGACGAGCGGCCAGGCGCGCAGCCAGGGGCCGCGCACGGACTTTGAGCTGCCGTCGTCCGCGGACATTCTCGGGTCGTCGGTCACGCGATGCGTCCGGTGAGTGCGCTCAACGCGCGGTCAGCCACTGCCAGAGCGAGTCCGCATGCGCGGCGACGCGCTCCCGGTCCACCGGCAGGAGCAGGCGTTCTCCGACGAGTCGTTCGATCGCGGCGCGCACGCGCTCGCGGTAGACCTCGAGGCTCGGCTGGAGCTCCGCGAGACTCGGCCGCGGGTCGTTCGTGCGTGTGCGCTCGGCCTCGTCACGCGGCAGGGGGATCAGGCTGCCGACGAAGGGCTCGGGCTCGCTCGGGAAGAGCGCGTGCGGATGCCAGGGCGCATACGTCGCCAGCGGCACGAGGAGCTCGATGGTGCGGATGCCGCCGAGCTCGTTGCCGAGTTCGTCGGTCTGCGGCACGCGCACGCCGAACGGGGCGCCCGCACGCGGTGGCTCGAAACCCGCGATGCCCTCTTCGAACGCGGGGCCGAAGTCGAGCCGACGCGGGACATACGGCGCGGGTGGCACGGCCGGCGCGGGCAACGCGGGGAAGCGGAGCTCCTCGCGCGGGACGAGGGTCGCATCGGCGATGCGCGGGATGCGGCTCGGCGGGGGCTCCCGGTCGTTTGTCACCCAGTCGATGAGGGCGACGAGCAACGCGCGTTGCACGACGATCGTGTCGAGCGGATGCCCGCGGTGCACGGCGACCTCGCCGCGCGCGGCGGGGGGCAGTCCCTGGTCGAAGTGCTGGGCGCCCGCGATCGCATAGAGGCGCTCGGTGGGGAGCGGCTCGACGTCCGACGCACCGTCGACCGTCGTGTGCGCGAGCGAGGCCGCGCGCCCCCAGTACTCGTACCCGCCGTTGAGCTGGAAGATCTTCGGCGCGCGGCGTGTGCGGCCTTCGACGATGCCCCCGCGCATCCCCGTCACCGCGTCGTCGACGGCGCGCGACGTGAAGGGGAAGAGGTCGGTCGGATACTCGAAGGAGTGCAGGCGATGGGCGTCGCGGGACGGCTGCGCGAAGCGGTGGTTGAAGCTGCCGCGACCCGCGCCCGCGACGATCGCGAAGACGCCGTCGAAGGCGAGCGCGATGCCCGCGTCGGGACCGGCCGGCGCGGTGTGGAAGTCCTGCGCGAGCGCGTGGCGCAGGAGGCGTCCCGATTGGGAGATCCCGATCGCCACCACGTGCCGCGCCGGGAACGGGCAGTCCGCGGCGGTCTTCGCGTGGAGCGCGACGTCGCGGAGCGCCGCGAGACCCAGTCCGACGATCGCGGGTTCACGCGCGGCGTAGACGAGCTCGTAGATGCGGCCGCGGAGGAAGCCGCCGTCGAGCGCGATCGCGCGCTCGTCGTCGACGAAGTGCCAGAGCTCTCGCGGCACGACCCGTCGCGTCGCCTCGAGCGGCGAGGTCTTGCCGTCGCCGCGCTCGGTCAGCACGTTCCGCGGGTCGTCGGCCTTCGCCGGGCGATAGGGTCGGTGATCGCGGTGCGCGAGCGGCAGCGCGTCGGCGTCGTCCTCGACGAGCCAGTTGGCGCGCACGAGGCCCTCGATGGCGCGCTCGTCGCCCTGCGCCCTCGGCGCGTGGAAGCGGAGCAGCCCTTCGCGATCCGGCACGTCGAACTGCCAGCCCACCCAGAGGAGCGTGTGGCCGGCGTGCAGCAGCAGGCCATCGCCGAAGTCCGCTTCGGACCGCGGGTCGGCGCCGTGACGGCCGCCGCAGAACCGTGCGAGCAGGGACTTGCCGCCGCGGTTGCAGACCTCGAGCAGGGCGACGCCGCTGCGCTTCGCCGCGTCCTTCGGCTGGATCACGTGGAGATCCGCGCGCGCGGGGATGCGGCCCTCGCGATCGCGCGGCGCGAGATCGAGGTCGACGACCGCGCGGTTGCCGGGAGCGGCCGGGTCGAACGCGAAGGTGACCGTGCCGACGAGCGTCTCGTAGGCACCGGCCGCGCCGAACTCGCGACCGCCGAGGACGTCCTCGCGTCGCGTGATCTCGACGCCCACGACCTGCGCGGTGGTGGAGGCGAGGAAGAGCAGGCTCGACAGGGCGTGGACGAAGGGCAGCACACGCATGCCGATTCGATAAGCGACGCCCCGCGACGAGTCCATCGCGCATCGCGGCGTCCGCGCGCGCGCGGGCGTCGCGGATGGCCCCGGCCGCTTCCTCGGCGGGGGCCCCTCGGCTCAGTAGCCCTTGCCCTTGCCCTCGAACTCGTCGGCGAGCTTGCCGGCGCCGTAGATCTTGCGCAGGGCCTCCACGATGATCGCGGGGTGCACGCTGACCGTGCGCGCGACCGTGTCGGTGTAGACGAAGCGATTGCCGAGGCTCTCGATGTTGCCGTCGAAGACGAGCCCGACGACCTCGAGCGCCTGGTTGATCATCGGGCTGCCGGAGTTGCCGCCGATGATGTCGCAGGTGCTGACCACGCAGTACGGGGTCGAGAGGTCCATCTCCTTCAGCTTCTCGAGCCACGCGGGCTCGAGCGCGAACGGGTCCTGGCCGCCGAACTCGGTGTTGCGCGCATAGAGCCCGTAGAGGCTCGTGAAGTACGGCGCCACGGTGCCATTCATCGCGTAGCCCTTCATGACGCCGTCCGAGAGGCGGAGCGTGAAGGTCGCATCCGGGGGCAGGTGCGTGCCGTACACCGCGAAGAAGGCCTCGCCGACGCGCTTCTTGAGGAGCTCCTCCTCCTGGGCGAGTCCCTGCAGCTTGTTCATGCCGCGGCGCGTCTCGACGATCTCGCGCTTCTCGGCGGCGATCTCCTCGATGCGCTTCCACGGGTCGCCGATCTTCTCGCCGAGCTCGGGCTTCGCGGCGACCTTGTCGCGCAGCTCCTGCTCCGCCTTGCGCTTGATGTCCATCACGCTGACGTCGCGCAGGCCGGCGAGGTAGCCCGTGTAGGCCTTGAACGCGTTCTCGAGATCGAGGATCTCGCCGCGGACGTCCTCACCCTTCTCCTGGCGCGCTCGCAGTGCCTTCAGCTGGCGATCGATGTTGGCGATCGTGCGCGGGTACTGGATGTCGCGGAGGAACTCCATCTGCGCGACCGTGTCGAGGCGACCCGTCGAGCCGGGGTTGCCGGTCACGAACACGGTCTCGCCTTCCTTCGCGCCGCGCGTCTTCACCTTGAAGTAGTGCATCGACGTGTCGGCGGGCTTGCCGTCCTCCCACGCGCGCACGAAGGAGAAGTCGAGGCTGAAGCGCGGGTAGGTGAAGTTGTCCGGGTCGCCGCCGAACGTCGCGATCTTCAGGTCGGGCGCGCCGACCATGCGGATGTCGCGGTAGACCTTGTAGCTGTAGAGCTGGTAGCTGCCGCCCTGGTAGAGCGACACGACCTGGTGCATCAGGTCCTTCTCGGCCGCCGCGGCCTCCTCGAGGATCTTCGTCTCGTTGGCCTCGAGCGTGCGTGCGAGGTCGGCCTCGCTCATGTCCTTGACGAGGCCGGCGTTCATCGCCGCGGTCACGTCCTTCATCGCCACGAGCTGCTGGACCGTGAGGTCGGGGATGCGGACCTCCTCCTCGAGCGACTTCGCGAAGAAGCCCGTGGTCAACCAGTCCTTGCCCTCCGGCGACACCGCGGCGACGTTGTCCCGCGCGCAGTGGTGGTTGGTCATGATGAGCCCGCGCGGGCTCACGAAGGACGCCGAGCACCACTCCCCGTAGCGCAGCGAGGCGAGCCGTGCGGCCTCGAGCCACTCCGGCGTCGGCGTGAAGCCGTAGGCCTGCTGGAAGAACTCGACGGGCGCGTGCTCGAACGGCCACATCCGGCCGAGCTCCTTGTGCGTGACGGCCGGGTGCGGGTCCTGTGCGGGCGCGGCCGTCGCGCCGTCTTGGGCGCGGAGCGTGGCGAAGTCGGGGGCGAGGACGGCGGCGAGGGCGACGCCGAGGACGGCGGATCGATTGAGGGTCATGACTCCGGAGGGGGGAACGAAGCGTTCGGGAGGGGCGCGTCTACGCGCCGGAGCCCGGCTTGGCGAGTCGCCCACGTTAGCGGGCGCCCTCCCCGTTTCCCTCGTCGTGGCCCCGGCCCTCCGGCCTCGCGGTCGAGCGACGGCGTCCTCCACCTTCCGCCGGGGCGGATCCCGCGTCGCGGCAGCGGCCGCGCGGCCGCCGCTCAGCGTCGCCGCGTCGCCGCGATCCCCATCACCTGGACTTCCGCGCCGTCGATGGTGTCGAACAGGTCGCTCGTCCAATGGTCGTCGTCGACGATCGTCTCGACCGTGCGGAAGCGGCGCCCCTTCGGCGTGATCATGTCGCTCATCTTGCCGACGTAGTGGATCGTGTTGCCCTCGGCCTGGCCCTCCGAACTCGCGACGCAGGTGCTCGACACGTCCATCCACGAGGTCGTGAAGCGCTGCTTCAGCTTGTCGTAGCCGAGCATGCCGATGCCTTCGAAGGGCTGTCCCATCATCGACGAGCGGTAACGCTGCAGCACGAAGCGGCCGCCGAGCACCGACTCCGCCTCGATCGTGCCCGGCATCTCCTGCCAGGCCTCGTTGGGACCGAAGCGCATCTTGATCGCGAGGTCCCAATTGCCCGTGAGCTTCTGCAGCAGCGCGTGTTCGGGCGCGAGGCTGCCGAACTCCGTCATCGCCTTCATCTGCTCCTCGGGCGAGAGCTTCGCGAAGTCGTTGTTCGCGGCCAGCGTGGCATCGGCCTCGTCCTCGCAGCAGGCGCAGGAGCCGCAGGCCGGAAGCGCGGCGAGGCCGAGCAGGAGCGCGAAGGTCGTGGCGGTGCGCGCGAGACACCGACGGAGGATCGAGGCGAAGCGGGTCATGGATCGGGTGTTCCTGTCAGGACGTGACGATCGGACGGCCCGGTCTCCTCGCGCGCAAGCGCGCGGTATCGTCCGCCGCGCGCGCGACGGGCGTCGTTGCCCGAGCGCGTCCGAGCCGACCGTGAAGTCCGATCTCCGCTCCCGGATGCGCAGCCTGCTGCGCAAGCTCAGCCCCGCCGAACGCGCGGCGCGGAGCGCGGCCCTGGCGAAGCACCTCGTCGCGTCGGCGGCGTGGCGCGATGCCCGGGTGGTGCTCGTCTTCCTCTCGCTGCCCTCCGAGGTGGACACCACTGCGCTGGTCGAGGCGGCCTGGGGCTCGGGCAAACGCGTGCTCGCCCCGCGGGTCGACGTCGCGAGCACCACGCTCGTGCCCGTGGCGATCCGGAGCTGGAGCGACTGTCTGCCGGGCTTCAAGGGCATCCTCGAGCCGACCGCGAGCGCGGCGGTCCAGGTCGAGGCCATCGACCTCGTGCTCGTGCCCGGCCTCGCCTTCGACCTCGCGGGTCGACGGCTCGGGCGTGGCGGCGGCTATTACGACCGCTTCCTCGCGCGGCCGGGTCTCGCCGCGTTGGCGTGCGGACTGGGCTTCGAGAGCCAGGTCCTCGAAGAGGTGCCCAGCGAGGCGCACGACCGGCGCGTCGACGCGCTCGCGACCGACAGGCGCTTCCGTCGCTGCAGCTCGCGATGAGCCGCGCCCGTGGGGAGGAATTCCCCGCAGGCCGGTGTCGGTTCCGCGGGGATCGGAACGACGATGATCCGCACGACGAGCCACGAGGCCGACGGATGAACCAATACATGCTGATCCTCCACGACGTCCCGAACGCGTTCGCGGACGTCTCGCCGGCCGAGATGCAGGCGATCATCGCCCGCTATGTGGAATGGTCGGCGCGCCTCGAGGCCGAGGGGCGGCTCCGCGGCGGCCACAAGCTGAAGGACCACGGTGGCCACACCCTGCGCCGCGAAGGCGATCGCGTCGTGGTCGCGGAGGGACCCTTTGCCGAGGCGCGCGAGGTCATCGGCGGCTATTTCCTGATCGCGGCGGAGGACGACGCCGAGGCGGTCGCGATCGCGCGTGGCTGCCCACACCTGGATCATGGCCGCATCGAGTTGCGCGCCGTCGAGGACACGACCGGCTGAGCCCGCGCGGCGCGGACGATCCGGTGCCGCGCCGCTGCCCGAAGGGCTTCACGGACCAACGTTCCCATGGCCTCACCGTGCGAGACCCACCTGCTGATCGAGGGGCTCTTCCGCCGCGAGGCCGGGCGTCTCGTCGCGGGGCTGGTGCGCCGTCTCGGGCTCGCGCAGCTCGATCTCGTCGAGGATGCCGTGCACGACGCGCTGCTCGACGCCCTGCGGCAATGGCCCATCCGCGGCGTGCCGGCCGAGCCGGCCGCGTGGCTCTGCGCGGTCGCGCAACGGCGCGCGCGGGATCGCCTGCGCCGGGCGCGCGTGCGCGAGCGCGACCGTGACGATGCCGCGCTCGCGACGGCGGTCGCGCCGGCCGATGCCCGTGACGACCAGCTCATGCTGCTCTTCGCCTGCTGCGACCCGCGCTTGCCGCTCGGCTCGCGTGTCGCACTCGCCCTCAAGTCGCTCTGCGGCTTCTCCGTGCGGGAGATCGCGCGCGCCTTCCTCGCGAGCGAGTCGGCGATCGAGCAGCGGCTCGTGCGGTGCAAGCGGCAGATCGCCGACGACGGCATCGAGCTGGCGATGGTGGAGGACTCGGCATTGCCCGCCCGCCTCGGCGCGGTGGGCGACGTGCTCTATGCGCTCTTCGCGGAGGGCCACGCGGCCTCCGGGGGCGCCGAGCCCGTGCGTGAAGAGCTCGTCCGCGAGGCGATCCGGCTCGGCGAGCTCCTCCTCGAGCACGAGACCCTGCGGCGACCGGAGACGCATGCGCTGCTCGCCCTGTTCTGGCTGCACGCGTCGCGGATCCCGGCCCGCACCGACGAGGCCGGCGAATTGCTCGCGCTCCACGAACAGGACCGCACGCGCTGGGACCGCGCCGCCATCGCGAGGGGCTTCGCCCATCTCGAACGGGCCGCCGGGGGCGCCGCGCTCACACGTTGGCATCTCGAGGCCGGGATCGCCGCGTGTCACGCTGCGGCCACCGACTCGACGACCACCGACTGGCGGCGCATCGCCGCGTACTACGACCGGCTTTGCGCCGCCTGGCCGTCGCCCATCGCGTGCCTGTCGCGCGTGATCGCGCGCGCGGAGGTGCACGGGCCGGAATCCGGCCTGCTCGAGCTCGAGACCCTGAGCGACGCGGACCGCGACGCCATCGGTCACCGCTGGTGGGCGGCGCGCGCCGAGCTCCTCGTGCGAACCGGTGACGAGGAGGGTGCCCGGGCCGCGTTCCGACGCGCCCGCGCCCTGGCGCCCCTCGAGGCGGAGCAGCGGCTCTTCGCACGCCGTGTCCGCGCCCTCGGCGTGGACCTCGATCCCGAACCATCTCCCGAACCCCGACCCGGCCCCCCTGATCCTCGACCATGACCCGATCCATCCGTGACGCGGCCTTCGCCGCCGTCCTCGTCTCGAGCTGCCTCGTCCCCGCCGCGCTGTCCGCGCAATCCGCGGAGGGCAAGCCCAGCCCCGCCCGCAAGGTCCCCGTCTACTCGGGCGGCCTCACCTGCGTGGTGCCCGTGAGCGATCTCGCGCGCGCGATCGACTGGTACCGCGATCGACTCGGCTTCCGCGTCGACTGGCAGGACGACCGCATGGGCTTCGCCGAGCTCTTCGCTCCCGTCGCCGACGTGCGCGTCGGGCTCGCGCGCATGCCCGATGCGGCGGGGGCCAAGGGCGTCACGCTGACCTACGGCGTGTACGACATCGAGGCCGCGGCGAGGATCCTCGCCGAGGGCGGCACGAAGACCGGGCCGATCGAGGAGATCCCCGAGCTCGTCAAGCTGATGCAGTTCCAGGACCCCGACGGCAATCCGCTCCAGCTCTACCAGTCGCTGAGCCCCGCGCCGGACTCACAGGCCGGACTCGAGGCCGTCGCGTTCCTGGCCGGGTCCTGGATCCACGTCGACGGCGCGTCGCGTCTCGAGGAGCACTGGACCGCGCCGCTCGGCGGTCTCGCGATCGGGATGAGCCGCGGCATCCAGGACGGCCGCGCGGTCTTCCGCGAGGCGCTGCGCATCGAGCTGACGAAGAACGGCGGCGTGGCCTACGTCGCGTCCCCGGCCGGTCAGGCCGAGACCCGCTTCCTCATGGACGCGCGGCAATGCGGTCCGCAGCGGGTCGTCTTCGTCAATGCCGAGCACGATTTCCCCAAGCGCATCGCGTATTGGCTGGCCGACGACGGCAGCCTGCGCGCGCGCATCGACGACGGCGAGGATGGCGGCAAGGGCCGCGACTTCCGGTGGGAACGCGGCGGGCTGAGGTGAGGCGGACGCGCGGCGCCGGATCGACGACCCGCGGAGCTCGCGCGCTCTCGGGACCCGTCGATCAGCGCAGCTCCACCGCATCGATGCGCTGACCGGTGTTCGCGAAGACCTCGAGCGAGACCTTCGGTCCGTCGACCGTGAACATCGCGCAATGCGGCATGGTCGAGTGCGCCGCGAGCTCACCGCTCCAGGGCAGGTCGAGCTCCTTGTCGTAGAACGGCGCGCCCGCCCCGCCCGAGGTGATCTGCCAGACGGCGTGCGCGACGTGCAGCTCCGTTCCGTCGGGCTTGCTGCGCCTGCCGATCGGCGTCTCCCTGCGGATGAGCACGCGGCTGTAGGCGTGCTCGTCGCCGGTGATGAACGCCACGCTCTTTGCCGAACTCGCGACGAGCTCCCAGAGCCGATTGCGGTTGCCCACGATGTCGATGTCGCCGTCGTCGACGTCGCCGTCGCGATCGGTGTCCCCGCCCTGCCCGGTGAGGCCGTGGCGGTACCACATCGCATCCGCGGTGTGGCCGCCATTGGGGAAGGGTGGTTCCTGCGCCGCGAAGAAGAGATGCCGCACGGCGGGGTCGGCGTCGGTCGCCGCGACGAGCTCGGCGAGCCAGGCGAGCTGCCGCTCCATGACGAAGCCCTCGAGGTTCCCGCCGCGACGATGGGGGTCGCTGCACCACCAATAGTTGTTGTTGAGGACGACGATGCGCGCGTTGCCGTGATCGAACCAATACACGTTGCCGCGGTAGCCCGGCGTTCCCGGCCCTTCGTCCGTCGGTCCGTTCTGGGGAGTCAGGAACATGCGGCCGAAGACCGCCTCGGCGCTCTCGTCACCGTTCTTGTCGGCATAGAAGACGCGCCCTTCCGGCGTGCGCCACGCGTCGATCAGAGCCTCGTGGTTGCCCATGCCCACGTAGAACGGGATCCGTGCGTGGACCGGTGCGGTGGCGCGGCGGAACGCGTCGAGCATGAGCTCGAAGTCGGTCACGCTCGTCGTGTAGCCGTTGATGAGATCGCCGGCGAAGAGGGCGAACTCCGCGCCGCCACGCCACGCGATCGTCGTGAGCGCCTTCAACGAGGCGGCCTCGACGCCACCCGCATTGAGCATGCCGCCGCCGACGCCTTCGCGGCTGTCGACCATCGCGACGAAGCGGAACGCGCCCGGTGCGGGCGTCTTGAACTCGTAGGCCCGCACGACCGTCGCGCCGCTCACCGCGCGGTACGCGTAGCGCGTGCCGGGCGCGAGGCCATCGACGCGCGCGACGACGCGCCGCCCTTCCGCGCGAGCCGCGACCACGCGCGGCTCCGTCGCGTCGCCGACCGCGGCGATGCGCAGCTCGCTGCGAGCCTCGCGATCGGTCTCCCACCAGACCGTCACCGCGTCCGGTCCGAGCTGCTCGACGAAGGGGCCGATGCCGACGTTCACCGTGTCGCCGAGCGTCGCGCGGTCGAAGTAGACGCGGCCCTCGGCGAAGCGCGACGAACCGAGCTCCGGCACCCAGATCTCCGCACGCCATTGCACGCGCGGTTCGAAGGGGGTGTGGGGCAGCTTCGCGACCAGGGACGCGAACTCGGTCTCGATGCGATGGGTCGTGCGGAGCTCGCTCGGTTTGCCGGCCTCGCGCACGGCCACCCGGTAGCGCGGCCAGTCGAGGTCTTCGTCGAGCGTCGAGAGGCCCAGGTAGACGGTCGCCGGCGGGCACGGGCTGCGCGTCTCGAGCACGATCTCCAGCCGGCCGGGTGCCACGATGCGCGCGGTCGGGTGTGCGCTCAGGAAGCCGTAGGTCTGGCTCAGCGCACGGCTGCCCTCGGGCACCACGACCGGCTGACCGTGACGGGGGCGCTCCGGTCGCGGGGTGGCCGGTTCCTGGGGGGACATCGCCCCTCGGCCGGAGGCCAGCACCGTGGATGCCAGCACCGTGGAGGCCAGCACCGAGAGGGCGAGGATGGGGCGGGGAGCCGATCGCATCGCGGCGACTAGACCGGAGCGGCGGAGGGCCCGCCAGTCGGGACTGCCCGGCGCCCGGTGCGTCGCTCGGGGGTCAGGCCCGGTGCTCGTGGTTGCCGATAGAGCGACTCGTGAAGGTCCTGCTGCTGTCGCCCGGGCCGGCCGAGCTCTTCCGCGGTGCGGCGTCGACCGTCGAGCGTTACCGCGATGGCCTGCTCCGCCGCGGCCATCTCTGCGAACTCGTCGGCGACGGCGGGCAGGGGGGCATCAAGCGCTCGCTCGCGGGGACGATCCTGCGCTTCCGTCCCGACGTCGTGCACGCGCACGACGCGTGTCGCTCGGGCATCCAGCTGCTCGGCCTGCGCACGCCCTGGGTCGTGTCGATCAGCGGCGACGACCTCCACCGGCACGCCCTGCAGACGACGATCGGGCCGCAGGTGTGCGAGGTGCTGCGCGAGGCCTCGCGCGTGCTCGTGCCGTCCGACGACGCGGCGCGCGACGTCGAGCGCATCGCGGGCGAGGCCGTCGGCAAGATCGATCTCGTGCCGCGCGCCGCGCACGAACTGCCGGCGGGTGGCACCGACCTGCGGCGTTCGCTCGGCATCCCGCGCAATCGCCTGCTGATCCTCGTGCCCGGGGGCCTGCGGCCGACGAAGGCGCAGCACCAGGTCTTCCCGCTGATCGACGCGCTGCGCCAGAACGCGGTCGACGCGGAGATCGTCGTCGTCGGTCCCGAACAGGACGCCGCGTACGCGGAGTCGCTGCGCGAGCGCGCGCGCAACGAACCGCGCGTGCGCATCCTCCCGCCGCTCAGCACCGAGCGGATGGGCGCCAGCTACCGCAACGCCGACGTCGTGCTCCTGACCTCGGAGGCGGAGGCGCAGAGCCCGGTCATCCTCGAGGCCGGACTGCTCGGGCGACCGGTCGTGGCGCGCGACATGCCCGCGAATCGCGAGCTGATCCGCCACCGCGAGTCCGGGCTCCTCTTCGGCGACGCGGACTCGCTCACGCGCTGTGTGCTCGCGTTGGTGAGGAACCGCTCCGCGGCCGGTGCGCTCGGCGTCCGGCTCCGTGAGGACCTGCGCCGCCGCTTCGATCCGGAGGTCGAGATCGATCGCCTGCTCTCCGCCTACGCGGCGGCGTGACGTTCCCAGCGGCGCGGCGCCGCGATAGCGTCTCGCCCCATGACGTGTTCGCCGCGGCGGGATCGCCGTGTCCTCTCTCTCGCCGGCGCGCTCGCCGCATCGCTCGCCTTGCCCGCGGCACTCACGGCGCAGGGTTACCGCGACTACCGCGCGCCGAACTTCCAGGACTTCGGACTCGTGCGCGCGCGCCCGACCCCGTGGAAGACGGGCTTCGTCGTCCGGGGCGGGCTCGCGGGCAGCCTCGCCGCCGACGAGGACGAGGCCCTCGCGCTCGAGAACGCCACCGCGTTCGACGGCTTCGCGTGGTTCCGCGGCGATCACCTCGGCGATCGCGAGGCGCAGCTCGACCTCTACGCGGCGCGCGACGGCGTGATCGCGAGCATCCGCGACGGCCGGCCCGAGGAGACCGGTGGGCGTCTCGAGCTCAGCGGTCGTTTCTTCCCGAAGTGGCGCGAGGGCTTCTACCGCGGCGACACGTACGTGCCGACCGGCCAGTACGAGGGCCGTGACTTCGGCGCCTACCTCGGCTTCGCCGCACCGATCGCCGACGGCATGACCGCGGAGATCGGCCCCTTCTGGCGCCGCTACGAGTTCGAACGCGGCGACCAGACGCTCGCCACGTACACGATCCCCGACGACTTCGACACCTTCGGCGGGCGTGCGCAGTTCCAGCACGAGTCGCTCGCCTTCGACCGGGAGTACGGCCGCCCGGTCGACGGCTTCCTGCTCGCGATCCGCGTCGAGTACGAACACAACGGCTCGGATCAGCCCTTCGGGACGGCGCTCTGGACGAGCTCCCTGCCGAGCGCGTTCTGGCGCGGTGGCGGTCACCTCGAGTGGTACTTCCCGCAGGGCGACGGCAGCGTCTGGGAATGGCAGCTCGATGCGAGCATGTCGGACGAGTCCGACCGCGTGCACAACTTCGACGCGAGCAAGCCCGCCGGTCACCTGTGGGTCGACACGAGCATCGGCTATCGACTCGACTTCGGCGCGATGGCGCTGACCCCGAGCGGCCGCGGGCAGTTCACGCGCACCGTCGAGGAATCCGGTTCGGGTGCGAGCGACAAGTTCTGGTTCGGCGGCGGCTTCCACCTCGACTGGCGCCTGGGCGACAACTTCTCGGTGATCGGCGATTACAGCTATCTCAGCAATGCGAACCGGCCGACGGTGGCCTGGGACCGCGACGTCGGCGGTGAGCATCAGTTCTTCGCGGGGCTCGAGCTCCGCTTCGGCACCACGGGCCGTTGAGGCCGGCGCCGTGCGCTGCGTCCTCGCCCTGGCGATCGCCACCATGGCCGCGGCCCCGCTCCCTACACAGGACGAGCCCCGACCCCGCCCGCTCGAGCTCGGGCTGCGCATCGGCGCCCTGCCCTGCGGGCCGCTCGATGCGATCACCGACGTGCCCGGCGTGCGCGTCGGTCACTGCACGCTGAACGAGGGCGCGTCGGTCCGCACCGGAGTCACGGTCGTGCTCCCGCACGGCGGCAACCCGTTCCGCGAGAAGGTCCCCGCCGGTCTCGCGGTGCAGAACGGCTTCGGCAAGCTCGCGGGCAGCACGCAGCTCGAGGAGCTCGGTGAGCTCGAGACGCCGATCGCGCTCACGAACACGCTGGCGGTGGGGACGGCCCTCGAGGCGCTGGTCGGCTGGACCCTCGCGTTGCCGGGCAACGAGACGGTGCGCTCCGTGAACGCGGTCGTGGGCGAGACGAACGACGCGCGGCTGAACGACATCCGTGCGCGGGTCGTGCGCGCCGAGCACGTCCTCCTGGCGATCGCCGACGCGCGGTCGGGTGACGCGGCGCCGCGCCCGGTCCCAGGTGGCGCCGTCGGTGCCGGCACGGGGACCGCGTGCCTGGGCTGGAAGGGCGGCATCGGCACGAGCTCGCGCCGCGTCGGGTCGCACGTCGTGGGCGTGCTCGTGCAGACCAACTTCGGCGGCCGTCTCCTCGTGCGCGGCCGCGCGCTCGACGAGGCGACGCCCGCGCGCGAGGGCGAGCGGCAGAAGACGCCGGCCGAGCACGGCTCCTGCATGATCGTGATCGCGACCGACGCCCCGCTCTGCGCGCGGAACCTGCGTCGCCTCGCACAGCGCGCCTTCGCGGGGATGGCGCGCTGCGGCGCGAGCTTCAGCAACGGCAGCGGCGACTACGCCATCGCGTTCTGCACCGCGGAGTCGCAGCGGATCCGCGACGACGGTCAGGCGACCACGCAGGGCCCCGTGCTGCGCAACGACGCGATGAGCCCCTACTTCACGGCCGTCGCGGACGCCGTCGAGCAGGCGATCCTCGACTCGCTGCTGCGGGCGACGACGACGACGGGCAACGGGCAGACGCTCGTGGCCGTCCCGGTCGAGCTGGTGCGGAACGCGGCCGGCCGCTGATCGCCGACGGACCGCGGGCGGATTTCGTGTTCGCTCGGGTCGGTCGCCGCGAGGGAGTCCGGACCATGACCCGTTACCACCGTCTCGCCGCCGCGTGCTTCGCGGCGCTGCCCGTCTTCTCCCCATCCCTCGCCGCACAGGCCCCGGCCGAGCTCCGCTCCGACGGCGCGGACGCGAACCTGGCGCCGCTGGCCGCCGACGCCTTCGTTCCACTCCATGCGCATCCCGGCGACCCCGGATACGGGGTCTGGGCCGGCGGGCCGGATTGGAAGGCGCGCTTCGACGAGGGGATGAGCTTCTTCCCTCGGCTCGGCCGACAGGCCGAGCGCAACTTGCCCTGGCGCTGGGTGACCGAAGGCGTGAGCCACGGCGCGGCGCACGCGTCGCCGGACGCGGCCGCGCCGGCGCTGTTCTCGCCGGCGCGTCACGAGCGACGGCACGCCCGCTTCGTCGAGCGCTACGACGTGCGCGTCGACGGCGTGGAGCAGTCCTTCGTGGTGGAGGCGCCGTTCGGCGAGGGTGACCTCGTGGTCGCGGGCCGCGTGACGACCGAACTGCGCGCGGCCTCACGCGACGCGTGCCACGCGCCGCTCGAGTTCACCGATGGCGAGGGTCGCACCGTGTTGCGCTACGGCGCGGCCTTCGCGATCGACGCCGCGGGTCGCGTGCTGCCGATCGGGAGCGAGTACCGGGACGGCCACATCCGGCTCGTCGTCCCCGCGGCGTGGCTCGCGGGCGCGAGCTGGCCCGTGACCGTCGATCCGTTGACGCAGTCGACGACCATCAACTCGTTCCTCGACGACGTGCGCGCGGTCGGCGT
>JADLHO010000180.1 GCA_020848735.1 Planctomycetota bacterium | reverse complement strand
GTACCACGCCGCCGCCGGGCAGAGATCCAGCAGCTACTGGCGCATCAGGTACGGCTTCGCCCCGCTCTTCTCGAGCAACTCGCCGCGCTGCTCGGGCAACACCGAGTACTTGCCGTTCAGCGGACGCCGCGGATGCGTCCCGCGCAACGCGCCGCCGACCCACACCGCGAGCCGCTCGCGCTCGACGTGCAAGGTCGCGGTCAGCCCGACACTGCTCAGTCCCGCGAAGTAGCGCACGACGCCGATCTCGCCGAAGCCGTCGCTGCGCACGATGCGCGTGTAGCGCAGTCGCAGCCCCTGCGTCCCCACTCCCAGCGGCCGCAGCCGCGGCTATTCCAAGTGATAGGGCGCCCGGGGCACCTCGCCGGTCGCCCGACTCGCCCGCTCGTCGTTGGCCCGCTGGTGCCACTCGGCGAGACGCGCTCCCAGATCCGCGCGGTGCGCGAAGACGTGTGGCGAGAACTCCAGGCACGAGGCGAAGCACTTCACTCGCTCGCGCGTGCCGTCGGCGTACCTCACCTCGACCTGACCGAAGTCGTGCTGGCTGAACTCGCCCGGCATACCCTCGAAGCGCACCACGCCGCCCGGCGGCCTCGCCACCCGCACCCGCCTCGCCAAGTCGTACGCCGCCGTCTTCGAGCCCTTGTGGCCAGCCTCCCGCGGTCGCTCGAGAACCTGTCCCGAGCGCAGCTCCGGCGCCGCCCGCAACCACTCGCCAGCCTGCTCCGCATACGCACGCACCGCGCTCGGTCGACCCATCCGCTCGGCTCGCTGTCGGTCCACCTCGGCAGGATCCTCGATCGGCTCCTCTCCGGCGATCCGCTGTACCGCGCGCACGCTCACGCCCGTCCGCTCACTCACCATCGACACCTGGACTCCGGCCCCAAGCAGGGCCTGGACCTCGAATCGCTTCATCGCGTCGAACACACCTCGCAGCTACCACCCTCGCGACTCACCTCAAGCTCGAAGCCGCTGCAGCGCCGCAGTCTCTGGCCTCAGCAGGCGGGACTTCAGCCCCGCCTCAGCACGCCAGACTTCCCGGAATGGAGCGTTCAGACTTTCCGAAACCCACACTCTGCAGGGCCTGCGATCGACGTCACTTCGACTGCGCCACGGACTGTGCGGACGCTCGCGGCTGTCGGCGGACACGATCCGCGGGAATCCGTTGGTCACGGTCGCCATCGGCTCGGACGCGGCCGGACCTCGCAGCGGGATGCGCGGTGGCACCTGCGCTCTCCGCAGAGGGTGCAGCGGCAGCGGCTGTTCTCGCGATCGAGTGGGTCGAAACGAGCGCTCGCGGGCGGGGCCTTTTCCGGCCGCGACCACCTCGTGTGGACGATGGACTTGCGAGAGGTAGCCGAGGCTTGGGACCCTTGTTGGTGAGTTTCGGCTCGCGTCCCCCGGCCCTCGGCGCGCTGCCGCCGCTGCCATTCGCGCCAGCGTCGTTGCCGCTCCGCGTTCTTGCGGCAGCCCTCGGGCAGCCTTGAACGCCACCTGGCAGACGCCTGCGATCTTCGAACGCTGCGCCGAGCCTCGCGTGTACCTCGATGAAGTCGGGGATCGGAAGTTCAAGCTGCGGTCCGGACCACCCGAGCTCCACGCCGACCGCGATCTCCCCTACCTCTGCGCGCGTCAACGCGTCAGCGCGCGCCTCATTCGCCCTCGGGTCAGCCCGCGATTCCGTGGCTCCCGCCCCATCCCGACAGCCCCATCGCGCCCAGCACTCTCGTGACCGACTCCGGCGCCGTGACCGCCGCCGGCACCCTCCGCGTGGCGTCGCAGTGAGGGCACACCGGCATTTCGACCTCGAACACGCGCCGCAGCAAGTCCCAGCACGCCGTGATACACGCAAGGTGCCGGCGCGGACGCGGCACCGGCGCCAGCAGCCGTTCGACCAGCACCTCGGGTGTCATCACCAAGTGCGTCGTGCCGTCCTTCCACCGCCGTTTCAGTTCATCCGCAACCCGCCCATCCGGCAGCAGCGACAACCGCGACGCTGCAATCGCTGGACGACCCGCACGTCGCTCTCGCCCGCGCGTTTGCCGAACACCGTGCGCCCCACCAGACCTGCGCTGTCGAAGGACCGCGGCACGGGGGGACTCGATCCCACGCGCGACTGCGGTTGCGGCCTCCTGTTTGACGCGAGCGGCCGCGAGCGCTTCGCGTCGCTGCGCGTCGCCGACGTCTACCTGGAACACGGAGTCGTCGAGGGCGAGCGGATCGTCGCGGTCTCGCCCCGCATCCACGAGTGGAGCCGCTCGCGAGAGCTCGCTCGTCCGGTTGCGGCGGCCTGCGAGCCGCCTATGGACCGCCATGCCACGCACTTCGGGAGTCTCTTGCACCATCCTGCTCTGCGGCCTCGCCCTGACCGCCTGCTGGTCGCGAGGCTCGGGCACCGGCGCGCTCGGCGCGCCGACCCTGCGCGCCCTCGCCGCGGTGCCCCCGCACGGCGGTGAGGCGCTGCTCGACGACACGATCGCGATCGTCTTCAGCGACGCGCTCGATCCGGCGAGCGTGAGCGAGGGCGCGATCACGTTCCAGGTCGCCGACCGCGACGGCCGGCCGCTCGACGAGCAACCGGCTGGCCGCTTCGACCTCGCGGACGGCGGACGACTCCTCCGCTTCGAGCCGTCGCTGCCGCGCGCGGCAGACCTGAGCGACGGCGGACTGCGCGCCGATCGCCGCTACCGCGTGAGCGTCGCTCCGCCGTCCTCGCCCGATGCCCCTGCCTTGCGCGATCTCCGCGGCCGCCCGCTCGCCGAGGCCTTCACCTTCGAGTTCACCACGCCGCGCGATGAACCGGGAGCGGCGTTGTTCGCGCGCCACGGCGAACACGGGCCGCGCGTCGTCGAGCTGGTCGTGTCGCCTTCGGATGCGAACGGCGCCGAGCTCGGTCGCTTCGGCCGCGGGCTCGTCGAACTCCGCGTGCGCTTCGACCGTCCGCTCGATCCCCGCGCCGACAACCTGCCCCGCCTGAGCGCCGCCGCGTTGATCGACGCGCCTCGCGAAGCCCAGGGCCATGTGGTCGTCGAGTACGACGACCCTGCCGCGCAGGCGCTCGCGCTGCGCGTGCCGACGAGCGTCGACCTCGAGATCAACGAGCGCGACGGCGCGCTCCTCGTGCTGCGGCCCGTCGGCATCCTGCCGAACAACGCCGAGCTCGTGCTGCGCGTGAACGAACGCCTTCGCGACCTCGGCGGCGGCAGCAACGTCGCCGATCCGAACTACGACCGCGACGCGCGTCGCTACCGCACGCAGCCGCGCTTCGAACCGCAGTTCGACGCCTGGCTCGAGGCCTTCGAGAGCGACGACAGCCTCGATCCCGATGCCGTGTTCCTCGAACCACCCGCCTCGATCCAGAACGGCCGGCTCCGCGCCGACTTCGCTTTCGAAGGCGATGAGTGGCGCCGCACCTGGCGGCCATCGCAGCGCGAAGTGATCCTCGACACCGATCGAACCGACGTGCAGCCGGAGTACGGCCCGACCTACGAGGTCCGCGGGGGCGTCTTCCAGTTCGCGCGCGTCGAGATCCCGCTCGGCACGACGGTCCGCGGCGTCGGCTCGCGCCCGATGGTCTTCCTCGTCACCGGCGACTTCGTCGTCGATGGGGAGCTGCGCTTGGATGGCGGGGATGGATCGAACCCCGACGTGACCGGCAGGTACTTGCGTGTGCCGATTCCCGGTGGCACAGCGCACTGCGGCGGGGCGCGCGGCGGTCGCGGATCACCCGACCTTCCTGAACGCCGAAGCGCGACGGGTGAGCCAGGATCCGCGCCGGGAGTGCCAGGAGGCGGAGGAGGACCGGGTCGGCTCTCATGCGAACTCGGATGCAATCGTGGCTCCGCCGGCGGCGGAGGGTCCTTCGCGACGCTCGGTGATCCCAACTTCCCCCCCGGCACACCGCTGAATCGACCCTTCATGGCAGACGGTGGCGGTGGAGCAGGCTGCGTGAGCACGTCACCGACTCTGCCCGGCGGCGCTCCTGGACCGACGGCTTTCATCGACGCGCGCTCCGACAACGACTTCTGGGGCATGGCCGTCGATCCGTTCAGGGGAGTCCGGATCACCGGCGAACTCATCGCGACGCGCGGTGGCAGCGGTGGCGGTGCTGGAGGCAACCGCTCGGTCAGCGGTTGCGATCTCCTCGAACCGAACTTCCCGAACGACCCTCGCGCCGGCAGCGGCGGTGCCGGCGGTGGCGTGCTGATCGTGAAGTGCCTCGGCACGATCCGCATCGGTCGTCAGGGCACGATCTCGAGCAACGGCGGCAACGGCGGCGGTGGCGAGCAAGCGGGCGGCAACACCGACGCCGGCGGCGGCGGCGCCGGCTCGGGAGGGATGATCGTCCTCATGGCCGGGCGCGGCATCGAGTTCTTCGCGCACGGTGGAAGCTACAGCGAGCGCGACTACTCGTTCGCCTTGAGCGCCGACGGCGGAACCGGCGTCCAGGGATGGTTCGCGGGAAACCCCATCTGGTCCAAGTACCCGCCGTCGATCTACCCCGAGCATCGCGCCATCGGCGGGTTTGGCGGCATGGGTTTGATCCAGCTCCACGTCCCCCCGGGCGACGACGCCGACGGCAGCGGCTGCGCCTTCGACGACCACATCCGCTTCTTCGACGTCGATGCCAACGGCTCCCCCTTCGAGGTCACACCCGCGCGCAAGACCGCGCTCCTCGGATGGCGCGGCTGGGCCCAGCCCGACGGCACGCGCGTCGACGATCGGGGTCGCGTGCTGGCGCGGCTCGAAGGCGAAGGCGATCTGCGCCCGAGCCCGATCCTCCTGCCGCTGCCCTTCGACACCGTCACGCGCGCACGCTCGCGCTGGATCGATCTCGGCGTGGTCGCGCGCCGGCGCGTCGACCAGGCGCCGGGTCCCGGCGTGCCCGGCGTCGTCGTCGCCGATCCGCGCAACGCGCCCCGCCCCGACCTCGGCGATCCGCAGCTCGGCTTCGCCGACGTCCACGCCGCCGGACCGCACGCCGGCTTCCTGACCTGGGACCAGAGCGGCGAACATCGCCCTGCGGTCGTGACGATCGACGGGATCGAGGAACGCGCGGTGCTCGCGGCGCGCACCGGAACCTCCTTCGACGGACGGCCGAGCTATCACGTCGAACTCGACGCGACGCTCGGCGCCGAACGCGATCGCTACGCCGGCTACCGCCTGCTGCTCATCGGACGCTTCGGTGAGAGGCGCGGCGAGTTCCGGATCCTCGCGCACGACGGCACGAGCGTCGAACTCGAGCCCGACGGCGCTTTCCCCGCCAGCGGCATCCGCGCCCACGTGATCGCGCGCTTCGCCGGCGTGCTCAACAACGGCAGCGCGACCCTCGGCCGCACGCGCTCCGGCTCGCCGCCCGGCGCGCGGGAGCCGCGCGCCAACCTGCGCATCGGCTTCGCGTTCACCTCCGACCCGCACGCAGATCCTGTGACCCAGCGCTGGCCGGCGTGGGACGGGCGCGGCCTGCCGAACTTCGCGACCGACCTGCGCGCGCCCGCGTTCCTCGACTGGCTGCGCACGCACCCGGTGCGCTTCGTCCAATGGGACGTCGCCTTGTACCGCGACTTCGACGCGTCGCAGCCCACGCACCGCGCTCGAGTGCCGCTCGACGCGGTGCCGCCGGCCCTCGAACTCGACTGGCTCGTGCTGCCGTTCCGGTTCTGACGAGCGACGCGCGGCGTGTCCGCGCGCTGCAGCCGTAGCTGGGTCGACCCGACCCGGAGCGAAGCAGACTCCTCCACGAGCTTGTCTTCGCTCGTCCTCGCGGTCCTCGCGTCCTGGTCCTCGCCGGTCGTCCCGATCGCGCCGCGGGAGCGGTGAGCGTCAAGGTACATGCCGCCCCGAAGCTCACGCGACCAGGGTGGTCATGTGAAGAGGACAAGGGTCGAGGTGGACGGCGTCGATGCGCGTCCCGTTGCGCGTGCGAGTTGTCCACCGGTGTGGAAAGGCCTGTCGCGCGTGCGCATGGACGCGTGCGCGGCGGGCGAGGATTTCGGCATCGAGGCCTGCATGGCCTGAGCGCGCGCTGGAACGAGCTTGCCGACGAGAACTGGGTCGCGCAGCGGAACGAGATCACAGATGCCGACCGCAGCCGTCGCAGTCTCGAACGAGGTCTGCGCCGCGCCAAGCTCGGTCCCTTCAAGCCGCTGGCCGCCTTCGACTGGTCTTCGCCGAGCCGCCTCGACCAGGAACTGGTCGACGACGTCGTCAGCCGCAAGAACGTCGGCAGCGCCGTCCACGAGCACGAGTCCGCAACCCTCGCCGCAGAGCTCGTCCGCGAGCTCTGCCTCGCGGAGGGCGTCACACGCCAGCCCCTGGTCCTGCGTGCCGACGACGGCGCTCCCATGAACGGCGCCGCCATGCTCGCCACCCTGCAGCAGCTCGGCATCGTCCCCCCGTTCAGCCGGCCCAGCGTCAGCAACGACAACCCCTTCTCCGAGGCCCTCTTCAGCACCCTCGAGTACCGCCCCGAACACCCGATCTCTCGTTTCGCCAGCCTCACCGCTGCGCGCGACTGGGTCCGGGACTTCGTCACCTGGTACAACGACGAGCACCGACACCGCGCCATCCGCTTCGTCACCCCTGCTCAACGGCATGCTGGCCTCGATACCGAAATCCTCGCCCGCCGCGCACGCCTCTATGCGCGCGCGAAAGGCCTCTCCGCACCGGTGGACAACCCGCACGCGCAACTGGACCCGCGTCGACGCCGTCCGCCTCAACCCTGATCCTCTTCACATGACCACCCCGGTCGCGTGAGCTTCGGGGCGGCAAGTACCTTGACACACACCGCCGCCGCGAAGGGCTCGCGCATTCCGGCGGGCAACAGCTCGGCGAACGGCGTCCCGACGTCGTCGAGCATCGCCAGCCAGCGCGTCGCCGGGCGGCCGACGTTTCCGGACTCCGGCCAGGCATCCACCGCCACCGCGAGCAGCGACCAGGCGGTCTCCGGATCGGCGAGGTGGCGCTGGATCAGCTCGAAGAGTCAGATCCCGCTGCGCTCGTTCTCCAGGTCGGCGGCGAGGAGCTCGCGCGCCGCACGGAGTCGAATGACCGGATCGAGGTCGTCGACCTGATTGATCGCGTGCGCGCGCGCGAGGAGAGCCGCCCGACGGGCGTCGCTGCGCAGATCCTCCTGGAGCAGTACGGACCTGGTCTCGGCGATCACGAGGTCTTGGGCGTGCAGGGCATTCGTGAGACCGGCCCAGCGGATGTCGAGCAGCTCCGGGACGCGGTCGTGCTCGGGTTGCGTGGTCCACAGCTCCTGCGCGAGCGCACCCTGGGCACGGCAAGCCGCCGCGATCGCGTCCTTGAACCGTTGGACGCTCGCGGGGTCGCTTCCCTCGCTCATGCCGGGAACGCAATGCGGCTCCATTCCCGCAGGATCGCGTCGGCGCGCAGCCTGATCGGGCGCGGATTGGAGGGTCGCAGCGGGCGCGAGGTCTCCGGGCTTGCTGCCCGGTCGCCGGCCGGCTACGGTCCGCCGAGCCGAGGAGCGAGACCGAGACGCGATGACCGTGTCCGCGAGCATCTGTACGAGGAGCGACGCGCAGTGCGCGCGCCCGTCGTCGTCGTTCGAGTGGCGCGCCATTTCCTCGGTGAGTGAGGGTCGCGGGGATCCGAAGCCCGGCGATCGCGCGCGTGCGGCGATGCAGCTGCGGCACTTCAGCCGGCGCACGGAGGACGCGTACCTCGGCTGGATGCAGCGCTTCGGGAACTTCTGCGGGCGCCGTGATCCCGCGGGGCTCGGGGCGGCGGAGGTGACGGCGTTCCTGACCTCGCTCGCCACCGAGGGGCAGGTCGCCGCGTCGACGCAGAACCAGGCCCTCGCCGCGCTGCTGTTCCTGTACCGCGAGGTCTGGCGTCGCGACCTCCCCTGGCTCGACGGCCTCGTGCGCGCCAAGGTGAAGCCGCGCCTGCCGGTGCTCATGTCACGCGACGAGGTCCGTGCCGTTCTCTCGCGCATGGACGGCGTGCCGCGGCTGATGGCGACTCTGATGTATGGCGCCGGTCTGCGTCTGCTCGAGGTCTGCCGGCTGCGGGTGAAGGACCTCGACTTCGACCGCAACCAGCTCGTCGTGCGCCAGGGCAAGGGCGACAAGGACCGAGTGACCATGCTCCCGGCGAT
>JADLHO010000179.1 GCA_020848735.1 Planctomycetota bacterium | reverse complement strand
GCCGCGGAGTCGGCGAGCGGGATGCGGGTCGCGTCGCTGGTCGCGGGGATCGCCGGCGCGGGTCTCGTCGCGATTCGTCGCGGCCTGCGTGCGGCCTGCGCACGCGAGCTGGGCGATGCGCTGCCGCTCGCGATCGTCGGCGACTGCGAGGTCGCCGCGGCGACGGCGCTCGCCGACGGTCCCGGCCTCGCGGTCTGGGCCGGCACGGGCTCGTTCTGCATCGCACGCGCGGAAGACGGCTCGCTGCACCGCGCCGGAGGCCGCGGACTCCTGCTCGACGACCGCGGCGGTGCGGCGGCCCTCGTGCTCGCCGCCGCGCGCGCGGCGGTGGAATCCGACGACGGCGTGCGCGGTCCGACGACGCTCTGCGCCGCGCTCGCCGGCGCGTTCGGCGCCGCGCGGGCGCGCGAGCTCGGCCGGGTGCTGCGCGACGTCGCGCCGGGCGCACTCGCGTCCCATCTCGCGCTCGTCACCGGCGCTGCCGCCGCGGGCGATGCCGTGGCGATCGAAGTGCTGGCCCGCGAGTCCGAAGCCCTCGCCGCGCGCGCGACCGCGGCGGTCCGACGCGCGGGGCTCGTGAACTCCGCGGTGCCGATCACGCTCGGCGGGGGCGCCTTCGAGCACCACGCCCCGCTGCGCGCCGCGTTCCTCACCGCACTCCGCGGCGAGGGTTTCGTGGCGACGCCGCGCGGTGCCCGCGACGCCGTGCTCGGGGCCGTCGCCCTCGCGCGCGCGCTGCGCGAGCGCACGCGACCCGAGTGTTCCTGGCTGGAGGACGAACATGCTGCGTGATCTCGAACTCGGAGTCGGTCTCGTCCTGCCCGCCGCGTGCTTCGACCTGCGCTTCGCGCGCTCCGGTGGACCCGGTGGCCCGCACGTGAACAAGACCGAGACGAAGGTCGACCTGCGCTGCGACCTCACCCGTGCCCTCCCCGTGCTCGGGGAGGAGCGCGTGGCGCGCATCCGCACCAAGCTCGCCAATCGCCTCGACGCCGACGGCCGCGTGCTCCTCACCTGCGAGGAGTTCCGCTCGCGTCACCAGAACATCGAGGCGGCCTTCGAGCGCATGGCGGCGCTCCTGCGCACCGCGATGCACAAGCCGAAGGCGCGCAAGAAGACGAAGCCGACGCGCAGCAGCCAGATGAAACGCCTCGACGAGAAGAAGCAGCGCGGCGCCATCAAGCGCGGGCGGCGCGGTGGCGACGAGTGAGGCCGCATGGCCCGACCCAAGGAGCAGTGACCATGAGCAAGCACCGCGTCTTCGCAATGAGCTTCGCCAAGGTGTACCCGATGTACGTCCAGAAGGCGGAGCGCAAGAACCGCACGAAGGACGAGGTCGACCGGATCATCTGCTGGCTGACCGGCTACGACGCAGCGGGCCTGAAGGCGCAGCTGGACGCCGGCGTCGACATCGAGACCTTCTATGCGCAGGCGCCGGCCTTCAATGCGAAGAGCGCGCTCATCACCGGCGTCGTCTGCGGGATCCGCGTCGAGTCGATCGAGGATCCGCTGATGCAGAAGCTCCGCTACCTGGACAAGCTCATCGACGAGCTCGCGAAGGGGAAGGCGATGGAGAAGATCCTGCGGAGCTGAGGTCTGCCGCCCGGTGCGCATCGATGGGCCTCGACCGGCCCAACTCGTTCTCCGGGTCAGCGGCGAGGAGCTCGCGCGACGAGCGCGGCAATGGCGAGGAGCATCGCCGGGATCGCTGGGCTCGCATGCCGGCCGGGTGAGGATCGCGGGGGGCATGCCCGGCCGCGTCCTGCGGGCGAGTATCGATCGCTCGGTCGACGGCTTCGGCAGTGGCGGAAGCGCGCGCTTGCCGAGCCCATTCCCGATCCGGCAACGGACCTCGGCCGTCACGTCCATGCGCAGGTGCTCGACCTGAGGATCGGCTCCTGACGCGCGCGCGGCGGGGGCCGAGACGGGCCACCGCGGTCGTCCGGACGCGGAATCCGTGTCTGGCGCGAACCCCCCTGGCGATCGGGGCTCGTCTCTGCGGCGCGTCGCCGCGGTTCCCCGGCCCGCTCCCACCATCGCCATGAAGACTCCCCTTGCGGTCGCCATCCTCCTCGCCGCTGCAGCCCTGCCGGCCCAGCAGCTCATGCACCACGACGGCACGAACGAGGACCACTCGCGCGGCTTCGGCCCGAGCAACCACCAGCTCACCGTCCTGCAGCGCTTCCCCTGGAACCAGTGCTGCGGCCGCACGCGGCTCTGCTGCGTCGAGCTGACGCTCCACGACGTGAACCCGGCCACGACCGAGTCCGCCTACCTCGAGGTCCGGCGCAACGACCCGTCCAACCTCGCGTTCCCGCTCGGGGCCCCGGACATGAGTGCGAGCGGGCTGATCCACCTGCAGCCGGTGGTCCTGAACTTCACGACCAACGTCCAGAAGTTCTCGTTCGTCCTCAACAACGGCGGGCCGGCGGCCTGCATCGACCTGCCCGCCATCCACGCGGGACCGGGAGGCGACTTCTACGTCGGCATCCGCTTCCGTCCCCAGCCGAACTGGCCGGGCTTCGACGGCGTGTCCTGCATGTTCAGCGGCAGGACGACCGTCCCGCCGCAGGTCGGCGAGCAGTTCAATCCGCTCTTCAAGCCGATGTATGCGCCGACCGCGCCGGGGCTCGGCTGGAGCCACAACGTCACGACGGGCGTCACGTCGATCCACCCGCAGGACCTCTCCTGGGCGATCGGGGTCGGACTCTCGGAGGACGTCTGCCAGCCCTTTGCGTCGAACGCGGGGTCCTTCACCGGCGCCGGCGGCACCGGCAACAACCCGAACTACGGCTATGCGGGCATCTGGCCGAACGCTCCCGACCTCATCGGCTGGCGCGTGCGGACGATGGCGCCGCCGAGCAGCATGAGCGTGCTGATCCTCGGGCCCAACCTGGGCGCGCCGCAGGACCTGAGCTTCTTCGGCTTCTCGGGACTGCTCTGCGTGGAGCCGTGGATCCAGTTGGTGCACGTCACGTCGTCCGACCCGGCCTGCACCAGCGTGTCCTCGGCGCGCTTCGGTCCCTTCACGAACCCCGCCCCCGGCTCCTGGTTCTGCGTCGGCGCGCAGGGCTTCACGCTCGACTCGCAGAACCCCGGCGCGCTCTACGTGTCGACCGCGTGCACGACGGTGCTGTGAGTCGGTGCGACCGGCGCCGCGTCGCGGCTCATCGGCGGTTTCGCCCGGCGCGGCGTGCATCGGCTGCGTCGATTGGGCGGCGAGACCTTCGATCCGGGTGGTGCGGGCGAGGACCACATACGCCGATCCGTCCTTGCCCGCGTGCACGGAGGCGTCATGTGTCCCTCGGACTCCGGTCGTCGGGCGAGCGCCCTGATCGTGCGCGGATGGGAGGTTCGCAGTGCGCGCGAGGTTCCCTGGCTTGCTGCCCCGTCATCGGCCGGCTGGGTTTCGCCCCGCCCGGGAGCGCGAATGACGCGATGACCGTGTCCGCGAGCATCTGTACGAGGAGCGACGCGCTGTGCGCGCATCCGTCGTCGTCGTTCGAGTGGCGCGAGGTTTGCTCGGTGAGCGAGGGTCGCGGGGAGCCGAAGCCCGGCGATCGCGCGCGTGCGGCGATGCGGCTGCGGCACTTCAGCCGGCGCACGGAGGATGCGTATCTCGGCTGGATGCAGCGCTTCTGGGACTTCTGCGGGCGCCGTGATCCCGCGGGGCTCGGGGCGGCGGAGGTGACGGCGTTCCTGACTTCGCTCGCCACCGAGGGGCGGGTCGCCGCGTCGACGCAGAATCAGGCGCTCGCCGCGCTGCTGTTCCTGTTCCGCGAGGTCTGGCGTCGCGACCTGCCCTGGCTCGACGGCCTCGTGCGCGCCAAGGTGAAGCCGCGCCTCCCGGTGCTCATGTCACGCGACGAGGTCCGTGCCGTTCTCTCGCGCATGGACGGCGTGCCGCGGCTGATGGCGACTCTGATGGATGGCGCCGGTCTGCGTCTGCTCGAGGTCTGCCGGCTGCGGGTGAAGGACCTCGACTTCGACCGCAACCAGCTCGTCGTGCGCCAGGGCAAGGGCGACAAGGACCGAGTGACCATGCTCCCGGCGAT
>JADLHO010000178.1 GCA_020848735.1 Planctomycetota bacterium | reverse complement strand
TGCTTCGGGTCACCCACGAAGAACAGCCGCCCGGGCTCGACCTCGGCCTCGGTCCAGCGAGCCGGCGGCATTCCCGGCCGGCAGGCCAGCAGGGCCGCCAGTTCCACCTGCAGCGGGTCCGTGTCCTGGAATTCGTCGATCAGAAGGGCGTCAAGCCGCTCCTGGAAGTAGCGGCGTACGGGCTTCTCCCTGGCGAGAACGTTCCGCGCCTCGAGCAGGAGACCCTGGAAGTCCACGAGGGCGTCTTCCCTTTGTCGATCCTGGAAGAACGCGAGAAACTCCGTCAGGCGGTTTCGAAGGGCAACGGCGGCCCCCTCTTCGACGGCCTGCACGAACGCCTCCTTTTCGTCGCGAAGTCGTGTCAAGTCGTCTTTGACCTGCTTGCGGGTCTCCTTCGAGCGCCAGGCCTTCTGGTTGCCCTTCTGCGGGTTGATCTTGAGGGATAGGAGTTGGCTTCGAAGGGATGCACCCTCGGCGCGCTGGCATCGGTCGGCGAAGCCCTCCAGGGCTTCGATCGACGCCAAGGCGCCGTCCGTTTCGTCCTGGCACTCCACCTTCAGGGGACCGAGTCTCCCAGCCGCACGTCGGACGCTCTGCCGGAACGACTCCGGATCAACGGCTTGGGCCCCGCCCACCACCCTTCCGAGGATGTCGCGCTCCGCAATCATCAGGCGCCCCGCTTCGCGCAGGTCAGTCAAGCTGACCCCGAGGTGCAGTGCCTCGACGAAAGCGGGGTCGCCGGCCGTGAGGCGCACGTCGATCCAGTCATCCCACGCCTGGTCGAGACTGCGCTCACCCTTGACGTCGGCGGCGACTCGGAACCCGGGATCGAGGCCGGCCTCGAACGGTCGCTCCCTCAGAACGGCCAGGGCAAATGAGTGGATGGTAGTGACCATAGCCCGGTCGAGACCCAGCGATGCGGCTCTGAGTCGCTTCTGTTCCTCTGGATCGCTGGCCTCGGCGGCAGCGCCTTCCAGTTCCTCGCGCAGGCGGACCTTCAGTTCGCCTGCTGCCTTCTCGGTGAAGGTGATGGCAGCGACGCGGTCGATGCTCGCCCGACCCTTGCGGAGGAGGGCAACGATTCGCCGAACGAGAACCGTCGTCTTGCCGGTGCCGGCACCCGCCTCGAGAAGCAGCGTCGTGTCGAAGTCAGAAACGACTCGGTCGCGAATCGCCTGGTCGGAGGGAGGCCGCGTCACTTGATCGTCCTCAACTGCCGGAAGGGTTCGAGGCGCGGGTCCGCTTCCTTGCGCTTGGCCCGAGACTCGCGAACCTGCGCGATGCCACAGATCGACTGGTAGTCGCAAAACTGACACGAATCGGCGCTCTTGGCGAAGATGCCCCTGGCAGCGAGGCTGTCGAGGTGTCCGAGGATCCGTCGCAGAGTCTCGCGGTTCTGCTCGCTGTTGGCGCAGCCCTTGTCCTGGAACCCTCCCTTCTCCGTCGAGTAGCGGTAGAGCGCTTCCTCTACCGCATGCTTCGGGTAGAGGCGCTCGGCCGCGAGGTTGTAGACGGCGAGCTGGAGCTCGCGCCCACCCTTGAACTCGGCGCCCTCGTCGTCGTCGAAGGCGCCGGTCTTGTAGTCGATCACACGAAGGCGGGCGGGGTTCGCCGCGAGATCGATGCGATCGAGCTTGCCGCGAAGGACGATCTCGCGGCCGTCGCCGAAGGTGAATGGAACCTCGTCGAACTCCGTCTCGAACGCCGACGGGACGAAGTCGCCGCCGGTGACGAGCTCCCGCCGGAGCAGCTCGTCGATGTCGCGACGCATCTCGATCTCGAGGGGCTCGAGGAGCAGGCGATGAACGACCCGGCCCGCGGCTGCCGCCTCGTCGAGGACGGCCGCGATCTTCAGGTGCGCTAGCGTCTGCGCTTCGGCGAGACGCTCGGCCCGCAATGGCAGTGCCCCCTTCTCTCGAAGCTCGACAAAGATCGCCTCGAGCGCTTCGTGGAACAGGCTGCCCCGCTCCTTCGCGTCAGGCTGATAGACGCGGCTCGGCTCTTCCCATTCGTAGAGCCGCAGCCCTCTCTTGAGGAAATGGCGATATGCACAGGCCGCGAAGTCCTGGAGTGCGCTGGCCGAGCCCTTCTTGCCGATGCGAAGACCCTCGGCCCAACTGGCGACATCGGCATCCCCAAGGTCCAATACACCGTCCCATGCGGTCAGGGATGGCTTCCACCCTGCGGCCTCGGCGGCGCGAGCTCGGGCGAAGTGCGGCGCGTCTTCGAGGAGGTGACGCGCTGATCCGAAGCCGCCGGCACCCACGAGGCTGAGATCGCGCTCCAACACGTCGAGCGCCCGCTCGGACCTCACCGGCCACGCGCGCCCGAGTACCGTCTCGCCGGGTTCGGCAATCGTGAGCAGCTCGGCCGTCGTGACCCGCCGCCCTGTGGCTGCCTCGGCGGCGCGCATCAAGAAGCTCGACGGCACGGTCTCTCGACCGTTCGCGTCCACACGGGGATAGCTGAGGACCAGCCGCTCGGTGGCGGCGTCGACGGCGTCGGCGAACAGCCGGCGCTCGCGCTCTTGTGCATCCTCTGTAGTGAGGAGGGATCCGCCGAGGGCTTGCCGCTCGTCATCGAGCAGCAAGGGGTCGGGGCGCACCGCCGCCGGAAAGCGCCGCTCGGCGAGGCCAGGAACGAATACGAGCCGGAAGCGCAGGCCCGCAGCTGCGGCGATGCCGCCCACGAAGACGCGCGATTCCCCCAGATCGCCTTCGCGGTATGTCTGGCTCGCGAGGAGCTCCTGCAGGTGGGCGACGAACTCGCCGCGCGTGGGACCGGGGGCATGCGACGCGAGCGGCCGCAAGGCGCGCTCGAGTCGCAGTCGAACAGCATCGCCGCGCCGCACCCAACGGTCGAGCAGGTTGAGCGTCGCGTCGAGATAGGAGCCCCAGCCGGCCTCGGCCGGAAAGGCGGCGAAGTCCCCGGCCAGGCGATCGAGGACGACACGCAGACTGCCGGTCAGCCGGACGTCGCGGTCGTCGTCAGGATCGCGCTCGTAGCGTTCGGCGACCTCTTTGGCGTCCGTGGTTGCCCGGGTGAGTCCGGCGGTCCACTGCTCCAGCCCGCGAACGATGCCAGCTCTCGCGGAGAGCCGGTCCCAGCGAGCCGCGCTGAACTCGGCGTCTTCACCCAGAATCTCTTCCCACGGCACCTGGGCCGTGGTCAGGAACTCCATCACCCGAGTACGCTCGTAGTCGCGTTCCAGAAGATCGAGGAGCAGGCTCAGCGCGCGAGCAGCCGCATCGACACGTGGGGTCCCCTCCAGAAAGTACGCGTCGATGCCCGCGCGTTCGAAGGCTGCGTCGAGTGCTGCCCTCTCGGCGCCTCCGTGCAACAGGACGCCGATCTCTCCGTACGTGAGATCACCATCGCTTGTCGCCTCTGCGATCATCCGGGCGATCTCCGTCGCTTCCAGGTGCTCGCCCGAGGCCGCGAGGATTCGGACGGAGGGATCGAGGGCCTCGGGCCTCATGCCGCCCTTCGGTGCCAGCCACGAGTCCTCGAAGAGCCCGGACTTGAGGCGATGGAGTGCGTTCTCCGGGACGTTCGCCCTGGGGCGCACACGCTCGAGGCTCACGAGTGGATAGATCCTCGCCACGGCGGCCAGGAACGAGTCCAGAGCGGCCGAGGGGTCGTCGAGAGGACATACGACTATTGCGCCCACCGCATCCTGCTTCGCTGCCTGGGCGGCGCGGCGTAGCAACGTCGCGCGAGAGAGAAGACCCGCCGCATGGAGCCGTCCATTGACGCTACCCTGTAGACGCGCGAGAAGCTGAAGCCGCTCGGGCGCAGCCGAGCGCGGCGCAAGCTCGTTCAGCGCGTCGGTGCCGATCCCAGCTGCATCGAGGTCGTGAAGCGTCCGCAACAACGCTGGGGCAAAGCCGCGGGTACGCAAGGCCGTCCTCAGGTAATCGGGGAGGTTCTCCCCCTTCCCTTCTTCCCGCGCCGCAGCCAGTACCATCGCGAGATCAGCGAACTCCGGGACGCGACGGACGCCCTCAAGGAGAGCCACAGGCTCGAGGAGCCGCCACGCGAGCTGTTCAGGTCTCTCGAAGTGGATGGCGACGTGGGCCGTCTCCGCAAAGATCCTCTGGGCGAGCCACGTGCCGAGGAGCGGAGTTGGAACGAGAACATGGATGGGGAGGAATGGGTCCTTGACGCGGAGATCTACGATCGCAGCCTCGAGCCTCGAAGCCAGGTCGATCTGCTGTTTCCCCATTTCCCCTCCGAAGGCGCCTTCCAGCCGGCCAGTATCCGCGGAGGAGGGGCGGAGGGAGGTCCGGCTCTGGTATGCCGAAGGCGTTGACGAATTGTAGCGAAAAACGGAAACGACTGCTGCACTTGGGCAGGCAAGCGAACTGACCTTCTGATGCTCCACACGCCTACTTCAGGCAGCCAGCCGACTTCGTGAGAGAGCGGTCATCGAGGCTGGCCAGCCGCAAGGAATTGGCGTTGAGTAGTTTGCGGCCAAGGGCCGGGTTTGGGCGGGTCTTGGTGAGCGCAGTCGGTGGGTTGCGTTTATTTCGAATGCGGCGTAGGCTTGCCTTCGGAGCATGGGCCCATGGCAACGCTTTCTAATCTCCGCGAGCCGATCGTCGCCAGAGAAGACGAGCGCAGCGACATCGTCTCGATCGAGCGCTCCCTCGAGCAAGGCGACACGCGCAGACCACGGCTCGTGGGACCCGATGACCAGGTCATGATCCTGCCCGAGCCGCTCTATCGCGTGCTGCTCGAGGCCGCGCGAGAGCTCGGCGACGGGAACGGTGTCGCCCTGCTAGCTTTCGCGCAGGAGCTGACCACGCAGCAGGCCGCGGACATCTTGAACGTGTCGCGACCACACGTGGTGAGCCTGCTCGAGGCCGACAAGATCCCGGTCCATAAGGTCGGAACGCACAGGCGCGTGCACCGACGCGACCTCCTCGCCGACAAGCACCCTCGTGACGAAGCCCGGCGACGCTCCCTCGACGCCATGGTGGATCAGGCGCAGGAGCTAGGTCTCTACGAAGAGTAGGCTGGTTGGCCTACTCTGCCCTCCTGGACGCCAACGTCCTCCACCCCGTCATCCTCTGCGACACCCTGCTGCGATTCGCCGAGAAGGGGTTCTTCCGGCCGCTT
>JADLHO010000177.1 GCA_020848735.1 Planctomycetota bacterium | reverse complement strand
GGGCAAGAGGCACCAGAGCTATGCCGGTCGTCGTCCCGGCGCCGGTCCGCCATCTTCGCCGCCGTCCAACCTACCACCAGTGTTCTTTGCTGACGCAGCCCGCCAACGGCGGGCAACCAAGCTCAGAGCTTCTTCACGAACGCATTGCGCACGCGCAGGAAGACCCCGCCCTCGATGGCGCGCGACGGCGCGTGCCGCTGCAGGCCGATGAAGCCGCTGGCCGCACGCTCGGCGAAGGGGGCCCCCTGCTCGGGCTTCAGCGTCTTCGTGTCGACGTCCCAGAGCGTCACGCCGTTGAGCTCGCAGCGCATGCGCGAGCCCTGGCAACGGATCTCGTAGCTGTTCCAGCAACCGTGGGGATAGAGCGTGCCGGGATGGGCGGCCGGCACCGCGCCGTAGAGGCTGCCCGTGAACTGCCACGGCTTCAGCGTGCTCTTCGAGTCGGCCTCCCAATGGAAGTCGTCGAGGATCTGGATCTCGCAGCCCGAGTACGCCGAGTCGTCGCGCGCGCGGTCGGCGCGGAGGAACACGCCGGAGTTCGCACCCCGCACCATCGCGAAGTCGAGGCGCAGCACGAAGTCCTGCCAATCCTCGCGGGTGCGCAGCTCGTGGGCGCCACCCTCGCTGAGGAAGGCGATCTCACGGCCGTCGGTGGCGAAGCCCTTGCCGTCACCGCCGTGTGCCTCGAAGCGACTGAGCTCCGCATCGATGAGCGAGGTCCAGCCGCGGCCTTCGCGGGCGCTCAGATAGCCGTCTTCGTCGCACTCGAACTCCGCATGGTCGAACACGGGGAGCTCGCGCAATCCGATCTCGGAGAACCGCGCGGTGTGCCCCTCGGGCTCGAGACCGCCGTGCACCTGCACGCCGATCAGACCGCTCGCGGCATAGCCCTCGGAGCCCGGGGGCAGCCGGTAGTCGGTGAGCTTCTCGCCATTGAGCCAGAACTCGAGCCGGAACTCGCGACCGGTGCAGCGGACGCGGATGTCGTTCCACTCGTCCTTCCTGAACTTCGTCGCGCCGACCGGGTTGTTCTGCAGCCAGCCATCGGCATAGACGCCGCCGACCTCACCGCCCTCGCGCCAGTCGAGGGTGATCTGAGCGCCCTTGCCGCTCTTGGCCATCCGCACGAAGACCCCGCTGTCGAAGGGCCAATCGATGCGGGTGCGCGCCTTGAAGTCGAAGCTGTGCCAGGCCTGGGTCGTGTAGAGGAGCCCGCCCGACTGCTTGTCGCCGACGCGGCCGACGATCGCGCCGTCCTCGACGGTCCAGCGCGCGGTCCCGTCGTAGCGGCCGCCGCTCGTGGTCCAGCCCTCGAGCGACTTGCCGTCGAAGAGGCTGCGCCAGGGCGTGGGCACGGCGATCGGCGCCGGCTTCGGCGCCGCGACGTCCGCGGGTTCCTGGGCGAAGAGGACGGGAGAGAGTGCGAGGACGGCGGCGAGCGAGCGCGATCGATGCATGCGGATCCGGAGGTCGAAGCGGCGCGCATCATACGGACCTGCCCCGGCGCGCCGCTCCGCCCGACTCCGCGCGACGATCAGTGCACGAAGAGGATCTCGCGGTACTTCGGCAGCGGCCAGAGTTCGTCGTCGACGAGCAGCTCGAGCGCGTCGCAGGCGTCGCGGAGGCTGTTCATCGCGGGGATGACGCCGTCGCGGAACTGCCGGGCGTGCTCGAACCCGCCGCCTTCGTGGTGGTCGGCCTTCTCGAACGCGGCCTGCAGGGCCTCGAGCGCGCCGAGCGCGGCCTCGATGCGATCCGCCGTCTCCTGCAGGCGACGCTCCTGCCGGGCGAGGCTCTTCGCCCCGCTGCGGCGCGCCGCCTCGATGCTCTCGGCGAGCTGACGCTGGTAGGTCGTCGCGGCCGGCAGCAGCATCGACGACGCGATGCCCGCGGCACTCTGCGCCTCGATCGCGATCGCCTTCACGTACGCCTCGTACATCACGTGCTGCCGCGACTCGGCCTCCTTGCGCGAGAGCACGCGGTGCCGCTCGAACATCTCGACCTTGCCCGGCGCCGTGTAGGCGCCGATCGCGTCGACCGCGGTGCGCAGGTTCGGGAGACCGCGACGCGCCGCCTCGGCGTGCCACTCCGCGGAGTAGCCGTTGCCGTTGAAGATCACGCGCTTGTGCTTCGCAAGCGTCTGCTGGACGACCTGCTGGACCGCGCCCTCGAGACCCGCGCTGCCCTCCAGCTTCTCGATCTCCGCCGCGAGCTGGTCGAGCGAGTCGGCGACGATCGTGTTGAGGAAGATGTTCGGGCGCGAGATCGACTGGCTCGAGCCGACGGCGCGGAACTCGAACTTGTTGCCCGTGAAGGCGAAGGGCGAGGTGCGGTTGCGATCGGTCGCGTCGCGCGGCAGCGGCGGCATCGTGTTGACGCCGAGTCGCATCGTCTTCCGGTTCGGGTCGCGGTTCGGACCGCTGCCGCCGGCGACCAGCCCCTCGACGACCGCGTTGAGCTCGTCACCGAGGTAGATCGAGATGATCGCGGGCGGCGCCTCGTTCGCGCCCAGCCGGTGGTCGTTCGCCGCGTGCGCGATGGAGACGCGCAGCAGATCCGCGTGCGTGTCGATCGCGCGGATGACCGCGGTCAGGAACACGACGAAGCGCATGTTCGTCTCCGGCGTCTGGCCCGGATCGAGGAGGTTGATCCCCGTGTCGGTCGCCATCGACCAGTTGTTGTGCTTGCCCGAGCCGTTGATGCCGGCGAACGGCTTCTCGTGGAGCAGGCAGTGGAGGCCGTGACGCTGCGCGACCTGCCGCAGCACCTCCATCGTGAGCATGTTGTGGTCGGTCGACAGCGTGGTGCGCTCGAAGATCGGCGCGATCTCGAACTGCGAGGGCGCCACCTCGTTGTGGCGCGTCTTCACCGGCACGCCGAGCTTCCACAGCTCGTTCTCCGACTCGTGCATGAACGCGAGGATGCGCGGACTGATCGAGCCGAAGTAGTGATCCTCGAGCTCCTGACCCTTCGGCGGACGTGCGCCGAACAACGTGCGGCCCGTCGCGATGAGGTCCGGACGCAGGAGATAGAACTCGCGGTCGATGAGGAAGTACTCCTGCTCGGCGCCGACCGTGGGGTAGACGAAGCCGACCTTCTCGTCGCCGAGCAGCTTCAGCATCCGCACGGCGGAACGATTCAGCGCCTCGCAGCTGCGCAGCAGCGGCGTCTTCTTGTCGAGCGCCTCACCGGTCCACGAGCAGAACGCGGTCGGGATGCAGAGCGTCGCGCCGCTGGCGTTCTCGCGGATGAACGCCGGCGAGGTCGGATCCCAGGCGGTGTAGCCGCGCGCCTCGAAGGTCGCGCGCAGACCACCGGAGGGGAACGACGACGCGTCGGGTTCACCCTTGATGAGCTGCTTGCCGGAGAAGTGCAGCAGGATCTTCCCGTTCTCGAGGTCGAGGAAGGAGTCGTGCTTCTCCGCGGTCAGCCCCGTCATCGGCTGGAACCAATGCGTGAAGTGCGTGGCGCCGCGCTCGACGGCCCATTCCTTCATCGCCGATGCGACGAGGTCCGCGAGGCCCGGATCGAGTTCCTGACCGCGCTCGATGCAGGACTCGAGGGCCCGGTAGGCCGACTCGGGCAGCCGCGCGCGCATCTGCTGCAGACCGAAGACATTCCTCCCGAACAGGTCTTCGAGGTTCTCCGGCTCGCCGCCCGGGGGAAGGGGCTGCTTCTGGGAGATGGACTGGATCGCGGCGCGACGGGAGTGGGAGGACATGGGCGTGGAGTCCGGTTCGAGTCGACGACTGGGTTCGACTGCAACCGAGCGAGGCTAGGGCTGCGGGTGGCTCGGGTCCATTTCCGCCTCGACGCGGTCCGGCCGCTGCGAGCGCGGGCTCCGGGGATCCGAGCAGTTCGCAGCGCTCATCGGCAAGGTCCGGACCCGTCTTGACGGACGCCTGGGTCGGCCAGGTCACGCGCGCGCGAGGGTCCGCGCGTCCCCGGACTGCCGCTCGTCTCGAGGTCGGGTGGCGCAGCGAGAGACTCGCCATTCGGTCAAGTTCTCGTCCGGTGGGTCACGGAAGCCGAGCCTGGTCGGGCAGCTCGACGCGGCCCGAAGCGAGGGTGGAACCGTCTGCGACACACCGCATGATCGCGCGCCATGACGATGTCGCCTTCCCCGCGCCGCAGCGCATGGGCGCAGGGGTTCGCTGCCGTTGCGCTGCTGGGCTGCGCCTTGCCCGCACAGGGCACCCGCGCCGACTACGCGCGCTGCGAAGGATTGCGCGCGAGCGTCGAGGGCAAGGTCTCGCGCTCGCGGGTCGAGCCACGCTGGATCGACGGTGGTCCCCGCTTCTGGTACCGCGTCGACGCGGGCGGCGGTCGCTTCGAATTCGTCCTCGTGGACCCCGTCGCCGGCACGCGCGAGTCGCTCGAGAAGGCGCCCGACGGCGCGGAACCCGAGAACGGCGGCGAGCAGAGCGGTCGCCGGCGCGCGAACGAGGGCGGCCGACGCGCGGGTGCACGCCGCACGACCGACTCACCCGACGGCCGCTGGTCGGCCTTCGTGCGCGACCATCAGCTCTGGCTGCGCGATCGCACCTCCGCCGACGAACGACGACTGAGCGTCGACGGCAGCGCGGAAGCGGCCTATTCCGCCGAGCTCGCCTGGTCGCCCGATGGCAAACGCTGCGTCGCGATGCGGACCCCCCAGGTCGTCGAACGACGCGTCCCGCTGATCGAGTCTTCGCCCAAGGACCAGGTGCAGCCCAAGCTGCACGAACTCGAGTATGCGAAGCCCGGCGATCCGCTGCCGGTCGGCAAACCCGCCCTCTTCGATGTCGAGACCGGCCGGCCGATCCCCATCGACGAGGCGCTGTTCGCCACGCCCTGGAGCATCACCGAACTGCGTTGGGAGAAGGACTCCACGCGCTTCACCTTCCTCTACAACGAGCGTGGTCATCATGTGCTGCGCCTGCTCGCGGTCGACGCCACCAGCGGCGCGGTGAGCACCCTGGTCGACGAGGTGGCGGCGACCTTCGTCGATTACGCCCACAAGACCTGGCTCCATTGGCTCGACGACACGAACGAATTCGTGTGGATGTCGGAGCGCGACGGCTGGAACCACCTCTATCTCTGCGACGCGCGCACCGGTGCGGTGAAGCGGCAGATCACCAAGGGCAACTGGATGGTCCGCGCGGTCGATCACGCCGACGACGCGGCGCGCAGCCTGGTCATCCGGACGATGGGGGCGCACGCGAACCAGGACCCCTACCACGTCCACTTCGCGCGCGTCTCCCTCGACGGCGGGGAACCCCTCTTCCTGACCGACGGCGACGGGACGCACGAGCTCGTCTTCTCGCCGGATCGCGCCTATTACCTCGACAACTGGTCGCGCGTCGACCTCCCGCCCGTCGTCGAATTGCGCCGCAGCTCCGACGCCGGCCTCGTCATGACCCTCGAGCGTGCCGACTGGAGCGCGCTCCTCGCCACCGGCTGGCAGGTCCCCGAGAGGATCGTCGCCAAAGGGCGCGACGGCACCACGGACATCTGGGGCGTCCTCTGGAAGCCGAGCACGTTCCACCCCTCGCGGCGCTATCCCGTCATCGAGTCCATCTATGCGGGGCCCCACGGCGCCCATGCGCCGAAGTCCTTCGCCCCGTGGCGCGAACCCCAGAGCCTTGCCGAGCTCGGCTTCATCGTCGTCAAGCTCGACGGCATGGGCACCAATTGGCGCGGCAAGGTCTTCCACGACGTCGCCTGGAAGAACCTCGCCGACTCGGGTTTCCCCGACCGCATCGCCTGGATCCGCGCCGCCGCCGCGGAGCGCCCCTGGATGGATCTCGCCCACGTCGGCGTCTACGGCGGCTCCGCCGGTGGCCAGAGCGCGGTGCGTGCGCTGATCGCCCACGGCGACTTCTATTCGGCCGCCGCCGCCGACTGCGGCTGCCATGACAACCGCATGGACAAGGTCTGGTGGAACGAACTCTGGATGGGCTGGCCGGTCGGCCCGCACTACGCGGAGCAGAGCAACGTCACCAACGCGGCGAAGCTGCAGGGCAAGCTCCTCCTCACCGTCGGTGAACTCGACCGCAACGTCGACCCTGCCTCGACCTTCCAGCTCGTCAACGCCCTGATCGCCGCCGACAAGGACTTCGAGTTCATCGTCTTCCCGGGCGCCGGGCATGGCGCCGGCGAGAGCGCCTATGGTCAGCGGCGACGACGGGACTTCTTCGTGCGGAGTCTGTGGGGAGTGGAGCCGCGGAGCGACTGAGTCAGAGGTTCTGCGAGCCGCGGCTCTCCGGCGCGCGGATCCGGATGGCCGCGCGTGATCGATTGGACGCGGCGTCGGTCGCCGTGATCTCGATCGTGTATTCCCGTCCGCGACCGCGACCTGCGCGTTCGGCGCGCAGTTCGAAGGAGATGGTCCCGGCGACCTGATCGATGACGGGTGTCGTGTGATCGGGGATGGTATGGCCATCGCCGCTCTTGTCAGGGTCCTCGCTGCTCGAGATCTCGGCCGCGAGGGTCACCGGGCCATTCCCGGCGTCGGTGGCGCCGGCCTGGATCACCACCGCGACCATCTGGTGATTCGGAGGCCAGAGGATGTTCGTGCTCGCGACGGGTGCGAGCCGCGGCGCCTGGGTATCCACGACCTCGACCGCCACCTCGCGTCGGACCGGCGCATTGACGAAGTCGTCGACGGTCAGAGTCACCAGGTGGGAGCCGACCGCGAGGCGCGGTCCCTCCCCGGCACCGGTCGGAACCACGACATCCTCGATCGCGACAGGCTGCGCTCCGCCGGTCGTCGCCACGATCCCGCTCGCAAGCACCAGGTCGTTCTCGCTCCACACCCATCGCAACGTGTCGCCGTCGAAGTCAGCGACGGTGCCGCGAAGGGTCACGGCGTCGACGCCGGCCTGATAGGTTCCCGCGCCCGAGCATGCCGCAGCCGGTGACGAGTTCCCGATCGTCAGCATCATGGTCGAACTCGCGGTCGCTGTCCCGTCGTCGACCTCCAGCGTGAAGACGTGTTCACCCAGCGTCAGCGTGGGCAATCCGCCGAGGGGTAGCGGTGCTTCACCCCCGGGGCCCACGGCCGCAGGACCAAAGCAAGTCAGTCCACCCTTCAGCCACCGATAGGTCAGCGGATCGCCATCGGGATCACTCGCCGCCCCTCCGATCGTCGTGCTGCCCTGCGCCGCGCTCAACAGCGTCACGTTCCCACCGGCGTCGGCGAGCGGCGCCCGGTTCAAGTCGCAGCTCAGGCTGTACTCATTGCCCGCGACGACGAAGGTCTCCGGCTGAAGGGAACCGCTGGCGAGCACTTCGAACTCGAACCTCGCCGCGATCGGGGCGACGTCTCCCGGCCCGACCAGGATGGGGTAGCCGTTGGCATGGCCGCCACGAATCGTCGGATAGGCGGCGTTGTCGGTGATCGGCAAGCGCACGCTCGTCACTCCCACGACGAAGGGGCCGAACGGCACCGGCATCCCGAGTGTCGATCCCTGGACCATCACCCCCGCGGCGTCGACGACGCGCAACGGACAGTCGTGGACCATCCACGTCAGGGTGATGGTCGTCGAACTCGGACCCACCTCCACATCGAGGTCGTCTCTCAGGAGATCGACCAGGCCGGGGCTCGATTCGATGTCGTAGCCGTCACGGCTGACCCCGCTCAATTCCGGGTAGATCGACTCGTCGGTGATGGGGAGCCGGAGCGAGCCCCCGGTGGCCACGAAGATCTGGCCGCCGGCCGGTGCGATCCTCATGGCCGATCCCGGAATCTCGGCGCCATGCTGGTCGACGAGACGGACGACGGGCTCCGCGACGATCCACTCGACGGCGAGTTCCGTCGTGGTGGCACCCACCTCGCGCCCCGTGATGGTTCGCTGGAGACCGGCGCCTACGGCGCTCCACGGACCGGCGATGGTCGCCGTGACGTCGAAGGCATAGCCGTCGCGGCTCACACCGGAGAGGCCCGGATACACGGACTCGTCCGTGACCGGCAGCCGGATGCTGCTCCCCGTGACGCCGAAGATCTGCCCGCCGTCGGGGGCGAAGCGGAAGGACGAGCCCTGGATGTCGGTGCCGAACTGATCGTGGAGCCGCAGCGCGACGTCCGCCACGATCCACTCGACGCTGAGTTCCGTCGTGGTGGCACCGACCTCGCGCCCCGTGATGGTTCGCTGGAGACCGGCGCCTACGGCGCTCCACGGACCGACGATGGTCGCCGTGACGTCGAAGGCATAGCCGTCGCGGCTCACACCGGACAGGCCCGGATACACGGCCTCGTCCGTGACCGGCAGCCGGATGTTGCTCCCCGTGACGCCGAAGATCTGCCCGCCGTCGGGCGCGAAGCGGAAGGACGAGCCCTGGATGTCGGCGCCGAACTGATCGTGGAGCCGCAACGTGACGTCCGCCACGATCCACTCGCAGGTGAATTGGGTCGTCTCCGACGTGACGACGACGTCGGTGAACGTGCGAGTCAATCCGGCTGCGACAAAGCTCCCCGACGGGCCGATGATGCTCGCCGTCAGGTTGAAGGTATGCGTGCCCACCGGAAGGCTGACCACGGTGCCCGACGGGTGCTGCGCCGAGCCCAAGGTGGGCGACTGGAGGAAGGCTCCGGGGAGTGGCACTCCGTGTTGATCGACGATGCGAAGCTCGACGGCGACCTGCGCGCAGCCACGAGAGGCCAGGGCCGCCGGCCCGCAGGCAGCGAGGACCGCGGTGAGTGCCCGGGTCACCAATCGGGAGGAGCGCGGGATGGCGAAACGATGCAGAGGCATGACTTGGGATCCTGTTGGTCGACCCTGAGCCTCGGAGGGCGAACCGCCTCCGCGTCCTGACATCCAACCCGGCATCACGTACGTGATCCCGACGACCGCGTCTCGCGGCTCGTCCGGTCGCGATCACCGCAACGACCCCGGGACGGCGTCGCTCGGGCCGCGACAAGAGGCGTCCGATCTCGGGCCGCGTTACGCGGAATTGCGCGGGCAACCGCCTGGATGGACGCATCGATCCGCCACCGCGCCACCCGTGCAAACGAGGGTCACCGAGCGCCGCCGGTCGATGTGCCTTACGGGGAGTCTGCCGAATCGCGGGTCCCGAGCTCCTCCCCCAACTTCGCCATCGCCCGATACAGCAGCACCCGCACCGCCCCCTCCGATCGCCCCAGGCGCTCGGCGGTGTCCGCATGGGGAAGGCCCAAGACGCGGGCGAGGAGGATCACGTCCCGGTGCTCCGGGGAGAGGCGATCGAGCGCGGCTTCGACACGGGTCAATTCCTCGCGCGCGGCGGCGGCGTCGGCGGGGCAACTGGCCGTGCCATAGGCCTGGAGGACGGACACATCGTCGAGGATCGCCCCCGGGCTGCGGCGACGCTGGCGGGCCCAATAGCGTGAACGGTCGACGAGCTTGCGGCGCGCGGTCTCGCAGAGCCAGTGACGGAAGCTGCGTTCGTCGGCGACGGCGAAGTCCCCCACGTCGGCCAGGATCTCCCGGCAGACGGATTGGACGACGTCGCTCGCCGATTCCCGGGAGCGCAATGCGGCACCCAGATGAACGCGCACGTAGGCTCGCAGGACGGGTAGGTTCTGCTCGAGCCAACCCTCGATACGGGAGCTCGGTCCTGGTTCGGCGGCGGCCATGGTCCTTCGTCGCATGCTAGCATCGCCGCGCCTGCCTCAGCCGAAGATGTCCGGCAGCTCCTCCTCCTTCGAAGACCTGCTCGCCGCCGCCTTGATGGAGATCGAGGCCGAGGGGCTCGTCGCCCTGGAAGGGCTCTGTGCATCACATCCAGGGCACGCCGATCTGCTGCGCGCGAGAGTCGCGGCGCTCCTCGCGGCGGGAATCCTCGTTCCAGGAATCGAAGCGAGTGGCGTGCGCGGCACGACGTTGGTCGGTCCGTATCCGATCCTCCGGCGGCTCGGACGGGGCGGCATGGGGGTGGTGCTGCTCGCCGAGCACCCGCAGCTCGGACGACAGGTGGCGATCAAGTGCTTCCGCTCGACGGTCCAAGCGGACCCCCGGGGCGCCGCGCGGTTCTTGCGTGAAGCCAGGGCGATGGCGCAACTCTCGCATCCGGGGATCGTGCCTGTGCACGACATCGGCGAAGCCGACGGAACCGCGTACTTCGTCATGGAATACGTCGACGGCCCTACCGTGAGCGAGGCGCTGACACGGACGCGCGAGAGAGGAGGCTCGCTCGCCGACGGAAATCGATTCGCGAGCGACGACTGCGGCGTGGCTCCCGATCTCGTCCCCATGGACTGGTGCGAACGCCCCTTCGACGCCGCGGCCCAGATCGTCGCGCGTGTCGCCGACGCGCTCGCGCATGCCCACGCGCGGGGCATCCTCCATCGTGACGTCAAGCCGCAGAACGTCATCGTCGGGCGCGACGGTCGGATTCGGCTCTTCGACTTCGGCCTCGCTCGGATCGACGACCAGGAGGGCATGACGACGACGCACGAGTTCCTCGGCACTCCCCACTACGTGGCTCCGGAACTCGTGGAACACGGTTCGCGCGCCGTCGATCCCCGCACCGACGTCTATGGGCTAGGCGCCGTGCTCTACGAGCTGCTGACCCTCCGACCACCGTTCGACGGTCCCTCGACCGAGGACGTCCTGCGGCGCGTACTCGTCCACGACCTCGAGCGACCGAGGAGCAGGGATGCAACGATTCCACGCGCTCTCGAGGCGGTCTGCCTGCGCGCGTTGGAGCGGGAGCCCGAGGATCGCTATGCCGGCCCGGCAGATCTCGGCCAGGACCTTCGACGATTCCTGCTCGGTGACACCGTCCGAGCCGTGTCGCCCGGCCGCCTGAGGCGAGGCCGCCGCTGGCTTGCGCGGCATCGCGCCTTGGGTGGTGCGCTGCTCGGCGTCTTCGTCCTGGGACTCACGGTCGCGGGCATGCTGGCCCGCCGAGCTCTCGAGTCGCATCGCGAGCACGCGCAGCGTGTGGCCGTTCTCCTCGACTCCGCGTCGTCCGCCCTCGCAGCAGCGGACGCGGAATCGCGGGCCGCGGATTGGCCCAATCCCCGCCTTCGCGATCAGCTCGCCCTCGCCGAGCGTGAACTCGCCCGAACCGCGGAGGAGCAGATTGTGGCGCCCCTCTCCGACGAGCACGCCGGAAGGCTCGCCGAGCTGCGCACCCGACTTCTCGAATGGCAGCGCGACGACCGCTTCCGCAGCGCGATGGACGCCGCAGCGGTCCACAACGTGCATGGCTCGCTCACGGCGCAGCGTCGTCGCAGCCTGCGCGCCCATCTCGAGGCGTTTCGCGAGTTCGGTTGCGACCTCTCGGGCGAGGTCAGTGCGGAGACCATCTCCCGCGCCTGCGGAACGATCCGCTCCTCTCGGGTCCAGGCGCACCTGATCAGCGCCCTGAGCGTCATGCGCGTGCACGCGCTCGAGCTCGGCGAGAACAGGACCGCCGAGCTCTGCGAAGCCCTGCTCGGCGCGTGCTGCGAGGAGGCACGGCGACCGCTCTACACCACGGCATTCCGCCATGGTGACCCCCGGGTCCGGACACTCCTCGAGGACCTCGCACCACGGATCGACGACCCGATCGAAGGGATCTCGATCGCGAATGCGATGGATCAGCATGGTCTGGCGGGTCATGCGGAGCAGCTCGTCGCGAGGCTCCTCATCGAGCACCCGGATTGCCCAGAGCTGCTGGCCCACCATGCCCAACGCGCCGTGCAGGCGGGACTCGACTGGCCGGTCGTCCTCGAACGGCTGCGTGCGGCGGTGGCCGCCAATCCGTCCAAGGCCACCGCTCGCGTGCTGCTGGTCAAGCACGTCGTTCAGAATCGCGCCGACGAGGCGGACGCTGTCCTGCGCAAGGCAATCGAGGACTTCCCCGACAATGCGGCGCTCTGGTACTGGGACGCCGCGCGACGCATCCAGCTCGGGGATCGCGCCGGCGCGATCGCGCTTCTCGAGCGCCTGCTCCTCGCGGTCCCTGGGCAAGCCGCTGCCGCGGTCACGCTCGCGGGCATGGTCGACGACCCCGAACGCCGACGGGCCGTCCTCGAGCAGTGCCTGCTCCACGACCCGGACTTCCACGAAGCGCGGCTGATGCTCGCGGAACTACGGAGCGGAAGCCTCGCCTGGGACGAGTTGGAGGGAATGCTCCGTCCGGTCCTCGGCGCGGGGCCAACCTGGCGGGAGCCGCGCGCGCACGAGCTGCTCGCGGCGCGAGCAATGCGCGAGGCGCGCTGGTCCGAGGCCACGATCCACCTACGGGTGTTGGTCGAATGCGGCCGACACGAGCGGCTGGGCGATTGGTTGGACGTCTGGCGTAGAGCCGGAGGAGGAAGGGACGTCACGGCCATGGCACTCGAGTCCCTGGTGATCGGCGTTGGTTCAGCCGAGGCACTCGAGACTTGTCGGAGCTTGGCGCGTGACGCTCTGCTCGCAGAGGGTTCGTCCGCGGTCGACGCGACCTTGGACGCCCTCCTCGAAGGAGAGACGGATACCGGCCAGCTCAACGCCTGGCCCGAGCTGGTCGCGGCCCGTGCGCTGGCCCGCGGCGAGCACGCGCTCGCTGCGAACGCGACCGCCGCAGCCGCTGATGCGGCGCCGCCATCCCCGGCATCCGCCCTGCGGTTCATCTGCACCTGGCTCGCCGCAGCATCTGCGGGTGTCGAATCCGAACGCTGGCGCTTCGCGGCCGCACGTCTTCTCGCCGGCGAGATCGCGCGGATCCGCACCGATCACGAGTCGGGTCGGCTCAGTCAGACCGCCGCGTTCCTCGAACTGCAGCTGCTGCAGGCGCGCCAGCCCCTGCGTGACCGGATCGGTGAACTCCAACGGCGCGCGAGCGATGGCGCAGCGTTGTCGCCGAGCGAGGCAGAACTCGCTCGCGTCTGCGGCGAGCTCATCGCCCTGCGCAATGCCTTGCGGCCGCGTTGACGCGGCCTGCCATCCCTCACCAACTGAACCCCAACGCCTGCGAGAACTTGAAGTTCAACGAGGAGCAGGTGTCGAGGAAGAGGCACTGCGCCCAGACGGTTCCGGGGCCGAGCGGGACGTTGAAGTTCCACCGCGTATAGCCGAGGGCGTTCGTGACGCCGACGACCGCAACCGGCACGGGTGCGAAGCCGAGCGCGTACCAGACGTTGGTGCCGCCCGCGATCGGACCCGCGCAGGTGACGGGCTGCGCCGGGAAGAAGGCGAAGCCCGGGGAGCTGCAGGGATTGAAGAAGTCGAGCAGCAGGACCGCCGCCGTCGCCGTGTTCGAGGTCGTCTCATAGGCGACCGGGAAGGGAGCGCCGGGGATGAAGCCCTGGTTGGTGCCTGGCCCACACGAGGTGGTGCCACTGCCGGTCGGCACGTAGAGCGGGGGCAGGCGGATCTGCAGGTCGTTGACGTTGGGGACGCCCGTGGTCTGCGCCGTCGCGCGGCTGGCGCAGAGGAGCGACAGGAACAGGATGGAGAGGACGCGGAGCATGATGGACGTGCCTTGTGGAGTGGCGGTGCGGGATCGACGGGGCCCTTGCTGGCCCCGCACGGCTCACCAGGAGAAGCCCAGGGCCTGGGAGAACTTGAAGCTCAGCGAGGAGCAGGCGTCGAGGATCACGCACTGCGCCCAGACGGTTCCCGGACCGAGCGGCACGTTGAAGTTCCAGCGCGTGATCCCGGTCGTGCCCGTGATGCCCGGCACGGGGACCGGGACCGGCGTGAAGCCGAGCGCGTACCAGAGATTGGTGCCGCCCGCGACCGGACCCGCACAGGTCGGGAGCTGCGCGGGAAAGAAGGGGAAGCCCGGCGAGGAGCAGGGATTGAAGAAGTCGAGCAGCAGGATCGCTCCGGTCGAGCCCACCGCGTTCACGTCGTAGGCGACGACGAAGGGCGCACCGGGGATGAAGCCCTGGTTGGTGCCCGGCCCGCACGAGGTCGTGCCGCTGCCCGCCGGGATGTAGGTCGGAGGCAGCAGGATCCGCAGGTCGTTGACGAGGGGAACGCCGGTCGTCTGCGCACAGGGCTGCGACACGGCGAACCAGAGAGCGGCGGCGAAGAGGAGGAAGCGGGACATCGGATCGGTGATCTCGGGCTGGGGGGTTCGGATGGCGGGTTGCTCGACCACCAATGGCGAGAAGCGCCGCGGACCGGACGAGGATCTTTGCGAATTCCCCGTCCGGCGCAGGACGCGGATGCGGGGGGCCGTACCGCGATTCCTCAGCGACGCGGCGGATCGCCTCCCAGCGCCGCCGCGGCGAGGCCGCGCACCGCGGCGTGGTGCTCCGCCCAATCGGCCCAGACCTCGGCGGCCCAGGCACGCACGCGCGCCGCGTGCTCGTCGTGGTCGGCGGCGGCCGCGACGTCGAAGACGGTGAGATGACCCTGGCCCTGCGGCGGCTCGAAGTGCGGCCAGTCCTTCACGCGCGTGGCGAGTCCCTGGAGCTTCGGCGCGACCTCGGGGCTCGCCAGGCCGTGCTCGTGGACGAGGCAGAGCCCGACGAGGTGCACGCAGACGGACTTGTCGGGGTGCGGCCCGCCCGCGTGCTGCACCGCATAGGCATCGACCGTGAGCTGATGCACCTTGCGGAAGAGGAGCAGGTTGCCGAATTCGGCCGCCAGGACCTCACCGAAGAGCGACCAGCACTCCCCCGAACAGTGGTAGTAGCTGCCGTTGGTCTTCGCCGACCTCGGCATGACGAGACCGCAGCCCGGGCAACGCGACTCGCCGTTCACGCCTCGAGCTCCAACTGGCGTCCCATGAGCCGCATCCCATGGCGCGTGACGATCACGATCGGCAGCATCCCCGCGTCGACGATCTGGTCGAAGGGCTCCAGGAGCGGTTCGCAGGCCCCTCCCAGCGACTGGCGCGCCGCCGCTCGCGGCATCAGCACGATGATCGCGCGGTCGGTCTCCGCGCGCGGTCCCGGTCGCCTCTGCGCCGTGAGCATCTCGCCTTCTCTCGAGTCGCGCGCCGCGACGAGCGCGGCGAGTTCGGTTCCGGGATTGCCGCGGAGCACGTCGCGGGCCAGCCCGGCCGCGAGCAGCCCCTCCCGTTCCATCATCTCCCACGAGTCCATGCGCTCGCCGAAGTGCTCGAAGGGATCGCCGGACGGAAGCGGAGGTTGCGGCCCCATGGGTGGCGGAGGATAGCCAAGGGGCGCCCGGTCGTGTCGAGTCCGCGGACGGGCCGCCCGGCGTCCCCATCCGCGCTTGAACGCCTGCCCGCCGCGGCCGACCGGGCCCCCCCGGTCCCAGCCCGCACGGGACCTCGTCTCGGATCGACCTGCATGAGCTACGCGACCTACAAACTCGTCCACTTCGTCGGCCTTGCCCTGCTCCTCCTCGGCGTCGGCGCGCTCCACCTGCTCCGCGACGAACAGGCTGGTCCGCTCCGCAAGGCGAAGCTGCTCCACGGGATCGGGCTCTTCCTCATGTTGGTCGGCGGCTTCGGGATGATGGCGCGCCTCGGCATCGGTGGACCCTCGAGCTGGCAGCCCTGGCTCTATGCGAAACTCGCGATCTGGACGCTCGTGGGGTTCGTGCCGATCGCGTGGAAGCGGAACTGGGTGCGTGGCAATGCCCTGCTGCTGGCGACGGCCGTCGCGGTCGCGTTGTCGGCGGCATCGGCCCTGTTCAAGCCGCTCAGCGGCTGACGGAGCCCGACCGCCGCGAGGAGGGGACTCTGGAACGACGCGTCTGGCCTGCGATCATCGCCGGCATGCCGCACGTCCCTCCGACACCGCATCGCGCAGGACTCCTGACGCTGCTCCTCGCCCTCGTCTCGACCGCCTGCAGCGCCGCACCCGGCGTCGAGGCCCCGGGGCGCGTCGCACACACGGTCTTCTTCTGGCTGAAGGCCGACGCGCCGCCCGGCACCGCCGACGCGATGATCGCCTTCTACCGCACGGAAGTCGCGAAGGCGCCCGGCGTGGTCGCCGTGGCCGCCGGCGTCCCCAGGCCGAGCGAGCGCGACGTCGTCGACGACAGCTTCCACGTCGGCACGACGGTGACCTTCGCGTCGAACGAGGCCGAGATCGCCTGGCAGACGGAGCCGATCCACGACGCGATGAAGGCGCGCTTCTTCGCGCACGTGGAGCGCGTCGCGGTCTACGACACCCTGGTCACGGCCCCGGAATGATGGCGCCCGCGCCGCGTCTGCTCGCGCGCGAACCGAGCGCGGAGTTCACGCTGGGCCAGGCCTGGAATGCCGTCCAAGAGGCCGGACTGCGCCCGACCCGCGTCTGGGCCGGCTTCGCCGACGGCGCATTGCTCGTGCGTGCGGAGCTCGACGACGACGACGTGTTCAACGACGCGCGCACTCACAATGCGCGGACCTGGGAGCTGGGAGACGTGTTCGAGATCTTCGCGCGGCGCGAGGACGAGGAACGCTATGTGGAGGTGCACGTGACCCCCGACAACGTGAAGCTCCACCTGCGCTTCGACGACTTCGGGCACGGGGCGCGCATCGCATCGATCGACGAGGTCGCGCAGGATCCGTCGGCGATCGAATCGAGCGCGCGCCGCACGGTCCACGGCTGGGAGGCGCGTGCGCGCGTCCCGCTGCGCGCCGGCCCCGGCGAGCTCGTGCGCGTCTCGTTCTGCCGCTACGACGCGACGCGCGGCCGCGAACCGATGCTCTCCTCGTCGTCCCCCCATCCCGTGCTGCGGTTCCATCGGCCGCTGGAGTGGACGCTCTGTCGCATCGCCGCGGATGCCGGCAGGCCCTGAGGCGCGCCCTCGTCAGACTTCGGCGAGGTAGGCGACGAGGATCGCCTTCGCGGCGTCGGGCGTGGGCTTGGACTTCGACACGCGCAGGTCCTCGGCGATGCGCAGGAAGAGCGCGAGCGCCGCATTGACGACGGGCCGGTGGCGCGCCTCCGCATAGCGGCGGATCCGCTCGACGTCCTCGCTGGTCGCCTGCGCGGGATCCGCGTCGTCGCTCGAGGCGACGACGGCGAGCTGCACGAAGCACTGGGCGAGGCCCTCGCGATCGCGGCAGCGCGCCGGCTCCGCGATGAGCATCGCGACGAGTCCGCCGAGGACCCGCCGATCGAGTTCGTCGAGCGGACGCAGCAGCTCCCGCACCTCGACTCCGGTCGGCGGTCGATCCACGCGCGTCACTCCCGCGGCAGACCGGCGCGGAGGGCCATCGCCGCAAAGGCGGTCCCGGCCGTGGTCTGGTAGCTCGAGGACCCGAAGTCGCAGAAGGAGCCATCCTCGCGTTGCGTCGCCAGCAGACGCTCGCGGAGCTTCGTGCGGAACGACGGGCGCTCGTCGGCGGGCAGGAGCTCGATCGTCTGCGACGCGTAGTAATGGCCGAAGAGGAAGAAGTAGCCGGCGTTGGCGTAATAGCCCTCGTGGGGCACGGGCCGCATGCGGGCCACGGCGAGGAACTCGTGCTGTGCGAAGAAGAGCTCGAGTCCGCGGCGGACGTCTGCGGCTTCGACCGCCGGATCACCCAGCGACCAGCGGGCCCAATTGCAGACCTGGATGCGCCCGAGGCTGCCCTTCGTCGCGTCGATGCTCTCGCCGGCGAAGCTCCGCGGCACGGCGCGGAGATCGTAGGCATAGGCGCCATTCGGCAGCGCGCAGAGCCGCACGTACTTCAGGGCCCGCAGGATCGCGGCCTCGTCGCGGAACCAGTCGCGCTCGTGGGCGACGCGCAGGGCCGGCAGGACGAGCGCGGTGCAGAAGCTCGTCGCCCATTTCGGACGGCGCGTGTACGGCGGGTCGTCGTAATAGCCGAAACCGCCCTCCGGGGTCTGGTTGCGCAGCAGCGCGGCGATGTGCTCCTTGCCGCGTTCGGTGACGCGCGCGGCGAGCGGCGTGCTCGCGAAACGCGCGTCGCGCGCGACGTCGACCGCCATCACCGCGCCATACAGCCAGCCCCAGACCGCATCGTTGTCCCAGTCGCTCCCGCGCAACGGCATGCGGCTGGTCACGTACCACTCGAGCCCGCGCTCGAGACCGGCTCGGCGCTCCGGTGTCTCGGGCGCCTCGAGCAGGGCCTTGCAGGCAAGCGCGTGTGCCGCCACCTGCCACGCGTAATAGGTCTCCACCGAGAAGCCCGACTCGTGAAGCGTGTCGAGCACGCCGACGGCGAAGGCCCCGTTCTCGCCCTGCGATGCGACCAGCCACGCGAGGGCGCGATCCATCGCAGCGCGAGCGCCCTCGTCGGTGCGGAGCTCCTCGCGCGCCGCGAGCCGTGCCGGCTCCTGGGCGAGGACGCCGCCGAGGCCGGCGAGGCCGACGGCGGCCCACGCCGCGAGGCGGAGGGGCGCGCTCACGACCGCTCCGTCGGCTTCGGCGTCGCGTTCTGCTCCACGATCTTCTTCCGCAGCTTGCGTTCGACGTCGTCGATCTTCTGCCGCGCACGCCGCAGCTCGAGGTCGAGGTCGAGTCCGAGCTTCTCGGCCTCGGCGCCCGCCCCCCGCAACTCGAACTCGGCGTCGCGCACCGCGTGGGTGAGCTCGAGCCGGCGATGCTCGCGCGCGATCTCCTCCTGCCGCAATCGCCGTTCGGTGAGCTCGAGATCACGCTCGGCGTGCGCGACGTGCCGCCGCCCGCGCTGGATGACCAGCTCCTTGGTCGTCTTCGCGAACTCCTCCGCGGCATACATCGCCTCGAGCTCGGCGAGCTCGGCGCGCTGGTCGAGGAGGTTGCCACGATCGCGATCCACCTCGAGCTTCGCGGAGTCGACCTGGAGCGGGACCTCCCATTCGGCGAACAACTCGAGCGCGCGCTGGGCTGCCTCCACGCCACGCTGCGCCTTCTCGATCTGGTGCGCCGAGTCCAGGCGGCGGTCCTCGACGCTCAGCTCCGTCGATCGCAGCTCGATGCGGGCCTCCTCGAACTCACGCTTCAGCGCGGCGATGACCTCGGTCGGATCCTCTTCGTCGGGCTTCGCCGACGCCGACTCCGGAGACGGCGCGTTCGACGCCGGCGGGGCATTCCCGGTGCTCGTCACCGAGTTGCACGCGGAGGCGAAGAGGACGAGGGCGAACCAGCACGCGGACCTGGACATGGCGCGGAGCATGCCGCGGCGCAGGCGGAGGCGCCACGACCGCGCCCGCCGCGGGCCCGCTCAGCTCACCGCTGCGACGACGTCCACGGTCGTGCGGCGTGCGTTCTGGATCAGCAACGCGCGCAGCCATTCGAGCGTCTCCATCGGGAGACCCCCGCCGATCTCGACCGCGTGTTCGCGGGACTCGATCGCCAGCTCCGGGCGGCCGTGACCGTCGCGGCGAACCGTCGCCCCGAGCAGGTCCTGCAGGTCGATCCGATTGCGGAGCAGGTCGCCGAACGGCGTGTGGACGAAGTACTCGACGCGCGCACCGCGCACCTCGATGCGACGGCGACCGATGCGATCGAGCACGAAGACGCCGACGAGCACGACCGCGACGGCGAGTGCGAAGACCGCCAGCAGTCCGCGCATCAGTCCGGGCATGGTCGAGGACCCCGAGATCCACAGCAATGCGACCGGGAAGCCGATGATCATCGGCAACGACATCCAGGCCATCTCGCAGCGCTCGATCGTCACCGCGACGCCGTCGCGGCGCGGCTCGACGCGCAGTTCACCGGGAATGCGATCGAGCCGCAGCGCGGGCTCGGTCGGACGCGGGTCGACGGGATTGCCGGCCGCACCCTCGACCGCCGCGGGCGATGCCACGCGCGCGAGCGACGACTCGGCGTCGACGAATCCATCGAGACCGACCGCCAGCGCGCGCTGACCGAGCTGCCGGCATGCCCGCGTCTGGTATTCGCGCGCGGCTTCGGCGTCGCGCGTCGCGTAGAGCGTCACGGATTGCGCCTCCGAATCGTGCACGAGACGCACCTCGTGGACGACCGTCGCCAGGCCGCGGCGATGCCGATCCGGCACCAGGATCTCGCGGCGCAGGACACCCCGATACGCGGTCAGCGGCTCGTTCCAGGCGCTCGTGCCGAAACACGTGGTGCGCACGCTCTCGACGCGCGTCGCGTCGATCGTCACCGTGCGCCGCTCGGTCCAGGCGACGAGGCCGCGCAGCAACAGGACGAGCCCGACCACGCCCGCGGCCGCGAGATAGGCGCTGATCCCCGCGCCGAGCGTCGGCCAGGTGCTCGCGGACAGGGTCGCCATGACGAGCGCGAACACCACCGCTGCAGCGACGAGCGTCGCCGTCGCGCGCAGGCGATGACGCGTGACGCGCGTCGTCGGCAGTTCTTCGAGCGGGACTGGATGATCGAGCAACAATCGGCTGGTCACGGTCGGTTCCCCCGACAGTCTTTCGACCGCCACGGGTCCCGATGTACAGCCGCACCACGCACCCTGTCCGAAATCGCGATGGCGCCGGTCTCAGGCCGACGATCCCCGCGCGCCCGGGACCCGCTCGCTCGCCGGTCGACGGGCCCGACCCGTCGCCTGGGCTCAGCCGCCCGCCGCTTCGGCCGGTTCGAAGAGCGCGAATGCGGCGCCGGCCGGATCGCGCAGGAAGGCCGCGCGCCCGTAGCCATCGCCCGGGCCCGGTTCACGCAGGAGGCGACCGCCCCGGGCGAGCGCTGCGGACAGCGCGGCATCCAGGTCCGGCACCACGATGTAGAGCAGCCATTGCGGCGGCAGGTCCGCATTGGGACCTCGGCGATGGCAGACGCCCGCGACGGCGCTGCCGTCGGCCGCGTGCATCACGTAATCCGCGTAGCCGCCCATCGGGCACTCGCTGGTCTTCCAACCGGCGACGGCGGAATAGAAATCGCGCAGGGCGGGCGCATCGTCGACGGCGAGATCGTGCCAGCCGATCCGGCCGGGAGTCCTTGGATCGCTCATCCGGCGGATGCTAGCCATCCCGCAGCCGGACCCCGGCCGCGGACTGCCTCAGCGCGTGATGCAGACCTGGAGGGCCGCGCTGAGCATGATGCACGCACGACCGGTCGGGTCGCGCTGGACCGAGCCGCACTGCACGCAGAAGCACGCGCCGATCAGGTTGCGGTCATTGGGGATCTGCGCGCGCCAGGAGTTGCCGGTGACGATCTCGAGCGGATCGCAGGCGAGGACGCAACCCGGCAGGCAGGCCAGCGGCGGGTCGAAGACGATCGGCCGCCCGGCGGCCCCGAGGATCACGAAGTCGGCGCCCGGCGGCGGCGACTGCGGGCAGATCACGCCGATCGACTGGCCGATGCCGGGCGTGCCGACGAACTGCGGCACCGGCGCGCGCGGGCAACCGCTTCCGGGAATGGTGGTGACCTGGGCGAACGAGACGCCCGCGAGGAGGGCGATCGCGAGGGCGACGCCCGCGACGGTCGAGAGGGACTTCTGGAACATGGAACGAAGGGGTCGGTGGAGTTCGGGACGCACGGGTTGCGCGACGGATGGCGGCCCGGATAGACCCGCGCGGGAGCGCCGTCACCACTCGAGTCATCCTCACGAGCCTCGAGCCTTGGCAGCGACGACCGCGCCGCGAGAATCCGCCGCGCGCCAACACCATGCGACTGCGGGCTCTCAGCTACAACGTCCACAAGTGCATCGGCGGAGTCGACCGCCGCTACGAGCCGGAGCGCATCGTCGAGACGGTCGCCCATCACCGTCCGGATCTCTGCCTGCTCCAGGAGGTCGCGAATACGGCTGGACGGAAGGACTGGCACCGCCAGGTCGACCTGCTCGGGGAGCGCCTCGGCTTCCGCCATCGCGCCTGGTTCGCCAACCACCGGTTCCGTCGCGGCGGCGAGTACGGCAACGCGATCCTTTCGCGCTGGCCGATCGCGAGCACCGAGAACATCGACCTCACCGTCCCCGGCACGAAGCGCCGCTCCGTGCTCCACGCGCGCATCCGCGTGCGGACACCGGCGGGGCGCTCGCGGACGCTGCACGTCTTCTGCCTCCACCTCGGGCTGACCGAACGCATCCGCGATCTGCAGATGGCCCGCTTCCTCGCGAGTCATCCGTTCGCGGGGCTGCACGCGGAGTCGCCGATCCTCGTCGCGGGCGACTTCAACGACGTCTGGGCCTCGCTGGGAACGAAGCACCTCGGCCGCGCGGGCTTCCGCGGCTCGGCACGCCCGCCGAAGACCTTCCCCGCCTGGGCACCCCTGCGCGCGCTCGACTCGATCTGGGTGCGCGGCGAGCTGCAGCTCCTCGAGGTCGGGCCCTCCCGTCTCCCCCTCGCGCGACGTGCTTCGGACCACCTGCCCCTGATCGCCGAACTGCACCTGCCGCGCTAGGAGCCCGCGAGGGAGTCCGTATCGTCCCGGCATGTTGCGACGCGAAGTCCACGGCGACGTCGAGGTGCTCTGGCTCGAGCACGGCAAGGCCAACGCGATGGACCTCGAGTTCTGCACGGCGCTCGGCAGCACGCTCCGCGCGATCCGCGCCGACGGACCCGCAGCACTCGTGCTCGCCGCGCGCGGCTCGATCTACTCCGCGGGTGTCGACCTGCCGCGCGTCGTCGAGGGCGGCCCGGACTACGTCGCGCGCTTCCTGCCGGCCTTGAGCGATGCGATCCTCGAGCTCTTCACGCTGCCCTTGCCGACCGTCGCCGCGGTGAACGGGCACGCGATCGCGGGCGGATGTCTGCTCGCGATCGGGTGCGATCACGTGGTGGCCGCGACGGGCAACGGCCGCATCGGTGTCCCGGAGCTGCTCGTCGGCGTGCCGTTCCCCGCGGTGGGGATCGAGATCCTGCGCCAGCGGGCCGGCGACGCCGTGACCCGCTCGTTGGTGCTCTCGGGTCGCACCGAGTCGCTCGCCGATGCGCGCGCGCTCGGCCTGGTCGACGAGCTCGGCCCCGCGGAGTCCCTGCTCACGACCGCGCTCGCCGCGGCGCGCCGCCTGGCCGCCGTCCCGAGCGCGACCTATGCGCTGACCAAGCGCCAGCTCGCCGCTCCCGCGCTCGAACGACTCGCGCGCGACGCGGCGCGCGACGACGCCGAAGTCCGGGAAATCTGGCGACGGCCCGAAGTCCAGGACAGCCTCCGCACCTTCGCGCAGCGCACGCTCCGCAAGTGATCGCTCGACCCGTTCGCCTTCCTGGCCGCATGTGATGGACCCCGCTACCTTGGCGCCGACCTTGAACCCGATCCCGAGCGAAGCGAACCAGACGTCGACCATGACCCCGCAGGAAGCGGGTGCGCCGGCGACGCCGTCGACCCCCCTTCCCCCGCCCTGGGACCGCATCTTCTCGCTCGGCACCCGGGTCTTCGTCTGGGCGCTGCTCGCCGGGATCCTCTACCTGCTGCGGCCCTTCTTCCTGCTGGTCTTCCTGACCTTCGTCTTCGCGTACATCCTCGAACACGGCGTGCAGGGCCTGCAGCACCGCATCCAGAACCGCGTGATGCGCGTCGTGCTCGTCTCGGTCGTGTTCGTCGGCACGCTCATCACGCTGGGCATCGCACTCGCGCCGGCGTTCCGGCAGCAGGCACAGACCCTCGCGAAGGAGTACCCGGTCTACCTCGAGAAGATCGACGCCGAGATCGAGGCCGCGCGGAACAAGTGGGCCTGGGCGCGCTCGCAGATCCCCGCCGATCTGAAGGCGATCGATCTCGTCGAGTACCTGCTCAACTGGGTGCCGAAGGAGAGCCCCGGCGAGGAGACCGAGCCGCGCCAGCCGCTCACCCCGCCGGATGCGGAGTTCATCGGTCCGCCCGAGGCCGCGTCGACGCCGTCGGCGACCCAGATCCGCCGCCGCACCGAGGAGTCGCGCACGAGCCTCACCGGCGCGATGGACCTGCTGCACAACATCGCGAGCCCGATCTTCGGCATCAGCTCCGCCTTCCTGCTCTCGCTCCTCTTCTCGTTCCTGATCGTGCTCGATCTCGCGCACCTCAAGAAGGCGGTGCAGGGCCTCGCGAAGACCAAGCTCGGCTTCATCTACGACGAGGTCGCCGACAACATCCGCGACTTCGGCGTCACGCTCGGACGTGCCCTCGAGGCGCAGCTGTTCATCGCGATGGTGAACACGATCCTCACCGCGCTCGGGCTCTGGCTGCTCGGGATGAGTTCGAACCTCGTGTTCCTCTCGACGGTCGTGTTCTTCTGCAGCTTCATCCCGGTGGCGGGTGTCTTCATCAGCTCGACCCCGATCTGTCTGCAGGCGCTCTCGCAGGAGGGCATGCCGCTCCTGCTCGCGGCGGTCGCGATGGTGCTGATCGTGCACTTCATCGAGGCCTACTTCCTCAACCCGAAGATCTACGGACACCACCTGCGGATGAACGCGGTGCTGGTCCTCATCGTGCTGACGGTCGCCGGCAAGCTCGTCGGGGTCTGGGGGCTCGTGCTCGGTCTGCCGGTCGTGAACTACTTCTTCAGCCACGCGATCCGCTACCGGAAGGCCGCGCTCCTCGAAGCGTCGCCGGCCACCGCACCGCCGGCCCAGCCCGGATGACGCCGCTCGCCGAGCTCGAGACCCCGGCGCTGCTCCTCGATCGCCGCCGGCTGCTGCGCAACGCCGAGCGCATGGAGGCGCGGGCACGCGCGCTCGGCGTCGCGCTGCGGCCTCACCTCAAGACCTGCAAGAGCGCCGACGTCGCGCGACTCCTGCCCGCGGCAGGCGCGTACGGGATCACGGTCTCGACGACCCGCGAGGCCGAGTACTTCGCGGCCCAGGGCTGGCGCGATCAGCTCTATGCGGTGGCGGCGGCACCCCATCGCCTGCCGCGCCTCGCCGCGCTCGCGAGGGACGGGGTGCGCGTCCGCCTCGCGGCGGACTCGGCCGAGGCGGTGCGGTGGATCGGCGATGCCGCGCAGCGCGAGGGCGTCGTCTTCGAGGTGATGCTCGAGGTCGACAGCGGCGAACACCGCTCGGGCCTGCTGCCTCGCGATCCGGTCCTCGTCGCGCTCGCGCGCCGGCTCGCCGACCGACGGGACACGCGCTTCGCCGGCGTCTACACGCACGCGGGCCACAGCTACGGCGCCGGGGGCATCGCCGCGATCCGCGCGATCGCGGAGGACGAGCGCCGTGCGGTGGTCGACGCACGCGAACGGCTCGAAGCGGCCGGCCTGACGGTCCCGATCGTCAGCGTCGGCTCGACACCGACCGCGACGCATGCCACGGCCCTCGCCGGGGTCACCGAGCTGCGTGCGGGCGTCTACGTCTTCATGGACGCGTTCCAGGCCGCCATCGGCTCGTGCACGCTCGACGACGTCGCGACGACGGTGCTCGCGACGGTGATCGGGCATCAACGCGCGCACGGCCGCGCCCTGATCGACGCCGGCGGCCTCGCACTCTCGAAGGACCGCAGCACGCGCAGCCTCGGCGGAACGCGCGACTGCGGCTACGGCCTGGTGCTCGACGAGGCCGGCTCGACGCTGCTCGAGGGTCTCGTCGTCGCGGAGGTCTATCAGGAACACGGCGTCCTCGAGTCCCGCCCCGGCGCTTCGCTCGACTTCGCGCGGCTCCCGCTCGGCAGCCGCGTGCGCATCGTCCCCAATCATTCCTGCATGACCTGCTCGGCGTTCGACGCCTACCAGGTCGTCGACGGCGATCGCTGCGTCGCCGTCTGGCCCCGCATCCACGAATGGAGTCGCACGTGATGGAGATCGGCAAGAAAGCCCCCGCATTCACCCTCGCAGACCAGGACGGCAAGAAGCGGAAGCTGAGCGAGTTCGCCGGCAGGTGGGTCGTCCTCTACTTCTATCCCAAGGACGACACGCCCGGCTGCACGACGCAGGCCTGCGAGTTCACGGCCGGCATCGCGGACTTCGACGGCCTCGACGCCGTGGTCCTCGGCGTGAGCCCCGACGACGACGCCTCGCACCGGAAGTTCATCGCGAAGCACGCGCTGAAGCTGACCCTGCTCTCCGACCCCGATCACGCCGTCATGGAGAAGTACGGCGCGTGGGGCGAGAAGACGCTCTACGGCAAGCAGAGCGTCGGGGTGATCCGCAGCACGACGCTCATCGATCCGAGCGGCAAAGTCGCGTGGCACTGGGGCAAGGTGCAGGCGGCCGGACACGCGGAGAAGGTGCGCGCGAAGCTCGAAGAGCTCCGCGAGGCGTGAGGGCCGGGCACGCCGTCAGGGCAGGACGACGAGCTGCGTGAGGTTCGTGAGGATCCCGAGGCGCGGACCGGAGGTCTCGATCACGACGCCCTGGAGATCGACCGCGAACCCGGGCGAGATGCCGACCGGGACCGGCACGAGCACGCGGGCCGCGGCGTCCTGCACGGGCTGGACCCCGAAGACCGCGGTGAAGCCCGCGAGCACGTCGAGGTGCAGGAGACCTGCGAAGCCGGGAATCGCGAGCGCAGGTCCCGGCGTGCCGAGCAGCAGCGCGAGGAATCCCTGGTTGTCGGGATAGTCGAACGGCAGGACGAGGTTGAGCTCGGCGACGAGGCCCGGCGACGCCGCCCCGACGGAGATCGCGCAGGTGTCGACCCGCACGAGCTCGGTGTCGCCGCTCACGAGCGGGTTCGGTCGGGTCATGAACAGCGTGCCGCCGAGCGAAGAGCCGACGAAGTTCTGGGGCGAGGGCGGGATCGGCTCGAACTCGGCCTTCTGCGCCCCATTGCGGTCCAGGCCCGTGCTGCCGACCCAGGTGAAGCGACGCGTCGCACCGGTCGGTGCCAGGTCGTAGTCCTGGATCAGATAGCCCACGCGGTTGCCGAAGGAATCGGCGACGACGTCGGTGGCCTCGGTGCGACCGAGATAGGGCGTGGAGTCGAAGTGGCTGCACACCGTCCTGGGCATGCCCTTGGGCATCCCCATGTTGGGGGCGCTGCCGCTCCGGCCGTTCGGGCAGGGCAATCCGCCACCCGGTGTCCAGTTGGGATCGATGTTGATCTCCACGCTCTGGATCGAGCCTCCGAGGACTGCCGGGTCCGCGTAGCTCACGAAGACCCCGGTGATGTCGCCCAGCCCGTTCTTCTTCACGAGCACGTGAGGCATGTAGTACGTCTCTTCGCCCAGGACGCCGCTCGGACAACCCAGCGGGTAGTCCGAATAGCTGTCGTTCGGGTCCTTCACGTGGATGAGCGGCTTGGTCGGTGCGCCCGAGTTGCCGTAGCGGCCGTCCGACACGATCACGTCGAGGTCACGCGAGCCCGAGCAGTTCACCTCGGTGCGGGGATTGGCGACGATCGGGTTCGGGCAATTCGGATTGCTCGGGATGCAGAAGCTGTAGACGTCGACGATCGGGAACAGCGAGCTGGAGCTCTGCATCGCCGAGACGTAGGCGACGAACTGATTGGGCGTGCTGTCGCGCGACACGGAGACGCGTCGCAGGGAGTGGTATCCCAACGCCGACGCGCTGAAGCCCTGGATCGCGGTCGGCCCGCTGATCACCACCGGCGCGCTCGCGCTCGTGCTGAGCGTGTGCGAGGACTGCGCCTGGAGCCCGGTGGCGGTGAGGGCAGCCGGCACGAGCACAGCGGCGATCGAACGGATTCGGGTCGAGCTCATGGTTCTCCTGTCGGCCGCGGTCTCAGCCGTGGCCTCGGCCGTGTCGAGGGGCGGACACCCTCGCCTCGTCAGCGATGCAATGCGCGCACCGGTCGGACGCCCAGTTCAGGCGCCGGTGTTCCGCTGGGGAAGGGAATGTCATACCAGCACTTGGCCGTCGTCGGGCTGTTGCTGAAGTTGCCGCCCCGCAGGCCGATCTCGTCCCCGGGCCCGGGATTGGCCTCGGCCATCTCGTAGACGTTGCCGTGCAGGTCGTGCAATCCGAATGCGTTCGTCAGGAAGGACCCCACCGGGGCATGGTCGACCCAGCCGTCGTCGAGCACCGGCTGGCCCTCGCGCGGCTTGCCGTCCTTGAACCACCAGAGCGGCCAGCGAGCCGCGGCCGTGCGGTCGAGCAGGTTCGCGTGACCCTGGAGCGAGGCTTCGTCGTCGCCCGTGCTCCAGGGGGTCTCGCCGCCGGCGCGGCAGGCGAACTCCCATTCGTCCCTCGTCGGCAGGCGCATCCCGCACCGCGCGAGCAGCTCGCGCGCGGTCTGCGCCGAGAGGAACTCGGCCGGATGACGGAGCGTGACCCGGATGCCGAACTTCTCCTTGCCCGCGTATTCGCGACTCCGATCGATGCCCTCGAGCGCGCGGACCTGCGATTGCGTGAGCTCGAACTTCGAGACGAACAGCGGGCCGATCTCGACGCTCCGGGGACGACCCTTCGGATCCGCGGCGGCGTCGTAGCAGGGCTCATCCGCGGAGCGGGCCTGTGCCCCGAGCATGGCGCTCCGGCGCGGCAGCAACACGAGCACGATCCCGCTGTCGTCGGTGAGGCCGAGGCGGCCCGTCGCGGGGTCGCGCGTCGGCGAGGATCGCCAATCGCGCGCCGACGCGAGATCGTGGAACTCGAGGAACCCGGACCGGGGATCGACGCCGAGCGGCACGAGGCCGAGCTGCGGACTCAATGCGATGCCGGCCCGGCCGGCGATCTCGACGGCCTCGCGCCATGCGGCGGCGTGCTCGACGAGCGAGATCCGTTCGAGGTCCCGCGCGCGTTCGAGACGGTTCCGCACCCGCGCGAGGAGCCCCTCGGGAGCGATGAACTCCGCGAAGGCCTTCTGGTGCTCGCCGAGCAGTCGATGCAGATACGCCGCCGCGCCGTCGTCCTGCGCGCGCGCGGCGACGCGCTCGATCTCACGCGGCAGGCGCTCGGCGAAGGCCGCGGCCTCGGCACCAGGGCCTTCGAGCCAGGCCACGAGGTCGTGGATCCGTGAAGGTGCCGCGGGAAAGAGCGCCGTCGCCTCGATCGTCGCGGTGCGCAGTCGCTCGAGATGCTGCAGGAGCTGGAAGCGATCGAGGCGCTCCTCGGCGAGCGAGAGCAGCGCGGCGACGACGGTCAAGGCGACGGCGACGATGCCGAGCGTCGCGGCGATCCACGGCTCCCGACGACACCAGCGCAGCACACGCACGCCCAGGCCCGCACGGCGGGCGCGCACGGGTTCGTGACGGCGGACGCGCCGCAGATCCTCGGCGAGGTCGAGCGCGGTGCGGTAGCGGCGCTCGGGCTCCGGAGCGAGCGCGGTCTCGATCACGACCTCGAGGTCACGCGGCACGCGACAGCCCAGCGCGCGCAATCGCATCGGTCTCGCCGCGAGCACCGCCTGGGCGAGCGAGAGATCGTCGTCGCCGCGAAAGGGCCGCTCGAGGGCGAGGCACTCGTAGAGGATCACGCCGAGCGCCCAGACGTCCGTCCGCCGGTCGATCGAGCGCCCGCGCGGCGCGATCTGCTCGGGCGCCATGTATTCGCGCGTGCCTGGCTGCAGGCCGGTGCGCGTGAGCGCGACCTCCGCGTCCACGTGGGCGAGGCCGAAGTCGAGGACCATCGGGCTCCCGTCGTCCCGCACGATCACGTTCCCCGGCTTCAGGTCGCGGTGGACGAGCCCGACCTCGTGCGCGTGATGCATCGCGCGTGCGAGCGTCTCGACGAGGTCCATGACCTCATTGAGTCCGCGCGCCTCGATGCTGCTCGGGTGCCCCGTCCTGCTCGGATTGCGCCGCTCGCTTTGCCAACGCGCGATGCGCGCCGCGAGCGTCTCGCCTTCGACGAAGGGCATCACGATGAACGGCACACCGTCGCGCTCGCCGACGTCGAAGACGGGACAGAGGTTCGGGTGCGAGAGCATCGACGCGGCGCGCGCCTCCAGCGCGAAGCGCGCGCGGGCCTCGGCCGACGCGAGCAACTCGGGGCGCACCTCCTTCAGGGCGACATTGCGACCGAGCACCTCGTCCCAGGCGAGGTGCACGGTCCCCATGCCCCCGGCGCCGAGCGGGCGGAGGATGCGGAAGCGCGGCCGCTCGCCGGCCTCGGGCGAAGCGAGCAATGCGGCGGCCAGATCCTCCTCCGACCCGATGCGTGCGAGGACCGACTTCAGCACCTCCTCGAGGAAGCCGTTGCTCGCGATGAACTCGCCGATGCTCTCGGCCTTTCCGGCCTGCGCGCGGTCGGCATACGCGCGGAGCGCCGATCGAGCGGCATCGTCCGGCGCCTCGCCGCTGCGGCTGGGTCCCATGGGAGCGGATGCTAGCCAACGGCGCGAGCCGGACCTTGCACGCCGTCGCCCCGGCGCGCCGGAGCGCGATAGGCTCCTGCACGCCATCCCGATGCTGCGCCCGCTCGCCCTCACGATCCTCGCCCTCGTCGCCGTCTCCTCCACGCTCCCGGCGCAGGAGCAGGGCGTCCGCGGGGACGAGGGTCGATGCACCGCGCGTCGACACGTCGCGCAGGCGGTCCGCAATCCGGCCCGGCGGCACGTCGGAGTCCGCCTGCGCCTGCGCCGGGTCATGCTCGCTGAGTCCGCAACGATCACGCCGATCGTGAACACCAAGCGCTGCGCCGCGCCGTCGTTCCCGTGCCACGTCGCCGCTCCGGGCTCGTGACCCTGCGCGGGTGACGCGAACGCGAGCGCCGCTGCTCCCTCAGCGGCGCTCCGCTTCGGCCCTCAGCGCCTGGAAGTCCGCTCGACTGCGAAGGACCTCGAACTCCTCGGCCGCGAGGCAGCCCGGCTCGACCGCGGCGGCCCGGCGCAACGCCAGGACGGCGTCGTGCGTGTGACCTTCGACGACCCGCGCGCGCTCCTCCGCGGTGAGTCCCTCGTCGGCCGCCGCCTTCGCGGCACATTGCAGGAGCAGACGGGCGGCATGCAGCGGCGGCAGCGGCGTCGTCTCGGCGTTCGCGAAGGCGGCGACCTGCGCCGCCGCCTCCGCGTGGCGACCGGCGTCCAGCAACACCGTGACGAGCCAACGCCAGGTCCCGTCCAGCAGCTCGGCGCTGAGCGCGTCCTTCGGCGCCAGCCGCAGCGCGTCGGTCTGTTCCTGCACCGCCGCGAGCAGGGCGTCGACCTGGGGACCTGCTGCGTCGAGTTGGGCGAACACCTTGCCGAGCTGCGTCAGGCTGGCACCCAGTTCGCGGCGGTACTCGTGCACTCGCGGGAAGTCGGCGATCAGGGCTCGCAGCGTCGCGACACCGGCTTCGATCGAGACACGGGCATCACCCGCCTTCGCCTGGCGCAGCTGCACCATCGACAACCGGTGCCAGGCGCTGGCCAGCCCGAGGCGCCGCCGACCGTCGCGCTCGTGTTCCGCGTCGACCGGCGCGCAGTGCTCCAGCGTCTCGCGCAGATACCGCTCGGCCTCGGGGAGCTCGTCGAGGTTGGCGAGCGCCAGACCCAGGTTCATCGCCGCGCTCGCGGCGAAGTCCCGCGCTTCGGGATGATCCGGTTGCGCCGCGAGGCGCGCCTCGGCGAGCGCCATCACCCGACGGCGTGTGTCGAGCGACTCGGCCCACCTGCCTTCGCGGCTCAGCGCGGTGGCGAGGTTGTGGAGGCTCTGGGCCTTCCGGTTCGACAAGGGACCATCGCCGGGACTCCCGGCGAGCAGCTCGTCGAGGCTGTCGACGGCGGCCCCGAAGGCCGCGGCCGCTCCCGCCAGATCACCGGATTCGATCAGGATGTAGCCGAGCGCGTCGCGCGCGTCGGCGAGTCCCACGCGCACTTCACGGCGCCCGTCCTCGTCCCGGACCATCGCGGTGAGTGAGGCGATCGCCCGTTCCGCAGCGTCGCGAGCCTCGCCGTACTCGCCCAGCGCGCGCTGGATGCGCGCCACGTGCACGAGCGAACGGGCGACATCGAGCTGCGCCCGCGGATCGTCGCGTCGCCGGCTGAGCAGGTCCTGGTGCATCGCCAGTGCGTCGCGCAGGAGATCACGGCGGATCCCCTCCATCTGCGGCACGTTGACGAGCCGGTGCTGCGCGACGCGGGTCAACATCCGATCGGTGGCGTCGCGGGCCACCTGGAAGTTGGCCTCCGCCTCGGCGGCGCGCGCGTCGGCTCGCGCCTTCTGCTGCAGGCTGAACCCGAGCCCGACGGCGAGCGCCATCACCACGACGGCGGCCATCGACGCCACCGCGCGATTGCGCAGGATCCATTTGCGGAGCTCGGCCACCGCGCCGGTCTCGTAGGCGCGGACGACGCGGACCTCGAGGAACGCGCGCAGGTCCTCGGCGAGCGTCGCGACGTTCTCGTAGCGATCTTCGGGTTCCCGCTGCATCGCCAGGTCGCAGATCGCCACCAGCTCCGGTGCGACGCCCCGCGCGAGGCTCTCGACGGCGGGAGGCGGTCCCTCGCGCACCGCGGCCAGCACCTCGCGCGACGACGCCCGCCCGGAACCCGACGTCGCATACGGCATCGCCCCGGTCAGCAGGTGGTAGAGCATCGCTCCGATCGCGTAGACATCGGCGCGGGCGTCGATCCTCTCGGTCTCGCCGCGCGCCTGCTCCGGCGCCATGTAGGCCGGTGTTCCGACGACGTCCCCGGCGACGGTGCGCTGCGGCTCCGCGCCGTCCTCCACCGGCAGCCGGATGCGACGCGCGTCGGGTGCACCGAGCACCCGCGCCAGACCCCAATCGAGCACGTAGGTCTCGCCGTACGCGCCGACCATCACGTTGCTCGGCTTGAGGTCGCGGTGGATCACGCCGCGGCTCTGCGCGAACGCCACCGCCTCGCACACGCGCAGCAGGACCCCGAGCACCCGAGCCAGCGACCAATCGCGATCACCGGCGTGGAGTGCGCCGAGGATGCCGGCGAGGTCCCGGCCCTCGATGAGCGCCATCGTGAAGAACACGCGGCCGTCCCCGTCGATGCCGAGGTCGTGGACCGGAACGATCCCCGGGTGCGCGAGCTGGCCGGTGATGTGTGCTTCGTCGAGGAATCGGCGCAGGCCGGCCTCCCCGGAAGCCGGGCCGTCGCCGCGCGCCGACGTGAGGAGCTTCATGGCGAGATCGCGGCGGAGGCGATCGTCGCGAACACGCAGGATCACACCCATGCCGCCGCGCCCGATCTCGCCGAGCGGGACATAGCGTTGCCCCTGCAGCCGTTGCGTCAGCGTGGCATCGACCGACGCCTCGGCCGCACGCAGCGCGGCGAACTCGCGGGCGATCACGGCCTCGAAGCCCGGATAGCGAGCCTGGTACTCCGCGAGTTCCGCGGGCGCTCCGCGCGCGTCGCGGTCCGCCTCGTAGCGGCACAGGAACGCCATGACGATCGCGTTCTCGTCGGCGTTCGCGGCGTCGGTCACGGCTCGACCTCGTCGAACACCGAACCCGGCATGAGCGCGCGCAGACGGGCGAGGGCCCGCTGGTAGCGCTTGTTCACCGCATCCACCGAGACTCCGAGCACGACGGCGGCCGCCTGCGCGGAGACCTGCTCCACCCCCCGTAGGAGCACGACCTCCCGGTCGGCGGAATCCAGTCGATCGATGGCAGCGTGGACGCTAGCGGTGCACTCGTTCCGCATCGCGTGGGAGATCGGGCCACTGCAATCGGCCTCGACACGGGACGGCGACTGCGAGGATCCACGACGGGCACGCTCGTAGCGCAGATTGCGAACCCGGTTGACCACGGTCGTGCTCAGGAACCGCAACAGGACCGGCGTGAAGCGTCCGCCGCGCGCGGTCAGCTCCGCGAATCGCGGCAGCGTCACCAGCCAGGCATCGTGCACGATGTCCTCCGGATCGTGCTGCCGGACGAGATTGCCGAGGCGATAGCGCGCGTGGGCGAGCAGCAACGGCGAGAGTCGCGTCACCAGCCAGTCGGCGCTCCGCTGATCCCCGGCCAGCGCCTGCCGGACGTGCAGGGTCGTCAGCGCGTCGGCTGCTCCAACCTGGGATTGGTGCCCGTCCACGGCCATGCCGCGATGCTAGCACCCAGGCGAGTCCTCGGAAGAAAGCGCACGGTCCCTGTCCAGCGTCACGCCTTCCCCACCTTGGGCGTCGGGCGCGCGACCGCGCGTCCGAATCCTCCCGAGCAACTGGCCCCCATGGCACGCGACCTCTTCTCCGTCCTGCTTCGTATCGCCCTTTGCCTGACTCTCCTCCTCCCGACCCTCACGGCACAGGTGGAACGCGAGAGCACGCAACCCATCGACACGATCTGGCAGCCCAACGTCAGCGCGACCACCATCGGCAACCACATCGCCCAGGGTTACCGGATCACCGACCTCGAGATCTACGACCCGGCCTCGCCACGCTTCTCGGTGACCTTGGTGCAGAACAGTGGGAGCTACCACGTCACCGGCTGGTGGTGGTACTACAACGTCACCTCGACCGAGCTGCGGTCGTACCTCGCGCAGAACCAGGCGCGCCCGATCGACGTCGAGAGCTATCTCGACAGCTCCGGGACCCGCCGCTTCGCGGTGGTGATGGTGAGCAACACGGGAGCGGCGACGAAGGACTGGACTCTGTTCCTGGGGTCCTCCGGGACGACGATCGGCAACTTCCTCGGCGCGAACGGTTACCGCATCGTCGACGTCGACGGCTACACCTCGGGCAGCGCGCGCGTCTACGCCGCGATCGCCATCCGCAACGCGGGCGCCGACCTGCGCTCCTGGTGGTGGTACCTCGGGATCTCGCGGGCCCAGGTGTCGACCTTCCTCAACCAGAACAACGCGCGCCTGGTCGACCTCGACCCCGTCGGCGACGGGACCTACGACGTCGTGATGAACCAGTCCAGCGGAGTCTGGGGCTACTACTTCGACCAGTCGTCGTCGTCCCTCACGCAGCTCGTCAATCAATATGGACGGCGGATCGTCGACATCGAGCGCGTCACCAGCTCGACGTTCGACGTGATCCTCAACAACAATCTGGATGGGCGCGGCACGCGCATCAGCCAGATCCTCAACAACGGCACGACGGGCTATCTGGGCGCCTACCTGCGGCGGCTGGACGGCACGACATCGACGGAGCTGGTGAAGCTCAACGAAGGCATCCGGTTCGAACCCGCGAGCACGCTCAAGACGCTGCCCCATGCCTACGCGATGTACCTGTGCTCGATCGGCGCCACGTCGCTCGCTGCGAACGGCAGCGTCCCGCTCGGCACGACCGGGAGTTGTCCGAATGGCGGGCCGCCGGTCGTCACCGACACGCTCGAGACCTCGCTGCGGCACATGATGGAGAACTCGGACAACGCGCGGACCAAGGCGCTCGTCGACACGTTCGGCGTCGCCGCCCTGAACGACCATGCGTCGACCGTCCTCTCGATGCCGCGCACGCGCATCAACCACGTCTTCGGCTGCGGGGGGCCGACCGAGAACACGACGACGCTCGAGGACCTCGGCGCGCTCCACGACTACATGGCCGACGGCAACCTGCCGAACTTCCGCGCGCCGTTCCACGAGCTGATGATCAACTCGCGCACCTACCCCCGTGTGGGCACCCTCGACATCGAGGCCATCATCACGGCCGAGGCAGCGAGCGAGGGCGTGAGCGGCGCGGTGCTCGAAGCGTTCCGTGGCAACATCACCTATGCGGCGAAGGGCGGCAACTACGACTGGCCCAGCGTGCCCCGCTATCACGGCAGCTACTTCGGCTACATCTCGATCCCGTTCGTGATCGCCGGGCGGGTGGTCTGGCAGCAGTACGCGGTGGGGACGTTCTTCAACGACGCGATCGACAAGACCGTCAACTTCAATGCGATCACCGCCGCCTACTGCGAGATGCTCCGCGAGGAGCTCCGCTTCGCCCTGCGCACCTGGGTCGGCGCCGTCATCGGCAGCAACACCGTGTTCGGAACCGCATGCGCGGGTAGCACCGGCACTCCGACGACCACCGTGAACGGCACGCCCGGGATCGGCGGAACCGTCAGCTACACGACGAGTGGCGGGCCCGCGAGCATGCCGGCGGTGTTCAACCTCGGGACATCGAGAACGAACTGGGCAGGATTCTCCCTGCCTCTCGAACTCGGCTTCATCGGTGCCCAGGGCTGCCGGCTGCTGACGGATCCGATGATCGGCATCCCGATGACCACGAACTCCCAGGGGCGCGTGTTCGCGATCCTGCCGATGCCGGTCGACGTGGGAGCACTCGGTCAGGAGTTCCACGTCCAGTTCCTGCTGCTCGACCCGCCCGCGAACGCGCTGGGCCTCGTCACCACCCGCGGAGTGACGACCCGGGTCGGCATCATGCTCTGATCGCGCGTT